>NZ_JBMSDU010000011.1:0-166851 GCF_049445835.1 Ancylobacter sp. VNQ12 | reverse complement strand
ATCGTGGCGGTGAACAAGGACGAGGAAGCGCCGATCTTCGCCGTCGCCGATTTCGGCCTGGTCGGCGACCTCTTCGCCCTCGCCCCCGAGATCACCACCGAAATTCAGAAGCAAAAACCCTGACGGGGCTCTATACTGCATACCAGACAGCCGTCAGCAGGGCAGGGCAGCGTAACCATGGCTTTCGAGATCAAGCGCGTCGGTATCATCGGCGCCGGACAGATGGGCAACGGCATCGCGCATGTCTGCTCGCTGGCCGGCTATGACGTCGTCCTCAACGACCTCGAAAGCGACCGCATCCGGTCGGGCCTCGCCACCATCAATGGCAACATGTCCCGGCAGGTAAGCAAGGGGCTGTATTCCGACGAGGAAAAGCAGGCCGCGCTCGGCCGCATCCACGGCACCGACCAGACGGCCGATCTCGCCGAGGTCGACCTCGTCATCGAGGCGGCGGTCGAGAAGGAGGAGATCAAGCGCAAGATCTTCTCCGCCGTCTGCCCCTATCTGAAGCCGGAGGCGATCCTCGCCACCAACACCTCGTCGATCTCGATCACCCGGCTCGCCGCCTCGACCGACCGGCCGGAGCGCTTCATCGGCATTCACTTCATGAATCCGGTGCCGCTGATGCAGCTCGTCGAGCTGGTGCGCGGCATCGCCACCGAGGACGAGACCTTCGAGCTTTCCAAGGGCTTCGTCACCCGGCTCGGCAAGACCTATGCGGTGTCGGAGGATTTCCCCGCCTTCATGGTCAACCGCATCCTGCTGCCGATGATCAACGAGGCGATCTACACGCTTTATGAGGGTGTCGGCTCGGTGGACGCCATCGACACCGCGATGCGGCTCGGGGCCAACCATCCGATGGGCCCGCTCCAGCTCGCCGACTTCATCGGGCTGGATACGTGCCTGTCCATCATGCAGGTGCTGCATGAGGGACTGGCCGATTCGAAGTACCGGCCGTGCCCGCTGCTGGTGAAATATGTCGAGGCCGGCTGGCTGGGCCGCAAGACCCAGCGCGGCTTCTACGACTACCGCGGCGAGAAGCCGGTGCCGACGAGGTAGAGGCGGGGCTTATCGGTTATTTTTCTTCTGTATCATCTCGATAGAGACAACTTTGCTGGGGTCTCGTTCTCGGTATGCACGCGCGAATTCAGTATCTGAAAGCGAAGATTGATAGTATCTGGAATAATCGAGATGTTGCCATCCAAAATCTGAATCATAGTTCATTCCATATTCTGGGCCAACGAACCCCGATATGGGAAGGATGTAGGTTTTCACAAACGGATTTTCCTCGTATTCTTTCTTTATAAACTGAGCTCCCGACGTTCCCTCGATATACCAAGGCTGCCCACCAAAGACGCCGAATTGCTTCGATGTTATTTTGTTCATTAAAGTTAGAGAAGTTAGAGCGTCAGTTCGGACTGATTTATAAGTGCTTGGATTAAAATGAACAGATCTATGCCTTATCTGCGAAAGCTCTTGAAATAATTCAGGAACGTCATTGATCAATACTCCCCAATCATTGAGAATCTCTATTGATTTTATCCAGTTGTCGAATGAGCTTTTACTGTGTACCTTTTGATAAAATTTCGATGACGAATAAAATTCGCGCAGATCAACAATCAGATGATTAATTATCCGTTCTCCTAGAGCGCAAGCGGAGACGAGTGCTGGATAATATGCGCCGATGATGAATGAATCTCGACACTGCTGAAAGAACTCATTGTGATATGAGATTAGGGAAAAATTTTTTATCCCTAAATCATTAACATTATTAATTATAACATCAAGATTCGCATTGCCGTACTTATTGGAAAGGTAAAGTTTATATTTTTCGCGATTTTCATAGTGTTGTCGTTTAATGTCATCTTCCCATTGTTCGTTGGGTTCTTGGAGAGTATCTGGTCTAGAATCGAACGAAAAGCCGAACGGATTGAAGCGACGAGAGCCATAGTCGATGAGAGACTTGGCTTCTGTCAGAGAGACGTATAGCCGCCCAAAACTATCAATGGTGTTGTTCACGTTGATAATTCCAGCATATGCGTGTGATCTAGATGTCTTCAGTGAGGTCGCAGTACTATTGCGCTTTGTGTTGCGCAGTTACACTTAGCCGCCTCCGACAGCTAGGATGACACTTTTCTGTAGAGACGTCTGCGCTCATTAGCCGGAGGTGCGCCGCTCGATAGAGACGGGCTAGGTTTCCTATTCGAGCACGGCTCGCGATCCCGGATCGGCCGTTGGCCGTCCGGGATGACGGCTTCAGGAGCAGCCAGCCTGCTACCGCGCCATTCGCCCGATCCACCGCGCCGGCCGGCCGTCGATCGCCGCCAGGCCCAGCGCGATGACCAGGAAGCCGGCGAGTTCGCGCGGCTCCAGCGCCTCGCCGAGGAACAGCGCGCCGAGCAGGATCGCGCTCACCGGCACCAGGAAGGTGACCAGCGAGATGTTGGTGGCGCCGTTGCGCGACAGGATGCGGAAAAACAGGATATAGGCGATGCCGGTGGAGAGCACGCCGAGCCCCAGCAGCGCGCCGATCACATGCGGCGAGAGCGCCGGCAGTTGCCAGGGGCGATCAATGGCGAGCGCGATCGGTGCCAGCAGCACGCTCGACGCGGCGAGTTGCAGCAGGGCGACGGCGAGCGAGGGCAGGCGGCGGAAGCGCCTTCCATAGACGGCGGCGAAGCCGTAGGACACCGTGGCGCCGATGGCGGCGAGCTGCGCCGGCAGATGATGTCCGCCGATCTGGCCGAGCAGGGCCGGCCCCATCATCAGCGCCACGCCGGCAAAGCCGAGCAGCACGCCGGTGAGCTTGCCGGCGGTGAATTTCTCGTCGCGGGTGAAGGTCTGCGCCACCAGCACGGTGAACAGCGGCGTCGCGGCATTGAGGATCGAGGACAGCCCCGAGGGAATGTGCTGCTGCGACCAGGCGATCAGCCCGAACGGGATGATGTTGGCGATGACCGACATGAACAGGAATTCGCCGGCGAGCGTGCGGTCGAGCCGGATGCTCACGCCGCTCATGCGGGCGATGACGAACAGTGCGCAGGCGCCGATGGCGACCCGGCCGAACACCATGGTCAGCGGGGGAATCTCCTGCACCGCCACCTTGCCGAAGAAGAACGAGCCGCCCCAGATCAGCGAGAGCAGGACCAGAGCGCCCCAGTCCCCGGTTGCCATCGGCACCGGGCCTGTGGCGGGACGGGCGAGCCCGGAAGGGGTGGCGGGCTCGGAGGCGGACATTTTCAGGCTCCTGCAACGCGTGGGAGCCGCCACATAGTCCTTCCGCAACGAAAGTGCCACCCGTTTCAGACGGCGGAGCCGCCATCTCCGCGGCCCTTCCGGACGACCTGCAGGGCGGAGACGGGATCGCGTGAGGCTTCCGCAAGCCCTCCAACGGTCCCGAACGTGGCCGGCGGTTCTTCCGGGAGGACGCGTGGAAAAGGCCGGCTCACTGCGTCGGCGCGCCGTCGGCGAGCGCCGCCCTGATCAGCGCGATGGCGTCCGGGCTCGCCCATTCGGCGGGACCGGCGATATGGCCGATCTCGCAGCCCTGCGCGTCGATCAGCATGGTGGTCGGCAGGCCGAAGCCGCGCCCGACCGCGCGCAGATCCTGGAAGGCCTGCGCCTTGGGGTCGGTGTAGAGCGCGAGGTTGGCGATCCCGGTCTCCTGCATGAAGGTCTTCGGCTTGTCGGGGTTGCGCTGGTCGATATTGATCGTCACCACCTCGAAACCCGGCTTGCCGCCGTCGCCCTTGCCGTCGCCGCCCTTGCTGCCGAGCGCGGCCTGGAGGGCGTCGAGCGCGGGCATTTCCTTGCGGCACGGCACGCACCAGGTCGCCCAGATGTTGACGAGCTTGAGCCCGTCGCCGCCGACCTGCGACAGCCGCATCGGCTTGCCCTCGGGATCGAGGAAGGCGAGGTCGGGAATGCGGGTCGGCTTCAGCGTCGGCGCGAAGGCGACGAGCTCGCCCTTGGCGAGGTCGCCGATGCGCCGGCCGGTCTCGCTGGCGGCGGTGCAGGCGGCGTCGCCGCCGGTTTCGGGCACGGCGGGAGCCGGCGCGCGCGCAACGACGTTGCGCGGGCCGCCTCCGATCCCGTATACGCCTGCCAGCCCGGCAGCGGCGCCGAGCACCAGCGCGGCCGCCACGATGAGGGCGAACCGGCCGCTGGACCGCGCCTTGCCCGGCTTTTCGGGCGGCGTCGCATCCTCAGGTCGTTCGGTCATGACCGTCCTCGCGGAGAAAAGTCTAACATGAGCAACAAGATGTGGGGTGGCCGGTTCGAGACGGGCCCCGACGCGATCATGGAGGAGATAAACGCCTCCATCGGTTTCGACCAGCGCCTATATGCGCAGGACATTGCGGGGTCGAAGGCGCATGCCTCGATGCTGGCGGCCAAGGGGATCATCGACAAGGCTGATGCCGAAAAGATCGTCGCTGGTCTAGACACGATCCTGTCAGAGATCGAACGCGGCGACTTCGTGTTCCAGCGCGCGCTTGAGGACATCCACATGAACGTGGAGTCGCGCCTCGCCGCGCTGCTCGGCCCGGCGGCAGGGCGGCTGCACACCGCGCGCTCGCGCAACGACCAGGTGGCGACCGACTTCCGGCTCTATGTCCGCGACACCATCGACACGCTGGATGTCCAGCTGCGCGACCTGCAGCAGGCGCTGGTGGAGAAGGCGCTCATCCATTCCGCCACGGTGATGCCGGGCTTCACCCATTTGCAGACCGCCCAGCCGGTGACGCTCGGCCACCATCTCATGGCCTATGTCGAGATGCTCGGGCGCGACCGCAGCCGGTTCCGCGATGCGCGCGCGCGGCTCAACGAGTGCCCGCTCGGCGCGGCGGCGCTGGCCGGCACCTCCTTCCCGATCGACCGCTTCGCCACCGCCAAGGCGCTCGGCTTCGACCGGCCGACGGCGAACTCGCTCGATTCGGTGTCCGACCGCGACTTCGTGCTGGAGACGCTGGCGGCGGCCTCGATCGCGGCGATGCATCTCTCGCGCTTCGCCGAGGAGATCGTCATCTGGACCTCGCCGCTCACCGGCCTGCTCAAGCTCTCCGACCGCTTCACCACCGGCTCCTCGATCATGCCGCAGAAGCGCAACCCGGACGCGGCCGAACTGGTGCGCGCCAAGATCGGCCGCATTGCCGGCGCCTTCTCGGGCCTGCTGATGGTGATGAAGGGCCTGGCGCTGGCCTATGCCAAGGACATGCAGGAGGACAAGGAAGGCGCGTTCGATGCGCTGTCCACCCTGTCGCTGATGATCGCGGCCACCGCCGGCATGGTGCGCGACATGGTGCCGGACGAGAAGAAGATGAAGGACGCGGCGGGCTCGGGCTATTCCACCGCCACCGACCTTGCCGACTGGCTGGTGCGCGTGCTCGGCCTGCCGTTCCGCGAGGCGCACCATGTCACCGGGCGCATCGTCGCGCTGGCGTCGGGCCGGAACATCCCGCTGCACAAGCTGCCGCTGGGCGAGATGCAGGGCATCGAGCCGCGCATCACTAAGGAAGTGTTCGGCGTGCTGTCGGTGACGAAGTCGGTGGCGAGCCGCGTCTCCTATGGCGGCACCGCGCCGAAGAATGTGCGGGCGCAGGCCAAGCGCTGGCTGAAGCAGCTCGCCAAGCAGGGCTGACGCCCCATATGCTGCCGAGAACGAAGGAGCAGCCATGACTTCCAGCGAGACGACGAAGGCTGGCGAGACCAGCCTGCGCCGCATGCACCCGGCCACCAAGTTCGCGCTGGAGATGGGCCCGCTCGCCGTCTTCTTCATCGCCAATGCCAAGGCGGGCATCTATGTCGCCACCGGCGCCTTCATGCTGGCGACGCTCATAGCGCTGGCGGTGATGTGGGTCCTCGCCCGCAAGATCGCCGTCATGCCGCTGGTTTCGGCCGGCGTGGTGCTGGTGTTCGGCACGCTGACGCTGGTGCTGCAGGACGACCACTTCATCAAGATGAAGCCGACGCTGGTGAACGCGCTGTTCGGCATCGCCCTGCTCGGCGGGCTCGCGGTCAAGAAGCCGCTGTTGCCCTATGTGCTCGGCGACGTGTTCGAGCTGACGCCGGAAGGCTGGCGCGTCCTCACCATTCGCTGGGGCGTGTTCTTCATCCTCATGGCGGTGGTCAACGAGATTGTCTGGCGCAGCGTCTCGACCGATGCCTGGGTGGCGTTCAAGACCTTCGGCTATCTGCCGCTGACGCTGGTCTTCGCCATGGCGCAGATGCCGCTGATGACGCGCCACGGCGTGGAGCCCGGCGGGAAGAAGTAGCCGGCGGGAACGACGCCCCGCCGGGTGGTGGCGGTCCGGCCTACGGCGCCGGGTTGCCGCGCATCTGGTGCACCGCGTCGATCTTCGCCTCCAGTTCCGGCGTGATCGCGATGTCGATGGCGGCGATGTCGGTGGCGAGCTGCTCCATCGTCGTGGCGCCGATGATCACCGATGTCATGAATTCGCGCGACAGGCAGAAGGCGATGGCCATCTGCGAAGGGTCGAGCCCCGCCGCGCGGGCGATGGCGAGATAGTCGTCGATCGCCTCTTCCGTGCCCGGCTTCTGGTAGCGCTGGCCGCGGTCGAACAGTGTCGAGCGCGCCCCGGCCGGGCGGGCACCCTTCTGGTACTTGCCGGTGAGAAAGCCCTGCGCCAGCGGGGAATAGGCCAGCAGCCCGACATCCTCGCGCAGGCTCACCTCGGCGAGCGCGGTCTCATAGGTGCGGTTCAGCAGGTTGTACGCGTTCTGGATCGAGGCGATGCGCGGGCCGCCCGTGCGCTCGGCCTCGTGGAGAAAGCGCATCGTGCCCCAGGCACTCTCATTGGAGAGGCCGATATGGCGCACCTTGCCCGCCTTCACCAATTCACCGAAGGCGTCCAGCGTCTCGGCGATCGGCGTCTCCTCGCCCGGCGCCGATTTCCAGCGGGTGGGGTTGGAACCGAAGCCAGAAATCGGCCGGCCCGGCCAGTGCAGCTGATAGAGGTCGATATAGTCGGTCTGCAGCCGCTTCAGGCTCTTGTCGACCGCCTCGAAGATCTGCGCCCGGGTCGGGCGCGCCGGCGCGCCGTCGTCGCGAAACCAGGTCATCTCGGAGAGTCCGCAGACCTTGGTCGCGAGGATCACCTTGTCGCGGTTGCCGCGTGCCTTGAACCACGAGCCGATGACGCGCTCGGTCGAGCCCTGGGTCTCCGGCTTGGGCGGGATCGAATAGAGTTCGGCAGTGTCGATGAAGTTGATGCCGCGATCGAGCGCGTAGTCGAGCTGCGCGTGGCCTTCGGCTTCGGTGTTCTGCTGGCCATAGGTCATGGTGCCGAGACAGATGGCACTGACCTCAAGGCCGGTGCGGCCGAGCGGGCGATAATGCATGGCGATGTTTCAATTGAATTGGGGCAGGGCAGATCAGGATAGGGGGCTCGCGCCGGGCCGGCAAGTCGCCTGCGACCGCCGGCCTCCCGCTCGCGCCTAGAGCCTGATCCGATCAGGTTGAGACAACCTGATCGGCGCGTGCTCTAGCGCGGCGGCAAGGTCGCCTCGATCCGCCGGAAACCTTCCGTCAGCTCGCCTTCGATCGCGCGCGTGCCGTAAAGCGACAGGTGGTTGTTGTCGAAATAATAGCTTCCGTCGGCATCGCCCCAGACATAGCGCCCGTCCTTTTCGAACGGGGCGCTGAGCGGAATCAGCCATACGCCCGGCACGGTCGCCGCCTTTTCCAGCACCGAGCGGGTGAAGCCGTTCATCGTCGCATCCGCCTGGACGGTCGGCGAGGTCTCGGCGATCGCCTTGGTGAACTGCTCCGGCGAAACTCCGCCGGTCTGGCCGAGATAGACGGCCTGCCTGACGAGCTTGTCCGGCAGCGCCGGCTGAAAGGGGATCTGCGGGATTAGCACGAGGGTGACGCCGAGATCGGCATAGGCCCGCAGGGTCGCCAGAACGTAGTACCGGAAGATGGACTGCGGGTCGTCCGTCAGCGTGTCGTCCCCGGCCTTGAGCATGGGGGCGAGCAGCGGCGGGGCGGGCTCCATCTGCCCGACATGGAACGACCACGCCACCACGAAGACGACGATGTCGTACCCGCCCGCCTTCACCGCCTCATATTGCTGGAGCGCGAAGGTCTCGCACACGCCGGTGCCGAAGAAGTTGCGGCGGAAGGTGACGCCGAGCACCGGCGGACAGCTGGCGAGCCCCATCCACGAGACGGCGTCGGTCTTGCCGATTTCGGCGAAGGCCGGCAGCAGCGTGTGGGCGTGGCTGTCGCCGATGACGAGGATGCGCCGCGCCGGGTTCGCCGGCTCGAAGATCGGGCAGATGATCTTCTTGCGCGGCCCGCCGGCCTTCAGCACATCCGCCCAGCACTCCCGCCCGAGTTCGTTGCCCTTGAGCGTGGCGAGCAGTCCGGCCTCGCGGCTGCCGGGCGCCGGCTGGGCCAGGCGGCCGGGAATGCCGCCGCTGAGACTGGCGAAGGCGCCGAGCGCGACGAACAGCGTGCCGACGGCGGTGCTGGCGGCGAAGACCGCGCGGCGGGTGGGCAGCAGCGACGCCTTGCCGCGCCGAAACGGCTGCTCGACGAAGCGCCAGCTGAAATAGGCGAGCACCAGTGAGAGCGCGGCCAGCGCCAGCATCAGCGTCTCCGGCGGCGACGCGAGGCTGCGGATGCGGGCGAAGGCGAGGAGCGGCTGATGCCAGAGATAGGCGCTGTAGCTGATCAGCCCGATCCCCACCAGCACGCGCAGCGACAGCAGCCGCGCCACCAGGGTGCCCTCGCGGGCGAACAGGATGATGAGCCCGGCCCCGCCCACCGGCGCGAGGGCATAGAGGCCGGGAAACGGCGTGGTGGCGTCGAAGCCGAAGATGGCGAAGACGATCAGGCCGAGGCCGAGGGCGGCGAGCCCCTCATTGGGCCGCAGCACGCGCGCGCCCAGCGGCGTGCGCCCGGACATGGCGAGGCCGCACAGCGCGCCGGCGAGCAGTTCCCAGACGCGGAACGGCGTCAGGTAGAAATTGGCGCTGGGGGCGAAGCGCCAGCCCCATTCGCTCAGCGCCAGGCTTGCCCCGGCCGTGGCCAGCGTCGCCCAGAACACCGCGTTGCGTCCGTAGCGCCAGAGCAGGAACAGGCAGATCGGCGCGAGCAGATAGTATTGTTCCTCGACCGCCAGGCTCCAGGTGTGCAGCAGCGGTTTCAACTCCGCCGGGCCGGAGAAATAGCCGGTCTCGCGCCAGAACAGCACGTTGGAGACGAAGAACACGACGGAGACGATGCTGCGCCCGAAGTCGCGCATCTCGTCCGGACCCATCCAGAGCCAGGCGAAGGGGATGCAGGCCGCCATGACGAGGAACAGCGCCGGGCAGATGCGCCGGGCGCGCCGCTCGTAGAAGCGCAGGATGGAGAATTCCCCGCGCTCGATATCGGCGACGAGGATCGAGGTGATCAGATAGCCCGAGATGACGAAGAAGATGTCGACGCCGACGAAACCGCCGCTGAAGAGGCCGACGCCTGCATGAAACAGGATCACAGGAAGGACGGCGACGGCCCGCAAGCCGTCGATTTCGCTTCTGTACTTCATCAAATACCGTTCGCCCGATGCGCGGCGCGGCTGTCACGGTAAAGCCTCGCTGCGTCCCCGGGGCGAGCGATATCGAACGATTCTTGTCTTGTCGAGGCGTGGGCGGCGTCAGCCTGTCTTGCCGGCCTTGATCTTTTCGACGAAGGCCTCGACCGCCGGCAGCATCTTCCCGACGATCACGTCGACGCCGGCGCTGGTGGGGTGCAGGCCGTCCGGCTGGTTCATTCCCGGCTGGCCGGCGACCCCGTCGAGGAAGAACGGGTAGAGCGGCACCTGATATTTCTCCGCGAGGTGGCCATAGATCGCGTTGAACTGCCTGCCATAGGCCGGGCCCAGATTGGGCGGCGCCAGCATGCCGGCGAGCAGCACCGGAATGTCGCGGCCCTTCAGCCGGCCGAGCAGGGAATCGAGCGCCTTCTCGGTGATGGCGGGATCGAGCCCGCGCAGCGCGTCATTGGCGCCGAGTTCGAGAATCACCCCGTCGGTTCCCTGCGGCACCGACCAGTCGAGCCGGGCGAGGCCGGCGCTGGTCGTGTCGCCGGAAACCCCGGCATTCTCGATCAAAACATCGTGTCCCCGCGCCTTCAGCGCGGCCTGGAGCTTCGCCGGAAATGCCTGGTCCGCCGGCAGGCCGAGACCCGCCGTGAGGCTGTCGCCAAAGGCGACGAGGCGCAAAGGCTCGGCCCGCGCGGGCAGCGAGGCGGCGAGCAGGCCCGCTATGGCGAGGGCGATCAGCGCCGGCCAGTTCGTGCGCGTGCTCTTTCGCCCGGTATGCACTGCACCATATGGTGCCCGGAAGCCGAGCAGGCCGCGCCAGTCGCCGAAGAACGCTAAGGAAGACATGCCGTCGAACTCCCAGACCTTGCCGATCGTCCCGCCCGCCATCCGCCTCGACAAGGTCGAGCTTTCCCTCGGCTCCGGCGCGGCGCGTGTTCACATCCTCAGGGGTGTATCGCTTACCATAGATCAAGGCGAGGCGGTCGGTCTCATCGGACCGTCGGGGTCGGGCAAATCGAGCCTGCTCATGGTGCTGGCCGGGTTGGAGCAGGCCAATGCCGGCACGGTGAGCGTGGCCGGCGAGGAACTCACCCGTCTCGACGAGGATGCGCTGGCGCGCTTTCGCGGCCGGCATGTCGGCATCGTGTTCCAGGCCTTCCACCTCATCCCGACCATGACCGCGATCGAGAATGTCGCGGTGCCGCTTGAACTGGCCGGCCGGGCCGACGCCTTCGAGCGCGCCGCCGCCGAGCTGACCTCGGTCGGCCTCGGCCACCGGCTCGACCATTACCCCTCGCAGCTGTCGGGCGGCGAGCAGCAGCGCGTGGCGGTGGCCCGCGCCCTGGCGCCGGAACCGCGCATCCTCGTCGCCGACGAGCCGACCGGCAATCTCGACGAGGCGACCGGCCGGCAGATCATGGACCTCCTGTTCGCCGCGCAGACGCGGCGGGGGGCGACGCTGGTCATCGTCACCCATGACGCGGCGCTGGCGCGGCGCTGCGACCGCACGGTGCGGCTGCGCTCCGGCCATATCGAGATCGACCAGCCGGCCGCTTCGGGAGTGCCGGCATGACGCTGGCGGCGAGCACCTCCGCCCGCGCCGGCGGTTCCCGGCAGGGCGCGCTCGGCTTCACGGGCCGCTTCGCGCTGGCCCTGCGCTTCGCCGCGCGCGAGCTGCGCGGCGGGGTGCGCGGCTTCGGCGTGTTCCTCGGCTGCCTCGCGCTTGGCGTCGCGGCCATTGCCGGCGTCGGCTCGTTCTCGCGGGCGCTGACCGACGGGCTGGAGCGCCAGGGCGTCACGCTGCTCGGCGGCGACGCGGCGTTCAGCCTGGTCCAGCGCGAGGCGACGCCGCAGGAACTGGCGCTGATTTCCGCCGGCGGGCGGGTTTCCACCATCGCCACGCTGCGCGCCATGGCGCGGGCCGGCAGCGGCGACAGCCTCAACGCGACGCTGGTCGAGGCCAAGGCGGTCGACGGCGCCTATCCCATGGCCGGGTCGCTGGAGATCGCTCCGCCGCAGCCGCTCGCCGAAGCGCTGGCGCAGCTCGACGGCTCCTATGGCGCGCTCGCCGATCCCGTGCTGGCCGAGCGTCTCGGCATCAAGCCGGGCGACCAGTTCGAATTCGGCTCGGTGTCCCTGCGCCTCACCGGCCTCATCGAACGCGAGCCGGACGCTCTCGCCACCGGCCTCGGTTTCGGCCCGCGCCTGATGGTGTCGCTCGACGCGCTGCGCGCCTCGCAACTGCTCCAGCCGGGCAGCCTGGTGCGCTGGCACTACCGGGTGGCGCTGACCGATCCCGCCCGCCTCCACCCCTTCCTCGACACGGTGAAGCAGGGCGCGCCGCAGGCCGGCTTCGAGGTGCGCACCCGCGAGGCCGCCGCGCCGCGGCTGGAGGACAATGTCCGGCGCTTCACCCAGTATCTCACTCTCGTCGGGCTCACCGCGCTGCTGGTCGGCGGCGTCGGCGTTGCCAATGCGGTGAAAAGCCATCTCGACGCCAAGCGCGGCGTCATCGCCACCTTCAAGAGCCTGGGCGCGCCGGGCGGCACGGTATTCACCATCTATCTCGTCGAGGTCGGGCTGATCGCCGCCATCGGCATCGCCATCGGGCTTGTCGTGGGGGCCGCCTTGCCCTTCGCGGCGAATGCCGCCTTCGGCCATCTGCTCCCGGTGCCGATCGAGCCGAGCCTCCAGCCGGCGGCGCTGGCGCTCGCTCTGGCCTATGGCGCGCTGATCGCGCTCGCCTTCGCGCTGTGGCCGCTCGGCCTGTCGCATGACGTGCCGGTGTCGGCGCTGTTCCGCGACGAGATCGAGACCGCGCGCCGCCGCCCGCGCCGCACCTATCTCGTGCTCACCGCGCTGGCCATCGGGGCGCTGGCGGCGCTGGCGGTGGCCGCCTCCGAGGAGCGGCGCATTGCGCTGTATTATCTCGTCGCCGCGGCGCTGGTTCTGGTGACGCTGCGCCTTGTCGGCCTCGGCATCATGGCGGTTGCGCGCCGGCTGCCGCGTCCGCGCTCCACCGTGGTGCGGCTCGCGCTGGCCAATATCCATCGCCCGGCGGCGCTGACGCCGACCATCGTGCTCTCGCTCGGGCTCGGCCTGACCCTTTTGGTGACGCTGTCGCTGATCGACCGCAGCCTGACGCGCGAGCTCACCTCGCGCCTGCCGGAGGAGGCGCCGAGCTTCTTCTTCCTCGATGTGCAGAGCACGCAGACCGACCAGTTCGTGCGGTTCCTGAAGGAGAAGGCGCCGCAGGGCGATGTCGAGATCGTGCCGATGCTGCGCGGGCGGCTGATCACGCTGGGCGACCGGCCGGTGGAGAGCATCACCCCGCCGCCGGACTTCGCCTGGGTGCTCTCCTCGGACCGGGGCATCACCTATGCCAACGAGGTGCCGGAAGGCTCCAAGGTCGTGGCCGGGGAGTGGTGGGCGCCGGACTATGCCGGGCCGCCGCTGGTCTCCTTCGAGCGCGAGATCGCCGATGCCTTCGGGCTGAAGGTCGGCGATCCGATCACCGTCAATGTGCTCGGCCGGCCGATCACGGCGAAGATCGCCAATCTGCGCGACGTGGAATGGGAGCGGCTCGCGATCAATTTCGTCATGGTGTTCTCGGCCAACACCTTCACCGGCGCGCCGCACACCTCGCTGGCGACGCTGACCTTTCCCGGTGGGGGCGATACCGCTGGCGAGCGCGCGGTGGCCCGCGCGGTGGCGACGGATTTCCCGGCGGTGACCGCCGTGCGGGTGAAGGAGGCGCTGGCGCAGATCGGCGAGATCGCGTCGCAGCTTCTGATGGCGATCCGCGGCGCCAGCCTCGTCACCCTGGCCTCCAGCGTGCTGGTGCTGGCCGGCGCCCTGGCAGCGGGGCAGCACCACCGGGTCTATGACGCGGTGATCCTGAAGACGCTCGGGGCGACGCGGGCGCGGCTGGTCGGCGCCTATGCGCTGGAATATGCCGCGCTGGGCCTGGTGACGGCGCTGGTGGCGGTGGGCGCGGGCACCATCGCCGCCTATGTCGTGGTGACGCAGGTGATGAAGCTCGCCTTCGCCTGGTCGGCGGGGGCGGCGCTCGGGGCGGTGGCGGTGGCGCTGGTGCTCACCGTCGGCTTCGGGCTGATCGGCACCTGGCGGGCGCTGGGGCAGAAGCCGGCGCGCATCCTGCGCAACCTGTAGCCGTCTCCGGGGGCACGGCGCCGTGCCCATGCGTTAATCCTGTCGCAAACTTCACTTGCGGCAGGTCGGGGCGACCCTCATATTTCATGCGAACTTACCTCGCGTTCGCGGGCGATCCCGCCCGTGGCGCAGGCAGTACCGCATCAGGGAGATTTTCCGACCATGTCCGACTTCAACCGCAACGCCTCCGTTCCGCGCTTCGGAGCGAGCGCGGCCCGGACGCAGGCCGAGATCGACCAGGGCCTGCGTTCCTACATGCTGCGCGTCTACAACTACATGACGCTCGGCCTCGCCATCACCGGCGCGGCGGCGCTGGGCATCTACATGCTCGCCGTCTCCGACGTGCCGACCGCGGCCGCCATCGCGCCGGGCCTGTACCTCACCGATCTCGGCGTCGCGCTGTTCATGAGCCCGTTGCGCTGGGTGGTGATCCTCGCCCCCTTCGCGGCGCTGCTGTTCCTGAACTTCCGTGTCGACCGCATGAGCGTGGGCGCGGCGCAGTCGGTGTTCTGGATTTATGCCGCGCTGATCGGCGTCTCGCTGTCGTCGATCTTCCTCGTCTACACCCATGACAGCATCGTGCGGGTGTTCTTCATCACCGCTGCCGCCTTCGGCGCGCTGAGCCTCTATGGCTACACCACGACCCGCAGCCTCTCGGCCATGGGCTCGTTCCTGATCATGGGCCTGTTCGGCCTGATCATCGCCATGGTGGTGAACATCTTCCTCGCCTCGACCATGATGCAGTTCGTCATCTCGGTCGCCGGCGTGCTGATCTTCTCCGGCCTCACCGCCTGGGACACGCAGCGCATCAAGGAGATGTACTTCGCCGGCGACGACGACGTGGTGGCCGGCCGCAAGGCGATCATGGGCGCGCTGACGTTGTATCTCGACTTCATCAACCTCTTCGTCATGCTGCTGCAGCTGTTCGGCAACCGCAACAACTGAGCGGCCGACGAGGTTCGAGACGTGAGAGGCCCCGGTGCAAACCGGGGCCTTTTGCTTTTGGGCGCCCGGCCCGCCTCGCGCTCCCGATCTGTGATCACATTGCCGTTGTCGCTCGCGCGCGCGGGCGCTAGATAGCCTCGACGCGGCATCGGCCATGAGGGTCGGCAGCGAAGAAAGAGGCAGGGCTCATGAGCTGGTCGGATTTCAAGCGCGAGGCGAATTTCATCGGCGGCGAATGGCAGGCCGCCGACAGCGGCGCCACCATCGCCGTCACCAATCCGGCCACGGGCGAGGTGATCGGCACCGTGCCGAATGCCGGCCGGGCCGAGACGGTGCGCGCCATCGCGGCGGCGGACAAGGCGTTTGCGAGCTTCTCGCGCACCACCGCCGACGAGCGGGCCAAGCTGCTGCGCCGGCTGCACGCCGCCATCATGGACAACCAGCGCGCGCTGGCCGAGCTGCTGACCATCGAGCAGGGCAAGCCGCTCACTGAGTCGATGGGCGAGGTCGGCGCCAGCGCCGCCTATGTGCTGTGGTTCGCCGAGGAGGCCCGCCGGGTCTATGGCGACGTGATCCCCTCGCCCTGGGGCGAGCGGCGCATCCTCGCCATCAAGCAGCCGGTCGGCGTGGTCGCGGCGATCACGCCGTGGAACTTCCCCTCCTCCATGCTGGCGCGCAAGATCGGCCCGGCGCTGGCGACCGGCTGCACCTCGGTGGTGAAGCCGGCGACGCAGACGCCCTATTCCGGCCTCGCCTGGGGCGTGCTGGCCGAGCAGGCCGGCTATCCCGCCGGCGTGGTCAACATCCTCACCGGCTCGGCCTCCGAGATCGGCGGCGAGATGACCTCGAACCCGACCGTGCGCAAGATCACCTTCACCGGCTCGACGCCGATCGGCAAGATCCTGATGAAGCAGGCCGCCGACACGGTGAAGCGCGTCTCCATGGAACTCGGCGGCAACGCGCCCTTCGTCATCTTCGACGACGCCGATCTCGACAAGGCGGTGGAGGGCGCGCTCGCCTCGAAGTACCGCAATTCCGGCCAGACCTGCGTCTGCGCCAACCGGTTCTATGCGCAGGCCGGCATCTATGACGCCTTCGTCGAGAAGTTCGCCGCCGCCTCGGCCAAGCTCAAGGTCGGCTCCGGGCTGGAGGAGGGCGTGGTGCAGGGCCCGCTGATCGACGACAAGGCAGTGGCCAAGACCGAGAGCTTCATTGCCGACGCGCTCGCCAAGGGGGCTAAGGTCGTCACCGGCGGCAAGCGCCACGCGCTGGGCGGCCAGTTCTTCGAGCCCACCGTCATCGCCGATGCCTCGAACGAGATGAGCTTCGCGCGCGAGGAGATCTTCGGCCCGGTGGCGCCGGTGTTCCGCTTCGAGACCGAGGAGGAGGCGGTGCGCCTCGCCAACGACACCGAGTTCGGCCTCGCCTGCTATTTCTACACCAAGGACCTCGCCCGCGCCTTCCGCGTGTCCGAGGCGCTGCGCTACGGCCAGGTCGGCATCAATGCCGGCGTGATCACCACGGAAGTGGCGCCGTTCGGCGGGGTGAAGGAATCCGGCGTCGGCCGCGAGGGCTCGATGTATGGCGTCGATGAATATGTCGACATCAAATATGTCTGCATCGGCGGCCTCTGATCCCGCCTGACATGCGAAGGGCGCGTCCCGCGGGGCGCGCCCTTTTTCATGTGCGTTGCCCTGCTTCAGTCCGCCATCAGCGAGGGCAGTCCGGTGGACAGCCAGGGCACGGCGGTGAGCAGGATGAGGAAGCCGACCATGCCCCAGAAGAACGGCATGTTGGCGCGGAACACATGCACCACGTCCTCCCGCGCGATCTTGGCCGAGACCAGTATCGCGATGGCGACCGGCGGGGTGATCTGGCCGATCACCACCGTCACCACGATCAGCACGCCGAAATGCACGAGATCGACCTGCATCGCGATCAGCGAGGGCAGCAGCACCGGCATGATCATCGGGATGAGCGGGTCGAGCACCATGCCGGCGATCAGCGCCAGCAGCAGCAGGACGAGGATCTTCAGCGTCGTCGCCTCGAAGGGGAACAGCGTCTGCAGCCCGTCGGCCAGCACGATCGGCACCTTGGCCTGCGACAGCGCCCAGCCGAGCGCGGTGGAGAAGCCCACCACGATCAGCACCTCGCCGGTCATGATCACGCCGTCCACCGTCACCTGGCGCAGCTCCGACCAGGAGATCGAGCGGTAGACGAATTTCGACAGCACGAAGGCATAGGCGAGGGCGAAGGCGCCGGCCTCGCTCGGCGTGCAAACGCCGGAGATCAGGCTGATCAGGATGAAGGCCGGCAGGCCGAGCGGCAGGATCGCCCGCTTGCCGGTGCGCCACACCTCGTGCGGCACGAAGGGACCGGCCGTGCCCCAGCCATGCCGGCGCGCCATCCAGGAGATGACGCCCATCATCATGCCGCCCATCAGCAGACCCGGCACGACGCCGGCGAGGAACAGCGCGCCCAGTGAGGTGCCGGTCACCGCCGAATAGAGGATCATCGGCGAGGAGGGCGGGATCAGCACGCCGATGCCCGACGAGGTCGCCGTCACCGCCGCTGCGAAGGGGCCGGGATAGCCGTGCTTCTTCAGATGCGGGATGGTGACCGAGCCGGTGCCGGCGAGGTCCGCCACCGAGGTGCCGATCATGCCGCCGAACAGCACCGAGGTGACCACGTCGACATGGGCGAGGCCGCCGCGCATCCAGCCGACCAGCGCCACCGCGAAGTCGAACAGCCGTTTCGCGATACCGCCATTGTTCATGATGCCGCCGGCGAGGATGAACAAGGGCAGGGTGACGAGGATGTAGTCGGCGACGCCGGTCAGCGTCTGTTGCGGCAGGGCAAGCGCCCAGCCCCCGCTCACCGACAGGAAGATCAGCACCGAGGCGACCAGCGCCACGATGATGGGAAAGCCCAGTATGACGAGGGCGCAGAGGGCGACGAGCGAACCGCCGGCGAGGGCGAGCATCATGAGTGCACCTCCGGGGCCGTCTCGCGCGCGAACTGGCTCGGATCGTGCGGCTTGACGCTGCGGTAGAGGAATGCCGCCGCCATGCCGAGCGCGGCGGCGAGCAGCCCGCCGGAAATCCAGGATTTCGGGATGTCCAGCATCGGCGTGGTGTCGCGGCCGAACACGTTCATGTAGCGCCAGGCGTACCAGGCGACGACCAGCATCAGGAGCGCGCCGGCGAGGCTTATCGCCCGCGCCAGCGCCCGGCCCTGTCGCGGCCGCAGCCGGCTGGTGACGATCTCGCAGCCGACCAGTGCTCCGCGCCCGGCCGCCAGCACCACGCCGATGGCGGCGATCCAGACGAGAAGGACCGAGACGGCTTCTTCCGTCCAGGGCAGCGGGTGGTTGAAGAAGTAGCGGCCCGTCGCGTTGGACAGCACCAGCAGGCTGAGTGTCGCCATCAGCACCACGCCGGCGGTCTCGACCAGCCAGGTGGCCGCGCCGATCAGCGAGAAGCGGCCGATGAGTTCCGAGGGCGCGGGCCGCGCCTCCATGAGCTTGAAGGTCATGCGCAGGCTCCCTCGGTTGCGGGGGCGAGGCGGTTGGCGAACAGCTGGCCGTAGCCGGGCCGCGCGCCGTTGATGCCGGTCACTTCGAGACAGTGCCAGAACGAGGCCTGCACGGCGGAGATCACCGGCTTGCCGAGCGCGCGCTCCAGCGCCTCGATCACGCCGGAGGAGCGGAAATTGGTGCAGGAGATGAAGATGGCGGTGGCGTCCGGGTGGTCGCAGGCGACCACGTGGTCGAACACCTTCTCCAGCGGCACCTCGGCCAGCGCCCAGTCCTCGTCGATGCCGAGATTGCCGCTCTTCAGGACGGGGTGGCCGTTGGATTCGAGGAAGGCGACGGCGCGCTGGTGGATGGCGTCGACATAAGGCGTCGCCAGCGCCACCGGACCGGCCTTCACGGCCGCCAGCGCGGCGAGCGAGGCGGTGGAGGCGGTGGTCGCCTTCACCCCCGGCGCCCAGCCTTCCATGCGGGTGATCAGCGCCTTGTCATAGGCGGTGCCATAGACGAAGGAGGCGCTGGTGCCGCCGAAGCACAGCACGTCGATCGGCGCCGAGCCGACCAGCCGGGCGGATTGCTCCAGCTCCGGCGCGTTCATCATCTGGTCGATGCCCTCCAGCGTGACCTTGGGCAGGCGCACGCGGGTGGTGTGCACCGAGAGGCCCGGCGCCGCCATGGCCGCCCATTCGGCGTCCATGACGATGGAGGAGGCGATGTAGATGAGGCCGATGCGGCCGAGCGTTCCGTAGCCGTCGTAACGGAAGCCCGTGCTGGCCTCTGCACCTGTGGGAACGCTCATTTCAGCGAGGCCTCGAGCTTGCCCATCAGCTCCGGTCCGATAACCTTGGCGATCTCGCCCTTCACCGGCTCGGCAGCCTTGCGGAAGGCGGCGAGGTCCGGCGTGGTGACGGTCACGCCCTTCGCCTTGAACTCGTCGACCAGGCGGGCGTCGCTGTCGTCGGAGGCCTTGCGGGTGGCGGCGGAGCCGGCCTTGGCGGCCTCGGTGATCTTCGTCTTCAGCTCGGGGGAGAGCGCGTCATAGGCCGCGCCGTTCATGGCGAGGGTGATCGGCGTGTAGACGTGGTTGGTCAGGGCGATGAATTTCTGCACCTCGAAGAAGGAGAATTCCTTGATCACTGAGAGCGGGTTCTCCTGGCCGTCCAGCGCGCCCTGCTTGAGCGCCATGTAGACTTCGCCGAGCGGCATCGGGGTCGGGGCGGCGCCGAGCGTCTTGAAGGCGAGGATGCGGGTCGGGCTGCCCGGCGTGCGGATCTTCAGGCCCTTGAGGTCGGCGGGGACGTTGATCTGCTTGTTGGTGGTGGAGATGGTGCGGAAGCCGAGTTCGCCGAAGGCGAGAACTTCGAGCCCGGCCTTCTGCCGCAGCGAGGCGGCGAGCAGCTTGCCGAACGCCCCGTCGAAGGCGGCGCGGGCGCTCGCCTTGTCGGGAAAGAGGAACGGCGTGTCGAGCACCGAGAAGCCCTTGTCGAGCGTCACCACGTCGGAGCCGAGCGGCACCACCTGCACCTCGCCGGCGCGGATCAGCTCCATCAGCGCGGTTTCGTCGCCGAGCGCGCCGCCCTCGAAAAACTCGATCGCCACGTCCGGGCCGGCCGACTTGGCCAGCGCGTCGCGGAAATTCGCCAGCATGATGTTGAGCGGGTCGCCGCTATTGGTCTCGACGGCGAGGCGCAGCTTGGTCTGGGCTGACGCGGGCGCCGCGAGGCCGGACAGGCCGATGAGCGAGGCGACGACGCCCAAGGTCGCCAACCGCTTGAGGGAGGTGAGAGCACGCATGTTCCGCTTCCTTGCCTGTGGGGACGGGAAATACGGAAATACTTTTGCAGGCGGCGTGCCACGTGGCGGATCTAAAGCATTCGCCTCTACGTAAAACACCTTATGCACATTATTGGTGCATGCCGTTGCGGCATAGGATTAGTGTTTCATCAGATAATATTATGCAATCTGATCTATTGAATAGATAAAAACTATAATTCAATAACGTAGATAAAGGACCTGAACGTCGAATTAGTATGGCTCGCGCGATTTGGCAAATTATTACTAGAGATAATCACCTGCATCGTAATTTCCTATCGAACGTCGCCTCGGAATCCGCCGTGCCGATGCCATAGGCCGGACAGCCGCCAGCGTGCGGGCAAGCGGAATTCTCGCGTAATGGACCTGCGGCCCGGATCGACAGGGGCGGGCGCTACTTGTCCTTGGCGCGTGCGCGGGCGTCGGCGACGACGTCGCGGAAGCCCTGATAGTCCAGCGCCGCGGCGACCTTGTAGGGGCCGACCAGATAGACCGGCGTGCCGGGCAGGCCGAGCGCCTGCGCCAGTTCGTTGTTGCGCTTCAGCAGGTCGCCGATCTCATGCGCGTGGCTGCCCAGATCCGCCGCCAGTCTCTTGCGGTCGATGCCGGCCTTCTCCAGCGCGGCGCTCATCCGCTCGGCGGTGAGGCTTCCCTTCAGGCCCATCAGCGTCGTGTGGGCGAGGGTATATTTGCCCTGGTAGTTCGCCGCCAGCGCCAGCTGGGCCGCAACCACCGAACTCTCGGCGAGGATCGGCCAGTCCTTGTAGACGATGCGGATGCCGCGATCTTCGCTGATCAGCCGGGCGAGGGCGGGGGCCGACTTGCGGCAATAGCCGCAATTATAGTCGAAGAAGGCGACGATGGTGACATCGCCCTTGGGATTGCCGCCGGTCGGCGCCTGCGGGTCGAACAGCAGCGCCTCGATGTCGAGTTCCGGCGCACCGCCCCGCGGCGCGTTCACCAGTGGAACCGCCAGCACAGCGGCCGCCATCGACGCCAGGGCGGCGGAGCGCAGAACGTCACGGCGGTGCATGCGAGGGCTCCTGAAAATCTGTGCTGCCTCAATCATCCGAGCGTACACGCACGCCGTCGAGAATGATGCGCTGGATATTGCGTACGGCCTCCTCGGCGAAGGCCTCGTCGTCCAGCCCGGTCTGGAGCAGGGCGTCGATCTGCGAGGCGAAGTCCGCATAGTGCTGGGTGGTGGCCCAGATCGAGAAGATCAGATGATGCGGGTCGACCGGCGCGAGGCGTCCGGCGGCGGTCCAGGCGCGGATCACCGCCGCCTTGGCGTCCACCAGTTCCTTCAGCGACGTTTCCAGTTCGTGGCGCAGCAGCGGCGCGCCCTGCACCAGCTCCAGGCAGAACAGCCGCGAGGCTTCCGGGTGGGTGCGCGAGAACATGATCTTGCGCCGGATGTACTCGCCGATGCCCTGCACCGGGTCGCTGTCGAGCTCCAGCCCGCGCAGCGGATCCAGCCACTGGTCGAGCAGCCGCGTCAGCGCCGCGACATAGACCTCCTCCTTGGAGGCGAAATAATAGAACAGGTTGGTCTTGGAGACGGCCGCCTGCTCGGCGATCTGCTCGACCGTGGTGCCGTGCAGTCCGGCGCGCGAGAACAGCAGGAGCGCGGCATCGAGAATCGCGCTGCGCTTGGCCTCGATCTGCTTGCGGCGGCGCGGCGTACGGGGCTCGGCGGAGCGGGAACTCTTGCGCAAGGTCGTCTGCGATTCGCCCTCGCCGGCCAGTGCCGGCCGGCGCTCAGGCGTGCGGTCCGTTGATGCGGCGCGTGCCACCCCGATTGCTCCCGAACCCGTCATGCCCCTTTTGTGACATGGCACGGAAATGAAACGCGCCGCAATATGTTGTCCGCCCACCCGTGTCGATTCGACCAGCCGGAGCTCGACGGATGAATGCCCGCTACGACCGCGTTGCCCGCAATCTGCACTGGCTGGTGGCGGGGCTCGTGCTGGTCCAGTTCGCCACCGGCTGGAGCTGGGGATATTTCGAGCGCGGTTCGGAACCCCGGTTCTACCTGTTCCGCACCCATCTCTTCGTGGGCTACGCGGTGCTCGCCCTCGCGCTGCTGCGCATCGTCTGGCGCTTGACCCATCGCGCACCGCCGCTGCCGGAGGGCATGTCCCGGCTCACCCGGATCGCGGCGCACGCCACCCATGGGGTGCTCTACCTCGCCATCCTCGTCCAGCCGGTCCTCGGCGCGGTGACGACCACGGCGCTCGGCAAGCAGCTTGGCACCGGGCCTGTTCACGTCGCCCTGGCCTATCTCATCGCCGGCATTGTCGTACTGCATGTCGGCGCGGCGCTGTGGCACCAGTTCATCCGCCGCGACGGGCTCGTCTCGCGCATGCTTCCCGCCCGCTGACCGGAATCCCACCTGATGCTTACCGACGTCTCCCGCAGCCTGCTGGCGGCCACCGCCCTGCTGCTGGCGCTGCCCCTCGCCGGTCAGGCGCAGACGGTTGCCCTCGACATCGCCGCGACGCCGATCGAGCGCTTCGTGCCCAGCGGCGCCGCCCGCATCGGCGCGCTGGAGTTTCGCGGCGGGCTGGTGCTGTCCGCCGCCTCCGGTGATTTCGGCGGCTGGTCGGGACTGGTGATCGATCCCGACGGGGCCGGCATCCTCGCCGTCAGCGACCGCGGCACCTGGCTCGCCGGCCGGATCGACAGCGAGGGCGACCGGCCGACGGGCATCGCCGAAGCGCGGCTGGCGCCGATGCGCGCGGCCGGCGGGGGCACGCTGGCCGGACAGCGGCGCGGCGACGTCGAATCGCTCGCCCGCGTCAAGGGCGGCCTCGTCGTCGGCATCGAGCGCGTGCAGGAGATCTGGCGGTTCGATGGGGACGATCCGTTGAAGGCGACCGGGCGGCGGCTGCTCGCCGATGCCGACATCGCCCGGCGCGGCTCGAATGAGGGGCCGGAGGCGCTGCTGGCGCCGCCCTCCGGCGCACCCGCCGCGCTTATCGTCATCGCCGAGGAAAGCCCGGACGATCCGGCCACCCTGCCGGGATTCCTGTTCGGCCCGCTGGACAAGCCGGTCGCTACCGGGCGTTTCGCCATCGAGCGGATCGACGAATTCGCCGCCACCGACGCCGCCCTGTCCGACGACGGCATGGTCTATCTCCTGGAGCGCCGCTACGACATGCTGCGCGGCCCGGCCATGCGCATCCGCCGCTTCCCGCTCAGCGAGATCGCGCCCGGCGCGCGCATTCGCGGCGAGGTTCTGGCCGAGGCCAACCGCAGCGCGGCAATCGACAACATGGAAGCCATCGCCCTGCACCGCAACGCGGCCGGCGAGCTGATCATCACACTGTTGTCGGACGACAATTTCTCGCCGCTCCAGCGCAGCTTGCTGCTGCGCTTCGCGGTGATGCAATAGCAGGGAAGTGACGAAGCGCGCGGGACGTCAGCGCGCCGGGATGCCCGCGCCCTGGGCACCGGCCCACGGCTTCAGCCAGCCCATCAGCGCGCCATAGGGCACCAGCGCCAGCAGCGCGCAGCCGACCTTCACCAGGAAATCGAAGAAGGCGAGGCCGACCCAGAGCGGCACGGTGATGCCGGTCGAGGCGTAGGTGACGGGGAAGGACATGTCGGCATCGCCGGCGAAGGCGAGCGAGAAGAAGATCGCCGTGTCGAGCGCCGAACCGATCAGGCTGCCGGCCAGCGGCGCCTGCCACCAGCTCAGGCGGCGCAGGCGGTTGAACACGCCGATGTCTAGCAGCTGGCCGACCAGGAAGGCCGTGCCCGAGGCCAGCGCGATGCGCGGCGTCGCCAGTGCGATCGACAGCACGACCGCCAGCGCGAAGCCGAAATAGACCACCTGCCGGGCGACGGCGGGGCCGAAGCGGCGGTTGGTCAGGTCGTTGACGAGAAAGGCCAGCGGGTAGGTGAACGCACCCCAGGTCAGCACCTCGGCGAGGCCGAACTGCTGCACCGGGTATTGCACCAGCACATTGGAAGCCGCCACCACCGCCATCATGGCGATGACGGGGAGGGCGAGCCTGGAGGCGGAAACCTCGATGCCGGCGACGTTCATCGCGCTCAGGCGGCCGCAGCTTCCGAGGCGGTGACCGAGGCCTTGGCCACGGCGCGCTTCAACTCGGCGGCCTTGGGCGACAGCTCTTCGATGCGGGCCTTGATCAGGAACGCATCGAGACCACCGCGGTGGTCGACGGTCTTGAGGGCGTTGGCGCTCACGCGCAGCTTCACCGACCGCTTCAGCACATCGCTGGTGAGCGTAACGTTCACCAGGTTCGGCAGAAAGCGCCGACGGGTCTTGCGGTTGGAGTGGCTCACGAGATTGCCGGTCAGAACCGCCTTCCCGGTAAGTTCGCACCGACGCGACATCGTGGAATTCCTTGCTTTTCACGCCGTTGCGCCGCAGGCCACGAAGGCAGCCTGACGATCCCGCATGCGGCATCTGTCAATTTAAGAGTGCGCTCCTATAAGGAAGCGTCCCGGCGCCGTCAAGGCCGCGGGCCGTTCTCCCCCGTACGTGGCGAGCGCGCCGCGTTCCCGGCTTCGTGAGCGCGCGAGTCACAGTTCCGCCGACTTCCAACGCCATCCGATGCTGGGGTAAATGACGTTTGGGCGCAATCGCGGGCGATTCGCCGGGCCGGGTCAGGATCAGCTTTCACATGCTTCGCTTCAGCCTCACGGCGACACTTGCGCTTGTCGGTGCCGGCACGCTGGCCGGCACGTTGGCGACGCCGGTCCTTGCCGACGGGCGGCTGGAGGCGCGGTACAAGCTGTCACTGGCGGGCCTGGAGCTGGGCCGCGCGGCGCTGGTGCTGGAAGTCGACGAGAAATCCTACACCGCCTCCGGCAGCGCCCGGCTCACCGGCGTGGTGCAGGCGGTGTCCACCGGCAAGGGCACGGCCGGCGCGCGCGGCCAGATCGATCACGGCGTGCTCGCGCCCCGCGCCTTCGCCATGGAAGCCGAGACCGACAAGAAGGCCGAGGCGATCCGCCTGGTGATGAACGGCGCCGGCGTGACCGACATGAATGTCGAGCCGCCGGTGATGCCCGTGCCCGACCGCGTGCCGCTGACCGACAAGGACAAGCGCGGCGTGTTCGATCCGATGTCGGCCGCGCTCATCATGGTGCCGGGCACCGAGGAGGCGCTCTCCGCCAAGGCGTGCGAGCGCACTTTGTCCATCTTCGACGGCCGCCAGCGCTACGATCTGGAGCTGAGCTTCGAGCGCATGGAAGAGGTGAAGGCGGAGAAGGGCTATGTCGGCCCGGCCGTCGTCTGCCGCATCGCCTATCGCCCGGTCGCCGGCCACCGGCCGAACCGCTCCGGCGTGAAATACATGATGAAGAACAAGGAAATGTATGTGTGGCTGGCGCCCATCGCCGGCACGCGCATGCTGGCGCCGTTCCGCGCCGCGGTGACGACCGCCATCGGCGTCGCCCAGCTCGAGGCGCTGAGCTTCATCAGCGAACCCATGGTCGGCCGGCAGGCCGGCCCCGCCAAGGCGGCGATCCCGTAGGCGCGTTCTCTCGCCCGCACGAGTAGCCCGGCGCGTTTCCCGCCGCCCCGATGCCGCGGCGCGAATCCATTCCCATATGCAGGGCGCTCCCGTGGAGCGAGCGTCCGGCAGCGCCGGGCGCAACAATCTATCGCCCTTGGTCGAGCCCATGTGCTAAACGAGCCGGGCCGCCGGCTCGACGGACATATTGATCTGATGAACATCGCCGCACCGCCGGTCAACGCCAGCCCCTTCGCGAACCGGCCCCTGCCGCCCTCCCTGCGCTCGCGGGGTGTCACGGCCGTGCTCGGGCCGACCAATACCGGCAAGACCAGCCTCGCCATCGACCGCATGCTCGGCCATTCCTCCGGGCTGATCGGCCTGCCGCTGCGCCTGCTGGCGCGCGAGGTCTATCAGCGCATCGTCGAGCGTGTGGGTCCCGAACAGGTGGCCCTCGTCACCGGCGAGGAGCGCATCAAACCGGCCAATCCGCGCTACTGGGTGTCGACCGTCGAGGCGATGCCGCGCGACCTCGACGTCGCCTTCGTGGCGCTGGACGAGATCCAGATTTCCGCCGATCTCGACCGCGGCCACATCTTCACCGACCGCCTGCTGAACCGGCGCGGGCGGGAGGAGACGCTACTGCTCGGCGCCGCCACCATGCGCCCGATCATCGAGAAGCTGCTGCCGGGCGTGAACATCCTCGTGCGCCCGCGCCTGTCGAACCTCTCCTTCGCCGGCGAGAAGAAGATCACCCGCCTGCCGCGCCGATCGGCCATCGTCGCCTTCTCCGCCGACGAGGTCTACGCCATCGCCGAACTGATCCGCCGCCAGCGCGGCGGGGCGGCGGTGGTGCTCGGCGCGCTCTCCCCGCGCACCCGCAACGCGCAGGTGGAGATGTACCAGAATGGCGACGTCGACTATCTCGTCGCCACCGACGCCATCGGCATGGGGCTCAATCTCGACGTCGACCATGTCGCCTTCGCCGGTGACGTGAAGTTCGACGGCTGGCAGTTCCGCCGGCTCAATCCGGGCGAATTGGCGCAGATCGCCGGGCGCGCCGGGCGCGCCAAGCGCGACGGCACCTTCGGCACCACCGGGCGCTGCTCGCCCTTCGACGCCGAGCTGGTGGAGCGGCTGGAGGCGCACAGCTTCGATGCGCACCGCGTGCTGCAATGGCGCAACAGCGCGCTGGACTTCGCCTCCATCGAGGCGCTGGGCCGTTCGCTGGCGCAGGTGCCGCGCGAGGAAGGGCTCACCCGCGCGCCCACCGCCGATGACGTCCTGGTGCTTGAGACGCTGGCGCGCGACCCGGCGATCCGCCGCCACGCGGTGGGTGCGCGGGCGGTCGAGCGGCTGTGGGAAGCCTGCCAGCTGCCGGACTATCGGAAGGTGTCGCCGGCCTCCCATTCCGACCTCGTTTCGACGGTTTACGACGATCTGATGCGGCTCGGGCGCATCTCCACCGACTGGTTCGCCAAACAAGTGGCCTTGGCGGACCGAGCGGAAGGTGACATAGACACGCTGTCGGGGCGCATTGCGCAGGTCCGTACCTGGACCTTCGCGGCGAACCGGCCGGATTGGCTCGACGACCCGGAACACTGGCGGGGTGTCACACGGCGTGTGGAAGACAGGCTTTCCGATGCGCTTCACGAGCGGTTGGCGCACCGCTTCGTGGATCGCCGGACCAGCGTGCTGATGCGGCGCTTGCGAGAGAATGCAATGCTCGAAACTGAAATCACCAAGACCGGCGATGTGGTCGTCGAAGGCCATGTGATCGGCCACCTGCTCGGCTTCCAGTTCGCCGCCGACGCTTCGGCCGGCGGCCCGGAGGCCAAGGCATTGCGCACGGCCGCGCAGCAGGCGCTCTCCGGCGAGATCGAGGCGCGCGCCGCCCGCCTGGCCGAGGCGCCGGACGATGCCTTCGTGCTCTCGTCCGATGGCACGCTGCGCTGGATCGGCGATCCGGTCGCCAAGCTCATTCCGGGCGACGAGGTGCTCACCCCCCGGATCAAGATCATCGCCGACGAGCATCTCACCGGCCCCGCGCGCGATGCCGTGCAGGCGCGCGTCGAATTGTGGCTGAAGGCGCATATCGAGAAGCTGCTCGGCCCGCTCATGGTTCTCGGCAAGGCCGAGGATATTGCCGGCATCGGCCGCGGCATCGCCTTCCAGCTGGTCGAGACGCTCGGCGTCTTGGAGCGCCACAAGGTGGCCGAGGAGATGAAGAGCCTCGCCCAGGAGGCCCGTGCGGTGCTGCGCGGCCACGGCGTGCGCTTCGGCGCCCACCACATCTATATCCCGACCCTGCTGAAGCCGGCGCCGCGCGCGCTCGCCGCCCAGCTCTGGGCGTTGAAGCATGGTGGTTTGCAGCAGAAGGGGCTGGATGAGCTGCCGCATCTGGCCGCTTCGGGCCGCACCTCGATCCCGGTCGATCCGGAGATCCAGAAGGGGTTGTACCGCGCGGTCGGCTTCCGCGTCGCCGGCGAGCGCGCCGTGCGCGTCGACATTCTGGAGCGCCTGGCCGATCTCATCCGCCCGGCGCTGGCCTGGCGGCCGAATACCTCCGGTGAGAAGCCGGCGGGTGCCTTCGACGGCAGCGGCTTCATCGCCACGGTCGCCATGACCTCGCTGGCCGGCTGCGCGGGTGAGGATTTCGCCTCGATCCTGCGCTCGCTCGGCTATCGCATGGAGCGCCGCCCCGCGCCGGTGGAGACTGCCCCGGCCGAGACCGCCCCCGCTGAGGCCGTGCCGGCTGACGCCGTTTCGGTCGAAGCCGAGACGCCGGCCACCGAAGCGGAGACCGAAGCGGTCGCGGTGCCGGTCAGCACCGATGTCGCCTTCGACCACACGGTCGAGCCGGCGCTGGAGCCGGAGGCCGTTGCCGAATCCATAGAGGCGCGGACCGAGGCCCCGGTCGAGGTGGCGCCGCTGGCCGATGTCAGCGCGGTGAGCGGCGAGGTGTTCACCGATCCGGTGTTCGACCAGACCGTCGAGCCGGCGCTGGAAGCCGTCGTCGAGGCCGAGGCGGTGGAAGCTGTGTCGACCGAGACCGAGACTGAGACCGCGACCGACGCTGCCGCTCCTGCCGAGCCGGCGATGATCGAGGTGTGGCGCCCCGGCCGTCCGCCGGGCCAGCACCGTCCCGCCCATCACCGCAAGGGCGGCCCGCAGCAGGGACGTGGCCCGCAGCCGCGCACGGAAGCCGGTGCCGCGCCTGCCGGCGATGCCGCCGCGCCGCGCGAGCCGCGGCCGGAAGGCGAGCGTGGCCGTCGTCCGTTCCGCGACGAGCGTCGTGCGGAAGGCCGGCCGGAGCGTCGTCCCGAGGGCGGCGAGGGCGAGCGCGCCCCGCGTGGTCCGCGCCGCGAGGACGGGCGCGAGAATCGCCGCGACGATAAGCGCAAGGAATTCGGCGGCCGCGAGCATGGCAATCGCGAGGGCGGCCGTCCGCCGCAGGAGCGCTTCTCGGCCGGGCCGCGTCCCGATACCCGCCGCGACAAGCCGGTGGATCCGGATTCGCCCTTCGCCAAGCTGCTGGCGCTCAAGGCCCGCATGGAGGCGGAGAAGAATGGCGGCTGATCGGGTCTCCGGTCCTTCCGCCCATCGCCGCTGACGCCGGAGGGCGCCGTCATCGGCACGGATCGCCCGAGCGAAGCATTGGGGATCGCGGCAGGAAACGTTTCCGCGCCGCGCCTCCCGCCGCTTGCGCCGGGCATGCGCATCGGCCTCTATGGCGGCAGCTTCAACCCGCCGCATGCCGCCCATCGCGCGGCGAGCCTGCTGGCGCTGAAGCGGCTGAACCTCGATCAGGTCTGGTGGCTGGTTACGCCCGGCAACCCGCTCAAGGACAATGACGCGCTGCCGCCGCTCGCTGTCCGGCTGGCGCAGGCGCGGGCGGTTGCCGACCATCCGGCGCTGGTGCCGACCGGCCTCGAGGCGGCGCTGGGCACGCGCTACACTCATGACACGGTGGCGGCGCTGGTGCGGCGCTATCCCAAGGTCCGGTTCGTCTGGCTCATGGGGGCGGACAACCTGGCCTCGTTCCATCGCTGGCAGCGCTGGCGCGACATTGCCCGCCTCGTGCCGATCGCGGTGATCGATCGGGCGGGCTGCACCTTTCCGGCGATGGGCGCGCCGGCGGCGCACGCCCTGCGGCGCTGGCGGCTGGACGAGGCCGCCGCGCCGAAGCTCGCGGGACGGTCTCCGCCGGCCTGGGTTTTCCTGCACGGGCTGAAGTCGCCGCTGTCATCCACGCAGCTGCGGCGGGCGGCATCGGTGTAGGGCTGACGCGATTTTACGCGCGACGGTTGAAAAATGGGCCGTTTCGGCCTTATCTTAGGCACGCAGAGACGGCGGAATTTCCCGCCGTGGTTCTTGCAGAAATGACGAGAGGATCTGGACCCCTGTCCATCATGGCGCTCTCGGCAGCCGCCTCCGAACCGGCGACTGCCCCTGTCTCCGAGACGCGTTTCGACGCCGAGGAGATGCTGGCCCTCATCCTGGCCCGTCTTGAAGACGACAAGGCCGAGGATATCGTTTCCATCGAACTGCGCGGCAAGACGACCATCGCCGATTACATGGTGGTGGCCTCGGGCCGGTCCCAGCGGCATGTCGGCGCTATCGCCGAGCACCTTGTCGAGGCGCTGAAGGCGCACGGCGTCAAGGGCGTTCGGGTCGAAGGCATGCCGGCCTGCGACTGGGTGCTGATCGATGCCAGCGATGTCATCGTGCACGTCTTCCAGCCGGAGGTGCGGGGCTTCTACAACATCGAGAAGATGTGGTCGGGCGCCCTGCCGGGCAGCGCGGCCAGCCCGGCGCGCGGCTAGACCCGCTCGTGCGTCTGCTGATCCTTGCCGTGGGCCGGATGAAGGCCGGGCCCGAGCGTGAGCTTTGTGCGCGCTATATCGAGCGCACGGCAAAGAGCGGGCGGGCGCTGAGCCTTACCGGGCCGGACGTCGTCGAGATCGCCGAAAGCGCGGCGCGCCGGCCGGACGACCGCATGACCGAGGAAGGCGCGGCGCTGCTCGCCGCCCTGCCCGAGGAGACGGCGGTCATCGCGTTGGACCCGCGTGGCCGCGAGGCGTCGAGCGAGGAGATCGCCGCCGACATCGCCGCGCTGCGCGACCGTGGCGTCCGGGCGCTGTCCTTCCTGATCGGCGGTGCCGACGGGCTGAGCGATGCCGCACGCGGGCGCGCCGACCGGTTGGTCGCCTTCGGACGTGCCACCTTCCCGCACCAGCTGGTTCGGGTGATGATGGCCGAGCAGCTTTACCGCGCGACGACGATCCTCGCAGGCCACCCCTACCACAAGGCCTGAGCGTTTCCGGCGTCGGTCGGTAACCGAACATTAACCACGCCGACGTTCCCTCACACGATGCCGCTCGCGCGCCCCACGCCTTCCGCCTTCGACGCGCCCCGCCTCCGGCGCGGGTTTCCGCATGCGCTGCGCGTCGCGCTCGCCTGCGTCCTGCTGCTCACCTCGCCGGCGCTCTCGCCCGCCTGGCCGCAGGAGGCGCCGCCCGCCGCCGGCGGCAGCGATCCGCTGGCCGAACATCACAAGCGGATGGACCAGCTCAATGCCGACCTGCAGGGCAGCGCGGCCGAGCGCGAGCGCCTCGCCGGCGAGATCGCCGCGCTGAAGGGCGACCGGGCGAAGCTCGCCAGCGCGCTCCTCGAGACGGCGCAGAAGGTGCGCGAGGTCGAGGCCAAGCTCGACACGTCCGAGCAGCGCCTCGTGCAGCTGGGCCGCGAGGAGGGCGACATCCGCGAATCGCTCGATTCGCGGCGCGACGTGCTCGCCGAGGTGCTGGGCGGGCTGATGCGGCTCGGCCGGCGTCCGCCGCCGGCGCTGCTGGTGCGCCCGGACGACGCGCTGCAATCGGTGCGCTCCGCCATCCTGCTCGGGGCGGTGCTGCCGGAGCTGAAGGCGGAGACCGAGCTGCTTTCGGGCGAGCTCGCCGCGCTGGAGCGGGTGCGCCAGGAGACGGCGCGCGAGCGCGACGCTCTCGCAGAATTGAAAAGCTCGCTGGCCGAGGAACGCCGCCGCACGGCGGCGCTGATCGACGAGCGCCGCGCATCGATGGAGGCCGGCGAGGCGGCCTTGCACAATGAGGAAGCGCGCGCCGCCGCGCTGGCCGCCGAAGTCGGCAATGTGCGCGAGCTGCTGGCGCGGATGGAGACCGAGGTCTCCGTCTCGCGCAAGGCGGCGGAAGCGGCGAAGGCGGCGCAGAGCAAGGCGGATCAAGGCCCCGCGGCCCGGCTGGCGGCGTTGCAGAATCCCGGCCGGCTCACGCCCGGCGTGCCTTTCGAGGAGGCCAAGGGCATGCTGCCGCTGCCGGCGGGCGGCGTCACGCTGAAGGCATTCGGCACGGAAGACGGCTATGGCGGGCAGGAAAAGGGCGTGTCCTTCGGCACCCGCATCGAGGCGCAGGTGCTGGCGCCGAGCGACGGATGGGTGGTCTATGCCGGCCCGTTCCGCTCCTATGGACAACTCTTGATCATCAATGCCGGCGGCGGCTACCATATCTTGCTGGCGGGTATGGATAAGATCACAGTGGAACTGGGTCAGTTCGTGCTGTCCGGCGAGCCGGTGGCGGTCATGGGACAAGGACCGCAACTTGTGTCGTCGGTCGGCCTTGGAACCGCCCAACCCATTCTCTATGTCGAGTTCCGCAAGGATGGAAACTCGATCGATCCAGCGCCATGGTGGGCGACGAGCGAGAGCGAGAAGGCACGCGGATGATGCGTAAGACGTCAGTATTTCTCTTGGGCGCAGCCGTCGGCGCGCTGGTCGCCGTGGGCGCTGCGCAGCCCCGGCTGCTGCTCCAGCCCGGCCAGGCCATGGCCGCGGCTTCCGACACCTACCGCCAGCTGAACCTGTTCGGCGACGTGTTCGAGCGCGTACGCGCCGACTACGTTGAGAAGCCTGACGATGCCAAGCTGGTCGAAGCGGCCATCAACGGCATGCTGGCCTCGCTCGATCCGCACTCGACCTACATGGACGCGAAGGATTTTCGCGACATGCAGGTGCAGACGCGCGGCCAGTTCGGCGGTCTCGGCATCGAGGTCACGATGGAAGACGGCCTGGTGAAGGTGGTGACGCCGATCGACGACACGCCCGCCGCCAAGGCCGGCGTGTTGGCCGGGGACCTCATCATCAAGCTGGACGATGACGAGGTGAAGGGCCTCACTCTGCAGCAGGCGGTCGACAAGATGCGCGGCGCGGTGGCCACCCCGATCAAGCTCACCATCCTGCGCAAGGGCTCGGAAAAGCCGCTCGAGCTGACGCTGACTCGCGATGTCATCAACATCAAGTCGGTGCGCTCGCGCGTCGAGGATGGCGATATCGGCTATATCCGCATCACCTCCTTCAGCGAGCAGACCGGCGAGAGCCTGAAGAAGGCGGTCGAGGACCTGACCAAGCAGATCGGCGAGGACAAGCTCAAGGGCTTCATCATCGACCTGCGCAATAATCCCGGCGGCCTGCTCGACCAGGCGATCGACGTTTCCGACACCTTCCTCGACCGTGGCGAGATCGTCTCCACCCGCGGCCGCAATGCCGACGAGACCGAGCGGCGCAACGCGCGGCCCGGCGACCTCGCCAAGGGCAAGCCGGTGATCGTGCTGGTCAATGGCGGTTCGGCCTCGGCGTCGGAAATCGTCGCCGGCGCGCTGCAGGACCACAAGCGCGCCACCATCCTCGGCTCGCTCTCCTTCGGCAAGGGCTCGGTGCAGACCGTGATCCCGGTTTCCGGCAATGCGGCGATCAAGCTGACCACGGCGCGCTACTATACGCCGTCGGGCCGGTCGATCCAGGCCAAGGGCATCCAGCCCGACATCGAGCTGGTGCAGGACGTGCCGCAGGAAGTGAAGGAGAAGGCGGAGGCCGCGGGCGTCGAGACGACGCGTGGCGAGGCTTCGCTCAAGGGGCATCTGAAGAACGGCGAAGACGAGAAGACCGGTTCGCCCGCCTATGTGCCGCCGGATCCGAAGGACGACACCCAGCTGAAGCTCGCCATCGACCTGATGCAGGGCGTGCAGAAGAACGCGGCCTATCCCGCCGATCCCAAGGCGGCCGTGCCGAACTGAGGCGCGATCCACGGCACCAGAGCCCTCCGGTGCCGGTGTGACGCAAAGGCAACAAGCCCCGCTCTTTCGCGAGAGCGGGGCTTTGTTTTTTCCGCCGCCGCTTTCGCTGCCGGATTTTGCCGCGATCCCGCCTAGGTCGGAGCCGACAAGAGCGCCATGAAAAGCAGTGAAACGCTTCGCATGTCGCCGATGGACGCCCAGAATTACGCTGCCGCCGATGCTCCGCTCGGACGCGACGCCGGCCGCGACAACGCGCATTACTGCGCGGCCGTGACGATCTTCGCCGTGGTCGGCATCGCCATCGTCGGCGTGGCGGGCCTGTGGCTCACGCTGCGCGAGCGGCCGGCGGCGCAGGCCTTCAATGTCTTCGAGGATATCAACGCGGCGGTGAGCGCCGACATGCCGGTGCTGCGGCCGGGTTTCGCCGGCGACGACGTGGATGCGGGTGTCGGCTCCTTCACCTTCCTCGACGGTTCGACCGGGCAGCGCGAAATCGTCGAGATGGCGCCGCCGGTCCGCTCGGCCTCCAGCGCTTCCGAAAATCCGGTGGTCGCGCGCTGAGCGGCAGGTGCCGGCGAAGGTCCCACTGCACCTCTCGACGCCGCGCTAAGCATAAATCGAGCTCTTTCTCGCGGTGTCACGGTGCGGGTCTATGATGGCGCTGCGTGGCGCCTCGTCCCCGGCGGGCCCTCCCGCGCGAATGTTCGTGCCCGCCTGTCCCTGTCCGGCTTGTCTGAACGGCTTTTGCGATGGTTCCTTTCGAGCAGCTTCCCTACCGTCCCTGCGTCGGCGTCATCCTGGTCAATCGCGAGGGGCTGGTGTTCCTCGGCCAGCGCATCGGCGGGGCGGAGCATGTCGACGCGCTGCATTCCTGGCAGATGCCGCAGGGCGGCATCGATGACGGCGAGCTTCCGCGGGAGGCGGCGCTGCGCGAACTCTATGAGGAGACCAACGTCACCTCCGTCGAGCCGCTGGCGGAAGCGCCCGACTGGTTCGCCTACGACCTGCCCGAGCCCATCGCCCGCGAGGCGTGGAAGGGGCGCTATCGCGGCCAGACGCAGAAATGGATCGCGCTGCGCTTCACCGGCGAGGATAGCGAGATCAATGTCAGCCAGCCGGGCGGCGGCAAGCACAAGCCGGAATTCATCGCCTGGCGCTGGGAGCGGCTGGAACACACGCCCTCTCTCATCATTCCCTTCAAGCGTCCGGTCTATCTGCGGGTGGTGCAGGAATTCACCCCGGTGCTGGCCGCTCTCGGCTGAGGCGGAGCCAGCCGCAGCGGCGCAGGCGTCCGGTTGCGGAGATGCGAACGAACGTTCGTTCTTGACTCGGGGCGTTCGCCTGCCGTAAATGCGAACGAACGTTCGCTCCAGAACTGGAGATCGGCTTGACCGCGCTTGCCCGTCCTGTCCCGCCATCCGATGCCCCGGCTTCGGCCGAGGGGAAGCGCGCGCCCGCGCGGCCGGATCCGCGCCGCCGCGTGCTGGATGCGGCCATCGCCTGTTTCACGCGGTCCGGCTTCCACGGCACCTCGATGCACGAGATCTGCGCGCAGGCCGGCATGAGCCCGGGCGCGCTCTATCGCTATTTCCGCTCCAAGGAGGCGATCATCATCGCCATCGTCGAGGAGGAGCGGGCGGCACGGGCGAGCTTCGTCGAGATGCTGGAGACCGCGCCGAGCTTCATTGAGGGGCTGGCGCGCATGGGCCATGCGCTGTTCTCCGGCGAGACGCCGATGGTCTGCCTCGAGCTCGGCCCGGAGATCTACGCCGAGGCGGCGCGCAATCTCGCCCTGAAGCCGACCTTCGACGGCGTCGAGGACGAGATGAACGCGGCGATCCGCCGCTGTTTCCTCGCCGCCCAGGCGCGCGGCGAGATCGACGCCGCCATCGACCCCGATATCGCCCTTCTGCTGATCAGCGCCATCGGCGACGGACTGGTGCTGCGCCACAGTTTCGAACCCGGTCTGTCGCTCGACCGGGCAATGCCCGCGCTTGCCGGCCTGATCGGGCGCATGCTCGCGCCCACCGCACCTGCCGCCGCTCCCTCGGACGTTACGCCATGACCGAAAAGACCCCCTCCTTTCGCGGCCGCATCGCGCTCGCTTTGACCATGACCGCCGTCGTGGTCGGCGTGGCCGGCTATGCCTTCCGCGACCGCATCGCCGCCGGCCTCAGCCTCACCGAGCCGGCGCAGGCCGATGTCGCCGCCCCCGCGCCGAACGCGGTGCGCGGCATCACCATTTCCGTCGTGCCCGCCACCCGTCGCGAGGTGGTCGAGCGCCTGCCGGTCACCGGCACGCTGGTGGCGCGCGAGGAGATCATGGTCGGGCCGGAAATCGACGGCTACCGCATCACCGACATCCTCGTCGAGGAAGGCGACCGGGTGGAGAAGGGCCAGGCGCTCGCCCGCCTGTCGCGCGACACGCTCGACACGCTGCTGGCGCAGAACACCGCTAACGCCGCCCGCGCCCAGGCCGCCATCGCCCAGCAGAAGGCCCAGCTGCAGCAGGCGCTGGCCCAGCGCACCGAGGCGGAAGCGGCGGTCGAGCGCGCCCGCACGCTGATCAAGACCGGCGCCACCTCGCAGGAAGTGCTGGACCAGCGCGAGCGCGCGGTGAAGGTCGCCGCCGCGCAGGTGACCGCCAATGAGGAGGCGGTCACCGCCGCCGAGGCCGACGCCGCCCAGATCAAGGCCAATCGCGACGAGATCGAGGTCCGTCTCGCCCGCACCGACATCAAGGCACCGGAAGCCGGCATCATCTCTTCGCGCGCCGCCCGGCTCGGCGCCATCGTGCTGTCCGCCAATGCCGAGCCGCTGTTCCGCATCGTCCGGGACGGCGCCATCGACCTCGATGCCGAAGTGCCCGAATCCGCCCTGCCGCGAGTGATGCCGGGCCTGCCGGTGTCGGTCACCCCGGCCGGCTTCACCACGCCGATCGAGGCGAAGGTGCGGCTCGTCGGTGCCAATGTCGACACCACGACCCGTCTCGCCCGCGTCGCCGTGGCGCTGCCGGACGACCCGCGCCTTCGTCCCGGCGCCTATGGGCGCGGCGTCATCGAGATCGCCCGCCATGAAGGCGTCGCCCTGCCGCAATCGGCGGTGCAGTTCGCCTCCGACGGCGTGTTCGTGCTGGTGGTCGAGAACGACATCGTGCGACGGCGGGCGGTGAAGACCGGCCTGCAGGGCGACGGCGTCATCGAGATCGTCGAGGGCGTGACGGAGGGCGAGAGCGTGGTCGCCCGCGCCGGCGGCTTCCTGCGCGATGGCGACCGGGTGACGCCGGTGCCGCTGACGGCCGATGCGAAGGGCGGCGTCTGATGGCTCTCAACATTTCCGCCTGGGCGATCCGCAAGCCGGTCCCCTCCATCGTGCTGTTCGTGGTGCTGACGGCGATTGGCCTGTTCACCTTCGACCGGCTGCCGATCACGCGCATGCCGAACATCGACGTGCCGATCGTTTCCGTCACCATCACCCAGCCCGGCGCGGCGCCGAGCGAGCTGGAGACGCAGGTCACCAAGCGCGTCGAGACCACGGTCGCCGGCGTGCAGGGCGTGAAGCACATCACCTCCACCATGACCGAGGGTTCCTCCGTCACGGTCATCGAGTTCCAGCTGGAAACCCAGGTCGACCGCGCGGTGAACGACGTGCGCGACGCGGTGTCGAAGATCCGTTCGGAACTGCCGCAGGACATCGAGGAGCCGCTGATCCAGCGCATCGATGTCGAGGGCATGGCCATCGTCACCTATGCCGCCTCGGCACCGGGCATGACGCCGGAGGAGCTCTCCTGGTTCGTCGACGACACGGTGATCCGCGCGCTGCAGGGCGTGCGCGGCGTCGCGCAGGTCAAGCGCGAGGGTGGCGTCGACCGCGAAATCCGCATCTCGCTCGATCCCGACCGCCTCGCCGCACTCGGCGTGACGGCGGCCGACGTCAACCGCCAGCTGGCCGCCACCAATGTCGACCTCGCCGGCGGGCGCGGCGAAATCGGCACGCAGGAGCAGTCGGTGCGTACGCTGGGTGGCGCGACCACGGTCGCCGAGCTTGCGGAAACCCGCATCGCGCTTCCCGGCGGCCGCCATGTGCGCCTGGCCGATCTCGGCACGGTGACCGACGGGGCGGCCGAGCCGCGCATCTTCGCCCGGCTCGACGGCAAGCCGGTGGTCGCCTTCGGCATCTATCGCGCCAAGGGCTTCTCCGACGTCGTGGTGGCCGAGGCCGCCGAGAAGGAGCTGCGCAAGCTTGAGGCGGCGCATCCCGACGTGACGATCACGCTGATCGATTCGACGGTGAAATACACCCATGCGGACTATGAATCCGCCATGCACACGCTCATCGAGGGCGCGGTGCTGGCGGTCATCGTGGTGCTGCTGTTCCTGCGCGACTGGCGCGCCACCATCATCTCGGCGACGGCGATCCCGCTCTCCATCCTGCCCACCTTCTGGGTGATGGACATGCTCGGCTTCTCGCTGAACGGGGTGAGCCTGCTCGCCGTCACGCTGGTGACCGGCATTCTCGTCGACGACGCCATCGTCGAGATCGAGAACATCGTGCGCCACATGCGCATGGGAAAATCCGCCTATCGGGCCGCCATCGACGCGGCCGACGAGATCGGCCTCGCGGTGGTCGCCACCACGCTGACCATCGTCGCGGTGTTCCTGCCGGTCAGCTTCATGGGCGGCATCGCCGGGCAGTATTTCCGTCAGTTCGGCATCACCGTCGCGGTTGCCGTGCTGTTCTCGCTGCTGGTCGCACGCCTGCTGACCCCGATGCTCGCGGCCTATTTCCTGCGCGATCACGGGCACCGGGAGACGCCGGACAGCCTGCTGATGCGCCTCTATGTCCGGCTGCTGAAAACCTCGATCCGCCACCGCTTCATCACCGTCACGGCCGGCATCGCGCTGTTCATCGGCTCGATGTGGCTGTCCACCCTGCTGCCCTCCGGCTTCATCCCGAATTCGGACGTCTCGCGCTCGGTGCTGGCGGTCGAGCTGCCGCCCGGCGCCACGCTGGATGCGACGCGCCGCGTGGTCGATGACATCGCCGACAAGCTGAAGGCTCAGCCCGAGGTGGCGAGCGTGTTCGTCACCGCCGGTTCGAGCGTCGCCGGCGGCGCGGCGAGCAGCGGCGGCGAGGTGCGCAAGGCCACCGTCATCGTCAACCTCGTGCCGCGCGCGGAGCGCCAGGCCTCGCAGAAGCAGTTCGAGGGGCGGATGATGGCCGCGATCGCGCAGATCCCCGACCTGCGTTTCAATTTCGGCGCCTCGGGCGGCGCCGGCCCCGGTGGGCGCGAATTCACCGTCATCCTGTCCGGCTCGGACGGCGCGGCGGTGGAGAAGGCCGCGCTGGAGCTGGAGCGCGAGATCCGTACCCAGGTGAAGGGGCTGTCGAACGTGGTCACCAGCGCCGCGATCGACCGGCCGGAGCTGCGCGTCGTGCCCAAGCTGGCAGAGGCGGCCGAGCTCGGCGTCTCGGTTTCCGACATCGCCCAGACCGTGCGTATCGCCACCATTGGCGACATTTCGCAGAACCTCGCCAAATTCTCCGCCGGCGACCGGCAGGTGCCGATCCGGGTACAGCTCGACGAGAAGGCGCGCGCCGACCTGTCGACCTTCGAGACGCTGAAGGTGCGCACCGCCTCCGGCGCTTCCGTGCCGCTTTCGGCGGTGGCGGATATCTCCTTCGGCGCTGGCCCGTCCAGCCTCGACCGCTACGACCGGGCCCGCCGCATCGCCATCGAGGCCGATCTCGCCGGCAATACCCAGCTCGGCGAGGCGCTGGCCGAGGTCTATGCGCTGCCCGTGGCGAAACGCCTGCCGTCCGGCGTCGTGCTCAAGGAGAGCGGCGACGCGGAGATCATGGGCGAGGTGTTCGGCGGCTTCGCCACCGCCATGGGCGCCGGCGTGATGATGGTGCTGGCGGTGCTGGTGCTGCTGTTCGCCAATGTCCTGCAGCCCATCACCATCCTGGTCGCCCTGCCGCTGTCGGTCGGCGGCGCCTTCGTGGCGCTGCTCGTCACCAACAACGCCATGACGCTGCCGGTGGTCATCGGCTTCCTGATGCTGATGGGCATTGTCACCAAGAACGCCATCCTGCTGGTGGATTTCGCCATCGAGGCGGTGCATTCGGGCATCGACCGCACCACCGCGCTGATCGAGGCGGGCCGCAAGCGCGCCCAGCCCATCATCATGACCACCATCGCCATGGTGGCGGGCATGATGCCCTCGGCGATGGGGATCGGCGAGGGTGGCGATTTCCGCTCGCCCATGGCCATCGCGGTCATTGGCGGGCTCCTGGCCTCGACCGCGCTGTCGCTGGTCTTCGTGCCCGCCGTGTTCACGCTGATGGACGATCTCGGCCTGTTCCTGGCGCGCATCTTCGGGCGCTTCGTCGGCGCGCGGGACGAAGCCCCCGAGCATGGCGGCGCCGCGGTGCTGCCGACCGTCCATGCCATGCCGCGCCCGGCGACCCCGCGCCCGCCCATGGCGGCGGAATAAGGCGATATCTCCCTCTCCCCGACGGGAGAGGGTTGGGGTGAGGGGACGTCGACGCCCCGCAATCGCTAGGCCCCTCACCGACCCGCTGCGCGGGCCACCTCTCCCCGACGGGGAGAGGAAAGTAGAAGGTGGCGTTAGGCGCCCGTCTGCGAGGACTATTGCAGCGGGGTGTCGCCGTCGCCGCCGGCGGTGCGGGCGAGGCTCATCTGCGTCACCGCGATCAGCATCTCGGCGCGGGCCGCAAGGCTCGGGGCTTCCAGCAGCGCCTGCTTCTCGCGCGGGCCGAACGGCGCCATCATCGCGAGCGCGTTGACCAGCGCCTCGTTCGGCGCGTCCTTGATGCTGTTCCAGTCCGCTTCCAGCTGGTTGGCGTCGAGATAATCCGCCAGCGTGCGCAGCAGCGTGCCGCGATCCACCGCTTCGGCGCCGGCATTGGCGGTGAAGTCGTCGCCGAAGGCGCTGTAGTCCACCTGTGCCTGCCGGAACGGGGTGTCCGCCTCCACCTCCTGCAGCACGCGGAAGCGGGCGATGCCGGTAAGGTTCAGTATGTAGCGGCCATCCCCGCTCTCGCCGATCTCGGTGATGCGGCCGACGCAGCCGATCTGCGTCAGCCGCGGGCCGGCCTCACCCGCCCCGCCATCGAGCGCGGGCTGGAGGATGCCGATCAGGCGGGGGCCGGCGAGCGCGGCGTCGACCATCGCGACATAGCGCGGCTCGAAGATGTTCAGCGGCAGCTGGCCGCGCGGCAGCAGCAGAACGCCTTCCAGCGGGAAGAGCGGGATGATGTCCGGAAGATCGGACGGGCCGCCATAGGCACGGTTGATCGCCATTGGCGCTCCTCAGCGGCGGGGACGGGCGCCATGCCCGTCCGGCCTTATGCGAACAGGATGGAGGACAGGCGGCGGCGCCCGGCGAGGGTGTGCTCGTCGGTCGGGCCCCAGGCCTCGAAGAACTGGACCAGCTGCTTGCGCGCGCCGTCCTCGTTCCAGTTGCGGTCCTTGCGGACGATGGCGAGCAGCTCGTCGACCGCCTCCTCGCGCTTGCCATGGGCGGCGAGCGCCACGGCGAGGTCGAAGCGGGCCTGGTGGTCGAGCGGATTGGCGGCGACCTTCGCCTCCAGCTCGCGCACGTCGCCGAGCGCGGCGGCGGCTTCCTCCAGCTCGATAGCGGCGCGCACGGCGGCGAGGCCGGCATCGTTCGCCGCGGTCTCCGGCGCCAGAGCGAGCGTCGCCTTGGCTTGCTCGGGGTTGCCCGCCAGAAGCTCGGTGCGGGCGAGGCCGGCGATGGCCTTCAGATTGGCCGGTTCCTCGGCCAGCACGGCGGCGAAGATCTCCGCCGCCCCGACCAGGTCGCCCTCGGCAAGCGCGGCCTCGCCCGAGGCCACCACCTCGGCGATGTCGCCACCCTCCGCCCCGCCGGCGAGGCGGTCGACCAGCGCCTGGATCTGGCTCTCGGGCTGGGCGCCCATGAAGCCGTCGACCGGCTGGCCGTTGACGAAGGCGTAGACGGTGGGCAGCGACTGGATGCCGAGCTGCTGGGCGATGGCGGGGTGCTCGTCGGTGTTCATCTTGGCGAGGCGCACCTTGCCCTTGGCCGCGCGCACCACCTTCTCGATGACCGGCGTCAGCTGCTTGCAGGGCCCGCACCACGGCGCCCAGAAATCCACCAGCACCGGGCGCTTGCGCGATTCCTCGACCACGTCCTTCATGAAGCTCCGGGTCGTGACGTCCATCACGACATCGTCGCCGGCCGGCGTGGAGGCTCCGTCCTGTGCCGGGTTGGCGGGCTGGTTCAGCAACATGGGGATCCTCGCAAAACTCAAAGCCTATCTGCCGCCTAAAATGGTCGGTCGGGCCGCGAATGCAACCGTGGCGGTGCGGCTCACGCCTCTTCCACCGCGTCGGCGCGGCGCGGCACCGTCAGGATGAGCGGCTCGTGCCCGGTGGACTTCAGGAAACGCACGAGATCGTCCCGGCCGATCGCGGTGGTCGCCGTGTTGATCAGCGGATGGCAGTTGATCACCTCGTGCTGCATCAGCTCGGCGTCGAGCACGACGGTGACGCGACCGCCGGTGTCGTTCACCGGGCCGAAGGCGGTCACCGCGCCGGGCTTCACGCCGAGCACTTCCTCCAGCAGCTCCGCGCTGCCGAAGGAGAGCCGGCTCGCCGCGCCGAGCGGGCCGTGCAGGCTCTTGAGGTCCACCCGCGCCTCCTCCTCGACGACGACGAGGAAGAGGTTGCCCTTCTTGTCCTTGAGAAACAGGTTCTTGGTGTGCCCGCCGGGAATGTCGCCGCGAAGGCCCTGCGAATCCTCCACCGTGAACAGCGGGGGATGGGTGACGGTGCGCGTTTCGATGCCGAGCGCGTCGAGGCGGGCGAACAGGTCGTCGGAGGAAAGCGGCATGGGCGGTGGTCCTTTCGCGCGGGTTCTAATGCCGCCGCGCCGTCACCCGCAAGCTTTGCCTGCAAGCCTCAGTTGGCCGTCTCGGCCGCAGCCCAGTCGGGCACCCTGTCGGCGCAGGGGAACAGCCGTTCCGCCGCCTCGATGATCAGTATGTCCGGCTTGAAGCGCTGTACGGCACCGGTGCCGGCGCGGCAGAACAGGTGGTGCGTCCACACGAAGGCGGAGCTGCGATAGGCGAGATAGTCCTTCCAATGTCCGTAGGTGAAGGAATCGCCCAGCACCATGATGCGCGGGCCGGGATGGCCGGTCTCGAAGGCCAGCGGCTGGAAGGGGAATTGCGGCGAGTGCGCCGCCACCAGGCCGGGCAGCGGCACCAGTCTGTCGCCCGCTTTGACGGCGGGATTGAGGGGATAGAAGATGTCCGGCGGATCGGCCGTGACGGCGCCGAGGAGCCGCAGCAGGTCGCCGTCGAGTTTCGGTTCCGGCGGGGCGAGCGCGACGGCCGGATCGATTTCCAGCTCCGGCCGTCCGGCTGCCGCCATGGCGGCGTTGAAGCCGAGCAGCGCGCCGCGCTGGTTCCAGTGCGTGTCGTAGCGCCAGTAGACGCTGCTCTCCGCCTTCGCCGCCGTAAGCAGCGGGCGCAGGTCGGCATGGGCGATGCCGGCCTTGGCGAGGTCCGCATTGAGCAGGTCGTATTCGGTCGGCTGCTTCATCTGCCGGCGCACATAGTCCGGCAGCTTCTCATATTCGATGGTCTGCGCGTTCGGCGCGACGATGACGACGAGCTTGCCGCCCCAGGGCGCGATGACCTGCCGGAAGCCGTCGGCCCAGTTCACGAAGGCCTGGACCTTGGCGGGCCGCACCAGGTGGCCGATGGTCTGCTCCACCGCGTTCTCGCCGGTGTAGAACAGCGAACCGTCGGTGCCGCGCATGTAGTTCGGTCCGCGCGGGGCGCCGATGAAGCGCACATAGGCGCCATGGGCGGCGAGCACGGCGCCGCGGAAGCCGAAGGCGTTGTTGATGTAGGGATCCATCCGCTTGTTGGCCTCTTCCCACCAGCGCGCTTCCGGCGCCACCGTCGTGCGCATCGGCGCGGGCAGGTCGGGCAGGAAGTGGCCGATGGCGGGCAGGCAGAGCACAGCCACGAACAGAATGGCCCACCAGCGGCGAAAGGCGAGAAGCAGGGGCATCGCGACCTTCCTCAGAACCGGAAATACAGGAAGGGCGAGTAGGTCGCGGCGGCGACCGACAGGATGCACAGCGTATAGAGCAGCCCGACCACCAGCGTGTCCGAGGTCGCGTAGAGCAGGGACCGCACCTTCGCCGGCATCCAGCCCGCACGCGGCTGTGGCAGCCCGAACATGGCGAGCGGCCAGCCGATGATCATGACCAGTATGGTCATCGGGGCGAGCTGCGAGGACAGCTTCACCGACAATGGCCCCATGCCGTTCAGCCCGGCGAGGCTCTCGAACAGCGTCAGCGCCTCGTCGAGCCCGTTGGCGCGGAACCAGACCCAGCCGGAGAGCACCACCAGCAGTACATAGGCGCTGGACAGGGCGGGCGGGGCCGCCCTCAAAGCCGCGCCGAGGCGCGTGCGCTCCAGCACCAGGAAAGTGCCGTGATGGATGCCCCAGATGACGAAGGTCCAGCTGGCGCCGTGCCACAGGCCGCACAGCAGGAACACGGTCCACAGGTTCAGCGCGGTGTGCACATGGCCGCGCCGGTTGCCGCCGAGCGGGATGTAGACGTAGTCGCGGAACCAGCTGGACAGGCTCATGTGCCAGCGGCGCCAGAAATCGGTGATCGAGAGCGCGCCATAGGGCAGGTCGAAGTTGCGCGGGAACTTCAGGCCCATCGCCAAAGCGAGGCCGATCGCCATGTTGGAATAGCCGCCGAAGTCGAAATAGATCTGCAGCGCATAGGCGGCGACGCCGAGCCAGGCCTCGGCGAGGTTCGGCACCGCCGTCTCGTCGAACACGGTGGCGACGATGGGCGCCACCTGGTCGGCGATCAGCACCTTCCAGGACAGGCCGATGACGAAGATGCGCAGGCCCGCCGACACCCGGCCGAGCGTGGTGCGGCGCGTGCGGATGCGGTGCGCGATGGTGGAGTAGCGCACGATCGGGCCCGCGACCAGCTGCGGGAACATGGTGATGTAGACCGCGATCTCCTCGAACCGTCCGTTCGCCGCCGCCTTCCGGCGGTAGACGTCGACGAGATAGGAGATGGCGTGGAAGGTGAAGAAGGAGATGCCGAGCGGCAAAGCGGGATGCACCACCGGCAGCGCGAGCCCGGCCGGCGCCAGCAGCACATTCAGGTTCTCGGCAAGGAAGCCGGCATATTTGAAGGCGATGAGCCCGGCGAGGTTCGCCGCCACGGCGAGGCCGAGCACCTTCAGGCGCCACGATTCGCGCTGGCGCTGGATCAGCAGCGCGAAGCCGTAATTGGCGAGGATCGACACGGCCAGCACGGCGACGTTCGCCAGCCCGCCCCAGGCGTAGAAAACCAGCGAGAAAGCCAGCAGAACGAGGTTCTTGGCCCGCACGCCCGGCATGGCGAAATAGGAGATCAGGAATGCCGGCAGGAAGTAGAAGAGGAATGTGACGGACGAAAAAACCATGAAAACCCTGCAGGCAGATGGCTTGAAGCCGTCGGCATGAAGGCGGCTTTCTGCCACGTTCGGAAATAATTTGAAATGTTCCATGTCATACGCCGCGCGCTCAATTTCGCGAGACGCGCCGGGCTTTGCCGCGCGCGCAGCCCCCGCCATGCGTCCTGCGCCGATCCGCCGCGATCCCGGCGCAGCCGATCCGGCGACGCGAGACGTTGACAGGCGGGCCCTGCCGATCCCACATCGGGGAACCGGGTTTCAGGATCGAGACATCATGCGTCCAGTCATCGGCGTGATCAGCGACGTCAAGGCGAGCGGCGGCCATGTCGTTCATGGCGTCACCGAGAAGTACATCTACGCAGTCGCGCGCGGCGCGCAGGCCATGCCGGTGCTGGTGCCGGGCACCATCTCGGCGGTCGACGCCGCCATGGCGCCGGAGCGGCTGGTGGTGGAGGAGGTGCTCGACGCCGTCGACGCCATCTTCCTGCCGGGCAGCCCGTCCAATGTCGGCCCGCAGCATTATGGCGACCTGCCGCACGATCCGCCGCTGCCGGCCGATCCGCATCGCGACGACATCTCGCTGCCGCTGATCAAGGCGGCGCTGGAGCGCGGCGTGCCGATCTTCGGCGTCTGCCGCGGCTTCCAGGAGATGAATGTCGCGCTCGGCGGCACGCTGTTCCAGAAGCTCTACCAGCAGCCCGGCCGCTTCGACCATCGCGAGGATTCGAGCCTCGATATCGAGGGTCAGTACGCACCGGCGCACGATGTGGCGCTGGAGCCGGGCGGCCTCCTGGAGAGCCTGGCCGGCGCGCCGACATGGCGGGTCAATTCGCTGCACGGGCAGGGCATCGCCACGCTGGCCCCCGGTCTTGCCGTCGAGGCGCGGGCGCAGGACGGCACCATCGAGGCGTTCCGCGTGCCGGATGCGCCGGGCTTCAACCTGGCCATCCAGTGGCATCCGGAATGGCGCTTCTGGGAGGACCGGCTGTCGACCGGCGTGTTCACTGCCTTCGGCGCGGCCGCACGCCTCGCCGCCGAGCGCCGTCGCGGCGGTCCCAGGCTCAAGGCGGTGGGCTGAGCCTCAGCCCAGCTGCGCCCTGAGATGGCCGATGCCGTCGCGAATGTCGGCCTCGATGGCGCGCCTGAGGCCGTCCTCGTCGCCCGCCTCCAGCGCCGCCAGTGCCTCGGCATGGCGGTCGACCGGGTAGTGCTGCTCAAGGTCGGCCAGCGCCATGCGCATGAACGGGCCGATTTGCAGCCAGACCGATTCGATCAGCGGCAGCAGGACGTTGTCCTTGCGCCCGCCATAGAGCGCGGCGTGGAAGGCGAGGTTGGTCTCGATCGTCGCCTCGGTGTCGTTGGCCTCCACCGCCGCGTCGGAGGCGCGGTTGAGCGCGTCGAGCCGGCCGCGGAAGGCGGAATCGGCGTAGGGCAGGGCACGGGCGGCGGCCTCGCATTCCAGCAGCGTGCGCGCGGTCACCAGTTCGTCGAAGCGCCGCGCCGTCATCTCCGGCACGCGGACGCGGCGATTGTCGAGCAGCACCAGCGCCCGCTCCGCCACCAGCCGGCGCAGTGCCTCGCGCACCGGCATGGCGGAGACACCGAGCGCTTCGGCGAGGCCGCGTATGGTCACCGCCTGCCCCGGCGGGAAGCGTCCGCTCATCACCGAGCGCCGCAGCTGGCGGAACACCCATTGCTGCACGGTCTCGCCATGCAGGCGCGGTTCGGTGACGAGGTCGAGCGGGGAAGCGTCCATGCGTTTCGATTCGTTGTGCGATGACGTGAGCAAGGATGACGTGAGACTGTCAGCTCGCTGCGCTATATAGCCCAAATCGCCGCGGATCATCCCTCCGTCCGGCGCGAGAAGGAGTTGGTGACCCGCCATGGCCGAGAAGACCCCGCACGCCGCCGCCCGTTCCGGCTACGAGCTCGATCCCAAGCTCCTGGAGATTCTTGTCTGCCCGGTGACCAAGGGGGCGCTGGAATATGATCGGGGCGCCCGCGAGCTGGTCTCCCGCGCGGCGCGCCTCGCCTATCCCATCCGCGACGGCATCCCGATCATGCTGGCCGACGAAGCCCGCCAGCTGACCGAGGAAGAACTCGCGCGCTGATCACAGCGCTTCCCCGCGCAACAGGCGCGGGGCCGCCCCGGCAATGCCGGCGGCGTCGCGGATGAAGAACGATTTCAGCCGCGGCAGCCGCTCCACCAGCCCGAGCCCGACATCGCGGACGAGCCGCGCCACATCCGCGCGCACGCCGAACAGGCGGTTCAGCCCGTCGGTCGCCGCTCCCATGGTCAGCGTGTCGAAGCGGCGCCAGCGCTGGTAGCGCTCCAGCACGTCCGGCCCGCCAATGTCGAGCCCGAGCCGGGCGGCGTCGGTCACCGCCTCGGCCAATGCCGCGACGTCGCGCAGGCCCATATTGATGCCCTGGCCCGCGATGGGGTGGATGGTGTGGGCCGCGTCGCCAACCAGCGCGAAGCGGTCCGCCACGAAGGCGCGCGCCATCTGGAAGCCGAGCGGGAACGCCTTCGGCTCGTCGAGAATCTCGATCGCGCCCAGTTCCAGCCCGAAGCGGCGCTCCAGCTCGTCCTGCAGCAGGATGCGCGGCAGGCGCAAAAGGCTCTTTGCCGTCTCGGTTGGTTCGGTCCACACCACGCAGGAACGGTTGCCGGTCAGCGGCAGCATGGCGAACGGCCCTCCGGGGAGGAAATGCTCGATCGCCTTGCCCTCGTGCGGGCGCTCATGGCCGACGGTGAGCATGATGGCGGACTGGTGATAGGACCAGCCGACCACGCCGATGCCGGCAAGCGCGCGCAGCTTCGAACGGCCGCCGTCGCAGGCGCACAGCAGCCGGGCGGTGATCTCGCTGCCGTCACTGAGGCTGATCCGCGTCGAGGCGGGTCCTGCCGCGAAGGTGGTGATGCCGGCCGGCAGCAGCGCGATGCCGCGCGCGCGGGCGAGGTCGGTCATCGCGTCCTGCAGCGCCGCGTTCGGCACCATATGGGCGAAGGGCTCCCCCGGCGCGACCTCGCCGTCGAAGGACAGGAACACCGGCCGCGCGGCATCGCCCAGCTTCGAATCGGTGATCTCCATGGCGAGCATGGGCTGCGCGTCCCGCGCCACGCGTTCCCACACGCCGAGCGCCTCGAACAGCCGTCGCCCGCCGGCGGCGAAGGCGGAGGCGCGGATATCGGTGCTGCGCGCGTCAGGCACGGCGAAGGCGGGGTCGGCGATCGCGATGCGGGCGCCGTCGCCCAGCCCCTGGCGCAAGGCCAGCGCCAGCGGCAGCCCGGCCAGCCCGCCGCCGGCGACGACCACGTCATAAGGCGCGCTTGTCGGCATGGCTTCGACCCCTTCTCAGCGGCGCATCGGTTGGGCGCCAAATCTGTTTCCGGCACATTGTGCGGGCGCCATCATATGCCTTAGCTACGAGCGGGGGACAATGAGCGCGCGCGGGTCTGCCCTGCGCGCGCCGGGGAGCCGGAACGACATGTCGACCGTGGCCGAACTCGTGGATCTGCTGGATCTGGAAACGCTGGACGACAATCTGTTCCGTGGCCGGAACCCACCCGAATCGTGGCCGTTCCGCACCCGCGTCTTCGGCGGGCAGGTGCTGGCGCAGGCGCTGGTGGCGGCGCAGCGCACCGTCGACATCGCCGCCCATTCCATGCACGCCTATTTCCTGCTGGCGGGCGACCCCAGCGTGCCGATCCTCTACGAGGTGGAGCGCGTGCGCGACGGACGCAGCTTCGCCACGCGGCGCACCGTCGCCATCCAGCATGGCCGGCCGATCTTCATCATGTCGGTATCCTTCCATCGCGAGGAGCCCGGCCTCGACCACCAGCTCGACCTTGAAGTCGACGTGCCGGCGCCCGAGGACGTGCCGGGCCTGGCCGCGCTCGCCGCCGACGTGCTCGCCGCGCTGCCGGCGCCGGTGCGCGACTACTGGCTGCGGCCGCGTCCCATCGAGCTCAAGCCGATCGGGCTCGGCGAGCGCCACAGCGTGCCGCGCCGCATGGTGTGGTTCCGTGCTGCCGACACATTGCCGGATGCGCCGGAACTGCACCGCGCCGTGCTTGCCTATGCCACCGACATGACGCTCCTGGAGGCCACCACGGTGGTGCACGGCACCAGCGTGCTCGGTACCCGCATCCAGGCGGCCAGCCTCGACCATGCGCTGTGGCTGCATCGCCCGTTCCGCGCCGATGACTGGCTGCTCTATGTCCAGGACAGCCCCAGCGCCTCCGGCGCGCGCGGCCTCGCCCGCGGGCTGATCTACGACCGGCGGCGCCGGCTCATCGCTTCCGTGGCGCAGGAGGGGCTGATCCGCCCCGTGGCCGAACCCGTTTGAAGGGGCTGCCTAATAATTAATCTGCCTGTGTCAGATTTTAGGCGGGTCGTAAGGTTGCCATATTGCGCCGATCAAGAATTGTGCAGAGGATGTAACGCTTCGGTGACCTCTTTTGCGCCGGCTCGCTATGCGCCCGGCGCGCAGAAGCACGGTTGGCGGGTCGCAAATCCTTTTCCCGACTGGGTTGGCACGCGAATTGATTCCTTCCGCCCGGCTTGACCGAAGGGTTTACGAAAAATCCGCCTGGCCGAGTCCGACATGAAACGCCCAAGGCCCGCTGTGTGGGGTCTGGGGCCAAGCGGGGACAGGAACCATGAAGATCGTCATGGCTATCATCAAGCCTTTCAAGCTTGAGGAAGTCCGGGATGCGCTCACCGGCATCGGTGTGCACGGACTGACCGTCACGGAGGTCAAGGGCTATGGTCGCCAGAAGGGCCATACCGAGATCTATCGCGGCGCCGAATATGCGGTGAGCTTCCTGCCGAAGCTCAAGATCGAGGTCGCCGTTGCCTCCGATCAGGTGACCAAGGTCATCGACGCCATCACGACCTCGGCGAAGACCGGCCAGATCGGCGACGGCAAGATCTTTGTCTACGCGATCGACCAGGCGGTGCGCATCCGCACCGGCGAAACCGACGCCGACGCGCTCTGAGCCAGCACCCTCGATCCCGATATTTTCCGATTGCGACGGAGCATTGAACCCATGACGATTAAGAACTGGATGCGCACGGGCCTTCCCGTGCTGGCGGTGACGGGGCTGATCGCAGCCGCCGCTCTCGCCCAGGACGCGCCGCAGACCGGCGCCGTGGCGACCGCCGAGGCCGCGGCCGACGCGGTGACCGTGGACAAGGGCGACATCACCTGGATGATGATCTCGTCCATCCTGGTGCTGTTCATGACCGTGCCGGGCCTGGCCCTGTTCTATGGCGGCCTCGTGCGCGCCAAGAACATGCTGTCGGTGCTGATGCAGGTCACCGTCATCGCCGCCGTGATGATGCTGCTGTGGGTGTTCTACGGCTACTCGCTCTCCTTCACCGCCGGCAACGCCTTCATCGGCGGCTTCGAGAAGGCCTTCCTCGCCGGCGTCGGCACGGACAGCCTGGCCGACACCTTCTCGAAGGGCGTGAAGATTCCCGAATACATCTTCATCGTCTTCCAGATGACCTTCTCGGCCATCACCCCGGCCCTCATCATCGGCGCCTTCGCCGAGCGCATGAAGTTCTCGGCCATCGTGCTGTTCTCGATCCTGTGGGTGACCTTCATCTACTACCCGATCGCGCACATGGTGTGGTTCTCGGAAGGCCTGCTGTTCGCAATGGGCGCGCTCGATTTCGCCGGCGGCACCGTGGTGCACATCAATGCGGGTATCGCCGGCCTCGTCGGCTGCATCATCATCGGCAAGCGCACGGGTTACGGCAAGGAACTGATGCCGCCCCACTCGCTGCCCTTCGCGATGGTCGGCGCCAGCGTCCTGTGGGTCGGCTGGTTCGGCTTCAACGCCGGCTCCAACCTCGAAGCCAATGCCGGCACCACGCTCGCCGTGATCAACACCTTCGTCGCCACCGCCGGCGCGATCGTGGGCTGGTCGCTCATCGAATGGCTGGCCAAGGGCAAGCCGAGCATGCTGGGCGCCATCTCGGGCATGGTCGCGGGTCTCGTTGCCATCACCCCGGCGGCCGGTCTGTCCGGTCCGCTCGGCGCGATCGTGCTGGGCTTCGTCGCCGCCATCGTCTGCTTCTTCTTCTGCACAACCGTGAAGAACGCTCTGGGCTATGACGACAGCCTCGACGTGTTCGGCGTGCACGGCGTCGGCGGCATCATCGGCGCCATCGGCACCGGTATCGTCGTCGCTCCGGCCCTCGGCGGCCCGGGCATCGCCGACTACGAGATGGGTCACCAGGTGTGGGTGCAGATCCAGGCCGTGCTGACCACCCTGGTGTGGGGCGGCGTCGGTTCGGCGATCCTCTACTACATCGTCAACATCATCATCGGGCTGCGCCCGTCGGTGGAGAAGGAGCGCGAGGGTCTCGACATCGTCGAGCACGGCGAGCGCGCCTATCACAGCTGATCGATCCTGCGCCGGCGCGGCGGAACTCCGTTCTTCCGCGCCGGTCACCGCCTTCCAGCAGCCTCCCGCTGCCTTCTCGAACCCCGGCCTCGCGCCGGGGTTCTTTTTGTTTGGGGACACGCCTCGCGCCAGCTGTCGTGCCCTTGGCCAAATCCCCGCCTGCGCGCAGATCCCCGCCTGCACGCCTCGCCTTTTCCGCGCCATGGTTAAGGGCGCCTTTACCGCAGGCCCTCTAGAGTTAAGGCGAGGGCCGCATTCCGTGGCCTGCGGCGAGACATTTTCCGTGCCTGATCGCGCTTTGAAGAACGACACCCGAATGGCGCCCGCGCCGGCAGTCGATGCCGGTCCGGCCGCCCGTTCGCCCTTCGTGCGCCTGAACGAACTGCTCGCCGGCGTCACGCCCGCCAAGCCGGCACTCAGCCTTGCGGTGGGCGAGCCGCGCCATGCGGCGCCCGGCTTTGTGGGTGATGTGCTGGCGGCCCATCTCGACGGCTTCGGCCGCTATCCCGCCGGCAAGGGCCTGCCGGAATTCCGCCGCGCCGCCGCCGACTGGTTCACCCGCCGCTACGCGCTCCCTCGCCCGCTCGACGCGGAGCGCGAGGTGCTGGTGCTCAACGGATCGCGCGAGGGCCTGTTCTTCGCCGCCCTCATGGCGCGCCGGCTGATCTCGCCGCGCAAGCAGTCCCTGCTGCGCGACCATGCCCCCGCCGTGCTGCTCCCCAACCCGTTCTATGCCGCCTATGGCGCCGGCGCCGACGCCGCCGGCTGCGAGAGCGTCGCCCTGCCGCTGGCCGGGGACGGCAGTTTCCTGCCGGATCTCGATGCGCTCGACGGCGCACTGCTCGACCGCACCGTCGCCATCTATTTCGCCTCGCCGGCCAATCCGCAGGGCGCCATCGCGCCGCGCGCCTATCTCGAACGCCTCGTCGCCCTCGCCCGCTTCCACGAGGTGATGATCCTTTCCGACGAGTGCTATTCGGAGATCTGGCTCGGGGACGAGCCGCCGACCGGCATTCTCGAGGTGGCCGGCGGCGACTATGCCAATGTGGTGGCGTTCAACTCGCTGTCGAAGCGCTCGAGCTTGCCCGGCCTGCGCTGCGGCTTCTGCGCCGGCGACGCGCGCTTCATGGAAGCCTTCGCCGAATTCCGCAACGTGGCCGCGCCGCAGGTGCCCGAGCCGCTGCAGCATGTCGGCATCGCCGCGCTGGGCGACGAGGCGCATGTGATCGCCAGCCGTGAGCTCTATCGCGCCAAGTTCGACATCGCCGACCGCGTGCTCGAGGGCCATTTCGGCTATCGCCGGCCCGATGGCGGCTTCTTCCTCTGGCTGAACGTCGCTTCCGTCGGCGGCGGCGAAGCGGCCGCGCTCCGGCTGTGGGAGCGTGAGGGGCTGCGTACCGTGCCGGGCGGCTATCTGTGCCGCGGTGAGCCGGACGGCCGCAATCCGGGACAGGACTATCTGCGCATCGCGCTCGTGCAGGATCTCGCCACCACGGAGGCGGCCCTGCCGCGTCTCGTGGCCGGCTTGTCCTGACATTTCGGGGGCAGGGAATATGGGCCGGCAGACACAGACCACGATGCGGGCGCCGCGCCTGGCGGCCGATCCGGTGCGCACCCCGCCGCGCGCGGCGCGTGCCGCCGGAGCGCTGCCGGCCGGTAGCGAGATGCGGGCCGCTGCCTCCTCGGGACGGACGCCGGCCAAGCGCCGGCGGACTGGCGGTCTTCTGCCGGAGGAACTGAAGGGCGCGCTCGGGCGACGGGCAGAGGAGGGCATCGGCCTCGCCGTGCTGGTGCTCACGGGCCTGATGCTGGTGGCGCTGGCGAGCTGGTCGGCCAATGATCCCAGCCTCTCGCGCTCGAGCGCCGCGGCGCCGTCCAACCTGCTCGGGCTGCCGGGTGCCGCCATCGCCGATCTGCTGATGCAGCTGTTCGGCATCGCTGCGCTTGCCGTGGTGCTGCCGATCGGCGTCTGGGGCTGGCTGACGCTGACCCATCGCCGGCCGAGGCGCGTGCGGGCCCGGCTGATCGCCGGCGTCGCCGGCGTCGTCTTCACGGCGGGGCTTGCCGCCTGCCTGCCCAATTTCGGCGCCTGGCCCCTGCCCGTCGGCCTCGGCGGCGTGCTCGGCGAGGGCGTGCTGGCGGTGCCGGATGCGTTGCGCTCGACCTGGCTCGGTTCGTTCGATTACGCGGTGGTTGGCGCGCTGTGCCTGTTCGGCGCCGTGCTGACCCTGCCGATCGCGCTCGGCATGGGATTGAGGAGCCCCGCTTCCGAGATGTCCGACGTCGCGGGTGTCGATATCGAGGATGATGAACCCGGCCGCGTCGCGTTCATCATGGGCATGCTCACGCACGCCTTCTTCTCGCTGCGGGCGCGGTTCGCGTCGGGCGCGCCACTTCGCGCCCGCTCCCTGCGCCCGCGCCCGCGCCTGGTGGCCCGGCTGCGCGGCATGCTGCGCGACGACGAGGATGACGACCTGCTGGACCGCTCCGGTCGGATGGAGCCGAATTTCGGCGGCCGCGACGACGACGAGGACTTCGATGCCGCCGGCTTTGCCAGCGACGACGCTCCCTTCGACGAGCCCGAGGAGGCGCCCGCGCCGCCGCCGGTGCGCGAGAACCGCCGGCCGCCGCTGCGCTCGATCCGGGGCGGGCGCGCCGCGCTGGAGGAACAGCGCCGCCGCTACATGCTGCCCAGCCTCGACCTGCTGTCGCCGCCGCCGCCACGCACCGGGCCGGCGCTGCCCAAGGATGCGCTCGACCAGAATGCGCGCGATCTCGAAGGTGTGCTGGACGATTTCGGCGTCCGCGGCGCCATCGTCAATGCCCGGCCCGGTCCGGTGGTGACGCTCTACGAGCTGGAGCCGGCACCCGGCATCAAGTCGAGCCGCGTCATCGGCCTTGCCGACGACATCGCCCGCTCGATGAGCGCCATCTCGGCGCGCGTCGCGGTGATCCCGGGCAAGAACGCCATCGGCATCGAGCTGCCCAACCCCAAGCGCGACAAGGTGCTGCTGCGCGAAATCCTCGTCGCCAAGGATTTCGGCGAGGCGGCCCACAAGCTCGCCATTGCGCTCGGCAAGACCATCGGCGGCGAGCCCGTCATCGTCGACCTCGCCCGCATGCCGCACCTCTTGGTCGCGGGTACCACCGGCTCGGGCAAGTCGGTCGCCATCAACACCATGATCCTGTCGCTGCTCTACCGGCACAAGCCGGAGCAGTGCCGGCTGATCATGATCGACCCGAAGATGCTGGAACTCTCCGTCTATGACGGCATCCCGCACCTCCTCACCCCCGTCGTCACCGACCCGAAGAAGGCGGTCGTCGCCCTCAAATGGGCGGTGCGGGAGATGGAGGAGCGCTACAAGAAGATGTCGAAGGTCGGCGTGCGCAATATTGACGGCTTCAATGCCCGCGTCGCCGAGGCCATCGCCAAGGGCGAGCAGATCGTGCGCACGGTGCAGACCGGCTTCGACAAGGAGACCGGCGAGGCGATCTATGAGCGCGAGGAGATGGACCTCTCGCCGATCCCCTACATCGTCATCGTCGTCGACGAGATGGCGGACCTGATGATGGTGGCGGGCAAGGACATCGAGGGCGCCATCCAGCGCCTCGCGCAGATGGCCCGCGCCGCCGGCATCCACCTGATCATGGCCACCCAGCGCCCGAGCGTCGACGTCATCACCGGCACCATCAAGGCGAACTTCCCCACCCGCATCTCCTTCCAGGTGACCTCGAAGATCGACAGCCGCACCATTCTCGGCGAGATGGGTGCCGAACAACTGCTGGGCCAGGGCGACATGCTCTACATGGCCGGCGGTGGGCGCATCTCCCGCGTGCACGGCCCCTTCGTCTCCGACCAGGAGGTCGAGCGCGTCGTCGAGCACCTGAAATCGCAGGGCGCCCCCGCCTATCTCGAGGAGGTCACGGCCGATCTCGAGGGTGAGGACGGAGCGGTGTTCGACAAGGGGGCGCTCGGCGGCGGTGAAGAGGGCGGCGATCTCTATTCGCAGGCGGTCGCGGTGGTGATGCGCGACAAGAAGTGCTCCACCTCCTACATCCAGCGCCGCCTGCAGATCGGCTATAACCGTGCCGCCTCGCTGGTGGAGCGCATGGAGAAGGAGGGCCTCGTCGGCCCGGCCAACCATGCCGGCAAGCGCGAGATCCTGACCGAGACCGATGGCGGCGACAGCTACTGAGCTGACGTCGCGTTAACGCAGTTGCGCGCGGGGGCGACACAGGATCGCCACAGCGCGGCGTTAGCTGCCATGATCGAAGCCGAGATTCGCCTAGGGCGGCGCCGACAGCCGCCCGACGCCGCGCCACGAGAGGCCCCATGCGCCATCTGATCGCCACCTGCGCCGCTTCGCTTTTGCTCGCCACCAGCGTGGCGAGTTCGTTCGCGCAGGTGCCGCCCCCGCCGTTCTCGCCGCCGAAGAAGCCCGCCGCCGCGGCGCAGGCTCCGGCTGCGGTGCAGACCCCTGCCGCCGACCCGAAGATCCAGATGGCCGCCTCGTCCGGCCAGCGCGCCGCCGCCGCCACGGTCCAGCGCATCAACGACTACTTCAACAGCTTCAAGGCGATGACCGGCAATTTCGTGCAGGTCGATCCCGACGGCACCCGGCGCGAGGGCGATTTCTACCTGCTCAAGCCCGGCCGCGTGCTGTTCGAATACGCCCCGCCCAGCCCGATCGAACTGGTCGCCGATGGCCGCTCGGTTGCCGTGCGCGACAAGCGGCTGAAGACGCAGGACATCACCCCGCTTTCGGCGACGCCGCTTCGCTTCCTGCTGTCGGAGGATATGGACCTGGCCCGCAACGCCAACGTGACCGGGGTCTACCAGGACGACATCTTCGCCACGGTGGTGATCGAGGAGAAACAGCCCATGGTCGGCACCTACCGGCTGATGATCATGTTCGACGCCAAGACCATGCAGCTCAAGCAGTGGACCGTGACGGACCCGCAGGGCTACGACACCACGGTCGCGCTCTCCAACCTGAACACCGGCGAGCGTCCCGACCCGATGCTGTTCGTCATCAACCGCGACAAGTGAGAAGGGCTGGATTCGGCGCCGACATGCTCTAGGGTCGCGTCTCCCTGATACCCCCTTCACAGGTTTCCCGCCCTTGCCGCTGACCATCGCCACCTGGAACATCAACTCGGTGCGCCTGCGCATCGAGCTCGTCGGAAAGCTCGCGGCCGAGCTCCAGCCCGACGTCATCTGCCTGCAGGAGACCAAGACGCCGGACGACCGCTTTCCGCTGAAGGATGCGGCGAAGTTCGGCTATCCGCATGCCGCGATCCATGGCCAGAAGGGCTATCATGGCGTCGCCATCCTCTCGAAGCGGCCCTTCGAGGCGGTGAGCCGGCAGGGCTTCTGCGACATGGGCGATGCGCGCCACATCTCGGTTGTGCTCGGGCGCGAGGCCGGTCTCGAAGCGCCGCTGACCATCCATAATTTCTATATCCCGGCCGGCGGCGACATTCCCGATCCCGCGCTGAACGAGAAGTTCCGGCACAAGCTGGCCTTTCTCGATGAGGCCACCGCCTGGGAGCATCTTCATCCGCAGGACCCGGCGGCGCGCTCGGTGCTGGTCGGCGACCTCAACATCGCCCCGCTCGAGGCCGATGTGTGGAGCCACAAGCAGTTGCTCGATGTCGTGAGCCACACCCCGATCGAGGTTTCGAAGCTCGGCCTTCTGCAGGCAGCGGGCAACTGGGTCGACGTGATGCGCAACTTCGTTCCGCCACAGGAAAAGCTCTACACCTGGTGGAGTTACCGCGCCGCCGACTGGGAGGCGTCCAATCGCGGGCGCCGGCTCGACCATGTCTGGGCGACCCCGGCCTTGGCGCCGACCGCGCGCGCCATGACCGTGCTGCGCGAGGCGCGCAGCTGGGAACGCCCGTCCGACCACGTGCCCGTGGTGGTCACGTTCGACGCGTAACGTATTGGCCGGCCTATCGCGTTTCGCCGCGCCCCGTTATAGGTTGCGCTCACGCATCGACAGACGAAGCCGAGGAAATCTCCTTGTCCCGCCGAAATCCCGTCCGCACCTCCCGAAATCTCGCCGTCGCCCTCGTGCTCGGCAGTGCGTTGGCGCTTGCGGGCTGCGGCGTCAAAGGTCCGCTGGAGCCGCCGCCGAATTCGCCAATGGGGCAGCCCGGTCCGGACGGCAAGAAACCGAAGGACACCGGCCCGATCCGGCCGAAGACGCCCTTCATCCTCGACGGCCTGCTCTGAGCGGCGCTTCGCGCCCGGACTGCCGCCGCACGGCCTTCGCCGGAAGGCCCGCGCCAAAAGGCTCACGTCATGCATCACTTCGCTTATCGCGACGGCATCCTCCATGCGGAGGACGTCAGCGTCGCCGACATCGCCCGTGAGGTCGGCACGCCCTTCTATGCCTATTCGACCGCGACGCTGGAACGGCACCATCGCGTGTTCACCGAAGCCTTCGAGGGCATGAACACGACGCTGTGCTACGCGCTGAAGGCCAATTCCAACCAGGCGGTCATCCGCACCTTCGCCAGGCTGGGCGCTGGGGCGGACATCGTTTCCGGCGGGGAGCTGAAGCGGGCTCTGGCGGCGGGGGTTGAGCCGCACAAGATCGTGTTCTCCGGCGTCGGCAAGACGCGCGAGGAAATGGCGGCCGCGCTCGACGCCGGCATCGGCTGCTTCAATGTCGAGAGCGAGCCGGAACTCTTGACGCTGTCGGAGGTGGCGGTGAGCCACGGGGTCGCCGCGCCGGTCTCGATCCGCGTCAATCCCGATGTCGACGCCAAGACCCACCACAAGATCTCCACCGGCAAGTCGGAGAACAAGTTCGGCATCCCGGTGTCGCGCGCGCGGGAAGTCTACGCTCATGCCGCCTCGCTGCCGGGCATCCGCATCACCGGCATCGACATGCATATCGGCAGCCAGATCACCGATCTCGGGCCGTTCGACAACGCGACGGCGCTGCTGGTGGATCTCGCGCGCGACCTGATGGCGGACGGCCACAAGCTGACGCATCTCGATCTCGGCGGCGGGCTTGGCGTGCCCTATGTCGCCGGCGAGCCCGAGCCGCCGCTTCCCTCCGCCTATGCGGCGCTGGTGAAGCGGCACACGCATAATCTCGGCCTCGGTCTGGTGTTCGAGATCGGCCGCATGCTGGTGGCCAATGCCGGCATCCTTGTCGCCCGCGTGCTCTATGTGAAGGAAGGCGAGGGCAAGAGCTTCGTCATCGTCGATGCGGCGATGAACGACCTCATCCGCCCCACGCTCTACGACGCCCATCACGAAATTTTGCCCGTGCGGCAGCCGACCTCCGCGCAGGGGCAGATCGTCGCGGATGTCGTCGGTCCGGTGTGTGAATCCGGCGATTTCCTGGCGCTCGGGCGGCACCTGCCGACGCTGCGCGCGGGCGATCTCGTCGCGGTGATGACGGCGGGCGCCTATGGTGCGGTGCAGGCCTCGACCTACAACACCCGCCCGCTGATCCCGGAAGTGCTGGTGAAGGGCCGCGAATTCGCCGTTGTGCGTCCGCGCGTCGATGCCGATGCGCTGATCGCGCTTGACCGGGTTCCCGGCTGGCTCGGCTGACGCGCGGGCCTCTGACCTCCGCCATATTTCCGGCTTCCCGGTCATCACAATGTGCTGATTGCTTGGGCGCGCCCATTTGTGCGGCAGGGGTGGCGCTGAAGGTTCGCCATGTTAAGGTGACGTTGGGGCGAAAGATCGGGGCTGGTGTAGAGGCGATCCGTCGGAGGCTTGAACGCGTGACGGCGACACCGGACGGCAATCAGGACAGCGGAACGGGCGAAACGCGCCCGGGTGCCGACACCAAGGTCCGTGGTCTCAACCAGGCCGAACGCCGCATGTACGCGGCGCAGCAGCGGGCCTGGGCGGCGCTGATGTGGGAGCGCGCCTGGCCGGCGATTGCGGCGGTCGGCGCGGCTGTCGGGATCTTCCTCATCGTCTCCTGGCTCGGCCTCTGGCTCGCGCTGCCGCCCTATGGCCGGATCGTCGGCCTCGTCCTGTTCCTGGGATTGCTCGTCGTCGCGCTGCTGCCGGCGCTGCGCATCCGTACGCCGTCGCCGGGCGAGACGCTTTCACGCCTCGACGCCCAGAGCCGCCTGCCGCACCGGCCCGTCACCGCGCTGGCCGACCAGATCGCCAGCCGCCCCGATGATCCGGTGGGCGCCGCGCTGTGGCGCGCCCATGTCGCGCGTGCTGCCTCGCAGATCGGCCAGCTCAAGGCCGGGCTGCCCTCGCCGCGCCTCGCCGCCATCGACCGCAAGGCCTTGCGCGCGCTCGTGCTGCTCGGCGTCATCGCCACCTTCTTCATGGTGCCGGGCGATCATCTGCGCCGCATCGGTGCGGCCTTCGACTGGCATACCCTTGTGCCGCCCGCGCCCTATCGGGTCGACGCCTGGGTCACGCCGCCCGGCTACACCTCGCGTCCCCCGGTCATGCTGCCGGGCCTGCGCTCGCAGGAGACGGCGCAGAGTGGTGCCGTCGCCCAGCCGGCGGAAGCGGCGGGCGCACCCAGCTTCGATGCCGCCGCGCTCTCCGTGCCGGCGGGAAGCGAGCTCGTGGTGCGCATCACCGGGCTCGCCGACGCCAAGCTGACGCTCGATGGCGGGGTTGCGGTGGTCGAGGAGAAGAAGGACGAGATCGCGGAAGGCGCGGCGCCGGCTCCCGCGCCGCCCTCTTCCGCGCCGTCGCCTGCCGCCGCGCGCGAGAAGGCCGCCGGAGAGGAGCGCCGCTATGTGATCGGCGCCGATGGCTCGGCCCGCGTCGAGGCACCGGACGGGCGCAGCGTCGCCTGGCATTTCCGCGCCCAGCCCGATGGGCCGCCGACCATCGAATTGACCAAGGAACCGCAGGCCTCCGGCCGGACGGCGCTGGCACTGAGCTACAAGGCCGAGGACGATTACGGCGTTCTCGGCGCCGAGGCGACCTTCGTTGCCGTGCCGCCGCCTGCGCCGCTCTTCGCCTTGAAGAATGCGCCGCCCAAGCCTCCTGCGCGTCCGCTGGTCGAGGCGCCGAACTTCCCGCTGCCCTTGTCGGGCGGCCGGGGCAGGGCGGCGACCGGGCAGACCACCAAGGACCTGACCGAGAGCCCCTGGGCCGGCACCCGCGTGACGATGACGCTGGTCGCGCGCGACGAGGCCGGGCAGACCGGCTCCTCGCGCCCGCGCAGCTTCGTCCTGCCGGCGCGGCAATTCTCCAATCCGCTGGCCCGCGCGCTGATCGAGCAGCGCCGGCTGCTGGCGCTTGATGTCAATGAGCGCGGGCAGGTCGAGGCCGCGCTGGATGCGCTTGCCATCGCGCCGGAGAAATTTACCCCCGATCCCTCGCATTATATGGGCCTGCGCAGCGCCTATTGGCGGCTGGCCAATGCGCGCAGCGACGAGGACCTGCGCGGTGTCGTCGCTTATCTCTGGGAGATCGCCATCCGCATCGAGGACGGCGACATGTCGGATGTCGAGAAGCGGCTGCGCGACGCCCAGCAGGCGTTGCAGAACGCGCTCGACAACGGTGCCAGCGATGAGGAGATCAAGCGACTGGCGCAGGAACTGCGCGAGGCGATGCAGGACTTCATGAAGGCGCTGGCGGAGCAGGCCCAGCGCAACGGCCAGCAGGCCGACAACAACCAGCCGATGGACCCGAACACCCGGACCGTGCGCCCGCAGGACCTGCAGAAGATGCTCGATCGCATCGAGGACATGGCCCGCAACGGCGCGCGCGATGCGGCGAAGCAGATGCTGAGCGAGTTGCAGAACATGCTCAACGGCCTGCAGGCCGGCCGCCAGCAGCAGCGCCGGCAGGGCCAGAGCCAGATGTCGCAGGCGATGGACCAGCTCGGCGACATGATCCGCCGTCAGCAGCAGCTGCGCGACCGCACCTTCCGCGAGGGCCGTGAGGGCCAGCAGCAGGAAGGCCAGCAGGACCAGGCCTTCAACGAGCTGAAGCAGAATCAGGAACAGCTGCGCGAACAGCTCAAGCAGCTGCGGGACAAGATGCAGGCCATGCGTGGCCAGCAGGGACAACAAGGACAGCAGGGACAACAAGGACAGCAGGGTCAGCAAGGCCAACAGGGCCAGCAGGGGCAGAACGGCCAGGGCCAGCAAGGTCAGCAGGGTCAGGGCGGCATGCCCGGCGATGGCGGCCTCGGCCAGGCCGAGCAGGCCATGCGCGAGGCCGAGCAGGCGCTCGGCGAGGGCGACGGCACCGGCGCGGTCGATGCCCAGAGCGAGGCCCTACAGGCGCTGCGCAAGGGCGCCCAGCAGATGGCCGAGGCGATGCAGCAGCAGGAAGGCCAGCAGGGCGAGGGTCCCGGCGGGCCGTCCGGCGAGACCGCCGAGCGCAACGACCCGCTCGGCCGGCCGCTGCGCTCGCGCGACTATGGCGACGACGTCACCGTGAAGGTGCCGGACGAGATGGACATGCAGCGCGCCCGCCGCGTGCTGGAGGAACTGCGCCGCCGCTTCGGCGAGCCGGAACGCCCGCGCCTCGAACTCGACTATCTGGAGCGCCTGTTGCGCGACTTCTGAGCGGGCGGGCGATCCGCTTCCCGCTCGCCCGTGCGATTGCCGATCGCTCAGCCTTCCGCGTCCGGGATGTAGCCGATGAAGGGCAGCTGCCGGAACGCATGCGACACGTCCATGCCGTAGCCGACGACGAAATAGTCGGGGCATTTGAAGCCGACGAAATCGGCGTCGATCTGCACCGCCCGCTTGTGCGGCTTCTCCAGCAGCACGCAGACCAGCACCCGCCGGGCGCCGCGTGCGGCGAGCAGGTCCTTGGCGAAGGCCAGCGTCCGGCCGGATTCCAGAATGTCGTCGATCAGCAGCACGTCGCGCCCGCGCACATCGGTGTCGATGTCGCGCAGCACGGCGACCTGACCGGAGGACACCCGCGCATCGCGATAGCTCGACAGGGTGATGAACTCGACCTCCGGGGCGAGGCCAGCCTCGTGCATGGCGCGGATGAGGTCGGCGGCAAACACGAAGCTGCCCTTGAGCACGGCGATGACGACCATCTTCTCCGGTTTGGCGGCGACGATCTCCTCGACCAGTTCCTTGTTGCGCACCGCTATGGTGGGTGCGTCGAACAGCACCTCGACATGCGGCGCCGACTGCGGCGCCGTGCCGGACACGTCTTCGGTTTCGGTGGCTGCGGTGCTCTCGTTGGTCGGCTGCGTCATCACTATCCTCGTCTGCGATCGTGCCCTTAAGGATGGACGCGCGGATGGCGCCCGTCCAGCTACACCGTGTCGAGCATTGATACGCGCCGTCTGATCGATGTGGGTTCAGCCGGGTCCATGCGGCTGTGCTAGGAAGGGCGGGGATGAGAATCATTGCCGGACGGGCCGGCGCACGAGGGACGTGAGAGTTGGTTCGCTTCGAGAATGTGGGGCTGCGTTACGGCATGGGGCCGGAAGTGCTGCGCGATGTCACCTTCGGCATTCCGCCGCATTCCTTCCAGTTCCTCACCGGCCCTTCCGGCGCGGGCAAGACGACGCTGCTGCGGCTGCTGTTCCTGTCGCTGCGTCCGACGCGCGGCCTCATCAACATTTTCGGCCGCGATGCCGCCAAACTCGCGCCCGATGAAACGGCGGCGCTGCGCCAGCGCATCGGCATCGTGTTCCAGGATTTCCGCTTGCTCGACCACCTCACGACTTATGAGAATGTCGCGCTGCCGCTGCGCGTGCAGGAGCGCGAGGAGGCGACCTACCGGGCCGAGGTGACGGAGCTGCTGCAATGGGTCGGGCTGGGCGAGCGCATGCATGTGCTGCCGCCCGTGCTCTCGGGCGGTGAGAAGCAGCGCGCGGCCATCGCCCGCGCCCTCATCTCGCGCCCCGAGATCCTGCTTGCCGACGAGCCGACGGGCAATGTCGATCCGGGCCTTGCGCGCCGGCTGATGCGGCTGTTCCTCGAACTGCACAAGACTGGCACCTCGGTGCTGATCGCCACGCATGATATCGGGTTGATGGACCAGTTCGATGCGCGCCGGCTCGTGCTCAACCAGGGGCGGCTGACCGTCTATGACTGAGAGCCGACCGAAGGGACACAATCCGCTCACCCGGCTCATCGCGCGGGCGCGCGGCCATGTCCGGCACGAGAGCGGTTATCATGAACACGAGGCGGAGGGGCGGGTGCTCGCGCCCTCGCGGCGCACCATCGTGCCGAGCGCCACCGTGACCGGCAACGCGCTGATCGCCGTCGTGGCGATCATGACCTTCCTTGCCGGCATCACCATCGGCAGCGTCGCCGCCGTGCGGACGGTCGCCGCCGACTGGAGCGCCGACATCGCCCGCGAAACCACCATACAGATCAAGCCGGGCGACGGGCTCGATGTCCGCTCGGCGCTCGACCGCGCGGTGCTGGTGGCGCGCACGGTGCCGGGGGTCGAGGAGGCGCGCGTGATGGACGAGCGCGAGACGGCGGCCCTGCTGGAGCCGTGGCTCGGCTCCGGCGTCGACGTGGCCAATCTGCCGGTTCCCCGCCTCGTGGTGGTGAAGCTCGCCCCGACGTCCCGCGCGAGCACGCTCGAGGCGTTGCGCACGGCGTTGGCGTCGCAGGTTCCCTCCGCCAATCTCGACGATCATCGCCAATGGTCCGAACGCCTGTCCTCGACGGCGCGTGCGGTCGTCGCCATCGGGCTCGCGGTGCTGGGGCTGGTGGCGGCCGCCACGGTGCTGTCGGTGGTGTTCGCCACCCGCGCGGCGGTCGATGCCGGACGCTCGATCGTCGAGGTGCTGCATTTCGTCGGCGCGCGCGATTCCTTCATCGCCGCCGAATTCCAGCATCATTTCCTTGCCGTCGGCCTCAAGGGCGGACTGATCGGCGGCGGCGCGGCGATGGCGCTGTTCTTCCTCGGGGCCACCTTGCCGGGCTGGCTCGGATGGGGCGGCAGCGGCGACACGCTGGTCGGTGCCGTCGCGCTCGATGCGCGCGGCTATGGCGGCATTGCCGGCGTCGCGGTGCTGGTCGCGCTGGTGACGGCGATCACCTCGCGCATGACGGTCTATCGCACGCTACGCAGCATCAGCTAGGCTCGAGTCCCGTGTCCGCACTCTTCTCGCCCGAACCCGCTTCCACCCCGCCGCCGGCGCGCCCGAGGCGGCGCCTGCTGCCATGGGCTGCGGGTGTCGCGGTTCTCGCTTTGGCGCTGTTCCTGGCCGGCTTCTGCCTGTTCGTGGCCGCGGTCGACAGGCAGTCGATCCAGGCTGTCGAGCCGGCGGACGGCATCGTGGTGCTGACCGGCGCGCCCGAGCGCATCGCGGACGCTACGGACCTGCTGATTGCCCAGCGGGGCAAGCGACTGCTCATCACCGGCGTCCACCCGGACACGACGCTGAGCGAGATCAGCCGTACCGTGCCGGCGACGCGGGAGGCGCTGGAGTGCTGCGTCGAACTTGGCCGGTCGGCGCTCAATACCCGTGGCAATGCCATCGAAACGGCCGCCTGGGCGCATGCGCTGGGTTTCCGCTCGCTCATCGTCGTGACCTCGGCATGGCACATGCCGCGCGCGCTGGTGGAGTTGCGCCGGGCCATGCCCGATATCGTGCTGGTGCCTTATCCGGTGGTGGCAAAGAGCGTCCGCGATCCGAACTGGCGGGCACGGTTGGCGTCGGCACGGCTGCTGCTCGGCGAGTATGTGAAGTTCCTCGCCGCCTATGTCGGCGTCCGGCCCTGGCCGTCACTGACCTCGCAGACCGAGGGCACGCGCAAGGCGGGAGCCTCCTGAAGCCGCGCCGGCGTGGCGGGAACCTTCGGCGCGGTCGCGGATTCCCCCTGTGAAAGGCATTGACGCCATTCGCGGATGTTCTAGGTTTGTTCCCATGATGACACGCGATCTCATACAGGGCGATTCGCTGACCGATGCCGGTCCGCTCAGCGCGGCGGACGGGCTCCTCGCACGCCGCTTCCGGCTGTGGCGCGGATCCGACGGGCGTCGGCAGGTCTTCTCGGTCTATGCCGCCGACGACGCGCCGGATTATCCGGACGCGGTGGCGATGGCGGTGCGCACCGAAGGCGGGCGCCGCGTGCCGCTATGGACCGGCCCGGCCGGCGCCAAGGCCCGCGCTGCGGCACGCGCGGTCGGGGCGCAGGAGATCCATCTGCGCATCCTGCCCGAGACCGACAGCGGATCGCTCGTGCCGTACTGACGGCCACTTTCCTAGAGGTGCTCGACCAGCCACTGCATCTCGGCATCCTTGATGCCGAGCTCGGCGAGGTGGCGGGTGGTGGCGGTGACGTAGTCGGCATTGGGTCCGCCGATGCCGTGGCCCTGGCGGATCAGATGCAGCCTGTCCTCGCGCGTCAGGCTGCCGGCATATTGCGCGTGGCCGCGATCGACCGTGAACACCACGGCCGGCACGGTGCGCTGGCTGCCGTCGCGCAGCCAGACCCGGCGTACCGCTTCACGATAGATGTTGGTGACCTGCTCGCGTTCGCGCAGATAGCGGAGAGTCGCCGCGGCCTTGTCCGGTGCCACGCGGAAGGTGACGCCGATGCAGGCGCCGCCCTGGTCGAGCCCGAGCACGAGGCCCGGCCTCTCCGGCGTGCCGCGCCAGTGCACGGACCTGACGCAGAGCGAGCGATGCGCGCCGACCAGCTTGCCGGCGACGCGCTCCTCATAGTCGAAACCGGGATTCCACATCAGCGAACCGTAGCCGAAGATCCAGAGTTCGTCGGCAGGGGCGGAGGCGGGAGTCATGTGTCGAGGCTCGGCATCGAAGGTGGCGCGTGCGGCGAGTAAACCGTCGCTCGCGGCGAGACTATGGCGTAAGAGGGGGCGAGGAACCAGCCGGCAAACTTTTGCGCCGGCCGCGTGCCACACGCACGCCGCACCGGTATCGCAGGGTACTTGCCGCCTCTGCCGGGCGTCTTCCGTCGGCGGCCTGCCGCGCACGGGAAATTCTGTCTGCAAGGAGTTAGTCGATGAGCCTGCCCGATGCGCCGATCGAGCCCCCGCCGCACGCGAGCGAAACGACACGCAGGGGATCGCGTCCCTGGCTGATCGCGCTGCCCGCGGCGGTGATCGTGCTCGCCGCGATCGGTTGGACGGGCGCCTGGTACTACGCCTCGGCGCGGGCGACCGCCGAGATCGACGCCTGGATCGCGGCCGAGGCCGGCAAGGGGCGGGCCTGGAACTGCGCGGATCGGCAGCTTGGCGGCTTTCCCTTCCGCTTCGAGCTGATCTGCACCGCTCCGACGCTTTCTTTCGCCGGCACCGGCGAGTGGAAGGCGAGTGCGGCGCGTGCCCATGCGGTGGCGCAGGTCTGGAATCCGCAGCACATCATCGCCGAGTTCGAGGGACCGGCCCGCCTGACCGAGGTCGCCACCGGGCGCGAGCTGGTGGCGAACTGGTCGCTCTTGCAGGTCAGCGGCGTGGGTTCTGGCGGCGAACTCGATCGCCTGTCCTGGGTGTCGAACGACTACACGCTGGCCGAGAGCGGTACGACGGTATTTTCCGCGCGGCACACGGAACTGCATATCCGCCGCACGCCGGATGCCGCGCCAGGCACTTTCGACATTGCGGGCGGGGCCAAGGGGGCGACCGGCGTCGCCACTGGGGTGACCGGCGCAGGGGTCGACAGCGAGTTCGAGGCGACGGTCAGCGGTATTCCCGCGTTCCGCCCCATGCCGCTCAATGAGCGCCTGCAACTCTGGCAGGCCGCCGGTGGCCGGGTGAAGTTGCTGGAGGCATCCGTCTCCGGCGGCGGTGGCGCGCTGGGGGCGACCGGCGAGATCGGCCTCGATGCGGCACGCCGGCCGGACGGTGTGATCAATCTCTCGCTCGCCAATGCACCGGCGCTGATGAAGTCGCTCGCCGGCGCCGGGCTGATGCCGGAATTCCTGGTGAACCTGGCCCCGGCAATGATGGCCGTCGGCATGCCCGGCACGCTGAATGGCGGCCCGGCCAACATGTTCCCGTTCGTGTTCCGCGACGGGCGCGTCGCGCTCGGCGTGCTGCCGCTCGGCAAGATCGGGCCGCTCTACTGAGCGGCCCTGCCTCTTACACCGCGAAGATCGTCGCGCCGGTATCCGCGGTGCCGACCGCCGCGCGGAACGAGGCGAACAGCTCGCGGCCGACGCCGACATGCGAGGGCGCGAGATTGGCCGGGGCGGGAGCGCGCTCGGCCCACACTTCCGGATCGACCAGCACGGTCAGCGTGCCGGCCACGGCGTCGAGCCGGATGAGGTCGCCGTCGCGGATCAATGCGATGGCGCCGCCATCGGCGGCTTCCGGGGTGACATGGATGGCGGCGGGCACCTTGCCTGAGGCGCCCGACAGCCGACCATCGGTGACGAGGGCGACCTTGTTGCCGCGATCCTGCAATACGCCGAGCGGCGGCATAAGCTTGTGCAGCTCCGGCATGCCGTTGGCCTTCGGACCCTGGAAGCGCACCACGGCAACGAAGTCGCCCTTGAGATTGCCGGCCTTGAAGGCGGCCTGAAGCTCCTCCTGGCTGTGGAACACGCGGGCGGGCGCCTCGATGATGTGACGCTCGACTGCGATGGCCGAGGTCTTGATGACCGCCTTGCCGAGATCGCCGGAGAGCAGCTTCAAGCCGCCGGTCGCCTGGAACGGCGCCCTGGCGCCACGCAGCACCGCCTCGTCGCCGGAGGCGTCGGTGCCGTTGCGCCAGCTGAGCGAGCCGTCCTCCGCCAGAGCGGGCTCCTGGGTATAGGCATCCAGCCCGCTGCCCCACACCGTCTCGACATCGCGATGAAGCAGGCCCGTGCCGATCAGTTCGCGGATGATGAAGCCCATGCCGCCGGCGGCATGGAAATGGTTCACGTCCGCCTTGCCATTTGGATAGACGCGGCACAGCAGCGGCGTGACGTCGGCCAGCTCGGAGAAGTCGTCCCAGGTCAGCTTGATGCCGGCCGCCGCGGCCATGGCGACGACATGCATGGTGTGATTGGTCGAGCCGCCGGTGGCGTGCAGGCCGACCACGCCGTTGACGAACACCCGCTCGTCCAGCATGCGCCCGACCGGCACATAGTCGTTGCCCAGCGCCGTGATCGACATGGCGCGTTCGGCGGCGGCGGTGGTCAGCGCGTCGCGCAGCGGTGTGTTCGGGTTGACGAAGGAGGCGCCGGGCAGGTGCAGGCCCATGATCTCCATCATCATCTGGTTGGTGTTGGCGGTGCCGTAGAAGGTACAGGTGCCCGGCCCGTGATAGGACTGGCTCTCGGCTTCCAGCAGCGCGTCGCGGCCGACCTTTCCTTCCGCGAAAAGCTGGCGGATCTTCGCCTTCTCGTCATTGGGCAGGCCGGAGGTCATCGGCCCGGCCGGCACGAACACTGCGGGCAGATGGCCGAAGGACAGCGCGCCGATGACGAGGCCGGGCACGATCTTGTCGCAGATGCCGAGAAAGACGGCGGCGTCGAAGGTCTGGTGCGACAGCGCCACGGCGGTGGCGAGCGCGATGACGTCGCGCGAGAACAGCGACAGCTCCATCCCCGCCTCGCCCTGGGTGATGCCGTCGCACATGGCGGGCACGCCGCCGGCGACCTGCGCCACGCCGCCGGCACGGCGCGCCGCCGCGCGGATCAGCTCCGGGTAGTTCTCATAGGGCTGGTGGGCCGAGAGCATGTCGTTATAGGCGGTGACGATGGCGAGGTTGGCGCCGCCGCCTTCACGCAGCATCGACTTGTCGGAGGGGCCGCAGGCGGCGAAGCCGTGCGCCTGGTTGGCGCAGCCGAGCGACTGGCGCACCGGGCGGTTCTGCGCGGCAGCGGCGATGCGTTCGAGATAGCGCTGGCGCGTATCGTAGGAGCGCTTGGCGATGCGGTCCGTGACCTCACCGATGCGGGCGTTCACGCTGGATGGGATGGCGTCGGCCATGCTGCTCTCCCTCGATCAGGTGGTCGGCCGGCAGAGGCCGGTCGTGTCGTGCAAATGGGTCGTGTCGTGCGGCGCCCCGGCGGCACCGTCGTCGGGCGTCGGTTACGGGCACCAATAGATGTCGAGCGGGCGCTCGGCCCGCAGGACGGCGCGGATGGGCATCTCGGTGGCGGGGCCCTCGCCCAATGCCTTCGCCAGCACGGGGCGCTTGGCCGCCCCCTCGATATGGAGCGCCAGCGCGTCGGCGGCCAGCAGCACCGGCAGGGTCAGGGTGATGCGCGGCTCGCCGGCATTCGGCGCCTGCATCGGGATGAGGCCGAGCGTACCGTCCGGATCGAGCGCCTCGTCGAGATGATCGCCGCCGGGGAAGAAGGAGGCCGTGTGACCGTCGTCGCCCATGCCGAGCACCGCGCAGGCGAGCGGCCAGGCAAGGTCTTCCAGCGCCTCGTTCACGGCGAAAAGCCCGGCCTCGGGCGTGGGCGCGTCATTGGCGAGCGGGACGAATCTGGCCGCCGCGGCCTTGCCCTTCAGCAAATGCTGGCGCACGAGGCGGGCATTGGAGCGGTCCGATGTCTCGCGCACCCAGCGCTCGTCGACCAGCGTCACCCCGATCTTCGCCCATGGCAGGTCGCGGGTGGAGAGTTCGTCGAAGAAGCGGGTGGGTGTCCGTCCGCCGGACACGGCAAGGCTCGCCAGACCGTCGCGCGAGACGCGCGCGATCAGCGCCTCGGCGACGAAGTCCGCCAAAGCCTTCGCGACAGCGGCGCTGTCGGCGAGTTCATGCAGCGTATGGGCCACGATTGTCTCCAAACCTCGGCGCAGGGCAGGGCGCCGTTCCAAACGCCGGCGCCTGCCACGCCGTGCCTTCCATTCATTATCGAGACGCGCACAGGCACGTGCCCCCGAAGGATAGGCGCGCCTGCGTCCAACGCCAGACACAGGCGCGTTCATGTGCCGCCGTGCGAAGGATCGGCGCGGACTACGCGCCGTCTTCCAGCCAGGTGCGGCCGTCGCGTTCGATCAGGGCGATGGCGGCGGACGGGCCCCAGGTGCCGGCCGTATACGGGCGTGGCGGTTCCTTGGCGTTGCGCCACGCCTCAAGGATCGGATCGACCCAGCGCCAGGCGGCCTCGACCTCGTCGCGGCGCATGAACAGTGTCTGGTTGCCGCGCACCACGTCGAGCAGCAGGCGCTCGTAGGCATCGGGATTGCGGACCTTGAAGGCCTTGGCGAAGCTCATGTCCAGCGGCACATGGGTGAGGCGGATGCCGCCCGGGCCGGGATCCTTGATCATCAGCCACAGCTTCACGCCCTCATCCGGCTGCAGGCGGATGACCAGCCGGTTCGGCTCCAGCGGTCCGACGGCCTCGCCGAACACCGAATGCGGCACCGGGCGGAACGCCACCACGATTTCCGAGACGCGCGAGGCGAGGCGCTTGCCGGTGCGCAGATAGAACGGCACGCCGGCCCAGCGCCAGTTCTCGACTTCGGCCTTCACGGCGACGAAGGTCTCGGTCTGGCTGCGGGTCGAGCCGAGCTCCTCGAGATAGCCCGGCACCGCGCCGCCTGCCGAGGCGCCGGCGCGATACTGCCCGCGCACGGTGATGGCGGCGACATTGTGCTCGTCGACCGGCTTCAGCGCCCGCAGAACCTTGAGCTTTTCGTCGCGCACCGCGTCGGCGTCGAGCGAGGAGGGCGGCTCCATGGCGACGAGGCAGAGCAGTTGCAGGATGTGGTTCTGCACCATGTCGCGCATGGCGCCGGCGGTGTCGTAATAGCCGGCGCGTTCCTCGACGCCGAGCGCCTCGGCGACGGTGATCTGCACATGGTCGATATGGGCGTTGTTCCACAGCGGCTCGAACAGCGCGTTGGCGAAACGCAGGGCCATCAGGTTCTGGACGGTTTCCTTGCCCAGATAATGGTCGATGCGGTAGACGCGCTCCTCCGGGAAGATGCGTCCGACCTGCTCGTTGAGCGCGAGCGCCGATTTGAGATCCTTGCCGATCGGCTTCTCGATGACGACCCGCCCCTTCTCGGCAAGGCCGTATTTGCCGAGCTTGTCGCAGATCGGGCCAAACAGATGCGGCGCGGTGGCGAGGTAATAGACCGGAATCTTGTCGTCCTGGGCGGAGACGCGGCTCGCCAGCTCGGACCAGCCGGGATCCGTGTCGGCATCGGCCGCGACATAGGACAGCCGCGACAGGAACCGCTCGACCGGCGACCCCTCCAGTTCGCCGGTCGGGATGTGGTCGATCAGTGCCTGGCGGGCGAAGGCCCTGAACTCCTCGTCGCTGAGCGAGCGGCGCGAGACGCCGATGATCGTCGCGTCATCGGGGATCTGTCCGTCGAGATCGCGATGGAACAGCGCGGGAATCAGCTTGCGCCGGGAAAGGTCGCCGGTTGCGCCGAATACGGTCAGCACGAAGGGGGCCACCGGAATCAAGCGGCTGGTCATGGAACGCATTCTCCTCATGTCGCCATGAAACGGACGGTCGGTCCGGCAGACTGCTCCGCCATCACGGCCGTGTTGCGGTCGCGCCCGCTCGCCACCTGCGTCCATACCTAGCAAAAACGATTCCGCAGTGCGATGGCCTGCCCTCAACGATGCCCAACCTCGACAGGGGAGGCGACGCGCCGATGACCCGCGCCGGCCGCAAACCGGCTCCGCTCGCGTGTTGCGTTGCAGCGATATGGCGGAAATGTGGAGGCGGCGGCTCGAAAATCGGGCACTGGGCTGGGGTGTAAAGTATTACAGTCGCCGTCTTCGTCAGTAGAGTCGGAATAGACCCATGGCTTGCGCGGCGCTCGCGACGCCGCTGTCGGACGTGCATGGCGGCTTGGGCATTGGAAAAAAAGCGTTATCTGGCAACGGCTTGATTAATAAGGTATATGAGAACGCATTATTAATTATTACGTATACCAAGAATGGTATGCCAAATACATAATATTGTGAATACGTAATACAAGTTGACGTTGCATTGCAACATTGAACTTTAGAATTAGCGCTTGGCATCGTTCAAATCTTGGTACAACTTATTCCACAGAATATCCGGCGGAGAGACGCAACAAAAACTGCCGGTTATCGAGGCCCCGTCCGGTCGTCAGGCCAGAGACGGTGCCCAACCAAAAAAGCCGACCACAAAGATCGGCAATTCGCCAAACCCTTTGGGAAGGAAACGCCAAATGAAACATATCCACGCGTTCGGTCTTGGCGCGGCAACCGCCCTTGGCATGACGGCCCTGGCCATGCTGCCCGCTTCGGCAGCCTGGCAGCCGAACAAGCCGGTCGAGTTCATCGTGCCGGCCGGCACCGGCGGCGGCGCCGACCAGATGGCCCGCACGCTCCAGGGCATCATCGCCAAGCACGACCTGATGCCGACCCAGCTCGTCGTCATCAACAAGTCGGGCGGCGCCGGCGGCGAGGGCTTCCTCGACGTGAAGAGCAGCAAGGGCAATCCGCACAAGATCGTCATCTCGCTGTCCAACCTGTTCACCACTCCGCTTGCCACCGGCATTCCCTTCAACTGGAAGGATCTGACCCCGGTCGCCATGCTGGCGCTCGACGAATTCGTGCTCTGGGTGAACGCGCAGGAGCCCTACAAGACCGCGGGTGATTATGTCGCCGCGATCAAGGCGGCGCCGGACAACACCTTCAAGATGGGTGGCACCGGCTCCAAGCAGGAAGACCAGATCATCACCGTCGCCTTCGAGAAGGCCGTCGGCAAGAAGATCACCTACATCCCCTACAAGGGCGGCGGCGAAGTGGCGGTGCAGCTCGTCGGCGGGCACATCAATTCGAGCGTGAACAACCCGATCGAGGCCGTCTCGCAGTGGCGCGGCGACAAGGTTCGCCCGCTCTGCGTGTTCGATTCCAAGCAGCTGACCTATACCGACAAGATTCTCGGCGACCAGTCCTGGTCCTCGATCCCGACCTGCAAGTCGGCGGGTGTCGACGTCGAATATCTGATGCTGCGCGGCGTCTTCATGCCCCCGGGCGTGAGCCAGGAGCAGGTCGACTACTTCATCGATCTGTTCAAGCGGGTTCGCGAGACCCCCGAGTGGAAGCAGCTCATGAAGGATGGCGCGTTCAACCAGACCTTCATGTCCGGCGACGAGTTCAAGGCCTGGCTTGACCAGTCCGAGAAGACCCATAAGGGCCTGATGCAGGAAGCTGGCTTCATCGCCGGCAACTGATCCACTGCTCCTCGACGGGCAGGCCCGGCAAACGGGCGGGCCCCGGGGAACCGGCGGGACCAGTGCGTCAGCAGGATTTGGCACGGCCGGCGGATTGTCGGCCGTGCGATCCGCCAGCCGGATTTCGCCCGGCGCGGGAAGGCGGGGATGGCCATGTAGCTTCCCGCCACGCGGCCCGGACGAGACAAGACCAAAACAACTTTAGAGCGAGCTGGCGCGAAGCGTACCGCCGGCGGGCATCGCCCGCTGGACGGTTACTTGCGCGGGTTTGCCTTTGCGCGGAATTTTCGGAGAGATCGTGATGGAACAGGCTCACCATGGGGGCGGCACGGGGCCGAAGCAACGCAGCGTCGAGATCGGCACGGCACTGCTGACCCTGCTGTTCGGCCTTATCGTTATTTACGGAAGCTATCTGGTTGGGGTTGGTTGGGGTTCCGACGGCCCGCAGGCCGGCTTCTTCCCCTTCTATGTCGGACTGATCATCATCGGCTGCAGCCTGATCAATCTGGTGCAGGCCCTGCGTGAGGACGCCAGCGGGCTGTTCGCGGAATGGGGCCAGCTCGGGCAGGTGCTTCGGGTGCTGATCCCCGCGACCATCTATGTCGCTCTGGTGCCTTTCCTCGGCATCTACCTGCCGTCCGTGGTGCTCATCGTGGTGTTCATGACCTGGCTGGGCAAATACGGGCTGCCGCTTTCGCTCGCGGTGGGCTTCGGCGTGCCGGCCTTCTTCTACATCACGCTTGAGCGCTGGTTCCTGATCCCCCTCCCCAAGGGGCCGGTCGAGGCGATGCTCGGACTCTCATGACAGCCAGATAAGGCGGAGCCGGCGGTCAGCCGCTCCCCAGGGGAAAGCGCCCATGGTCGACAATTTCATCAATCTCTATCACGGCTTCTACATCGCCGGCGATCCGTTCAACATCCTCCTGATGGTGGTCGGCATCCTGCTCGGCGTGATCATCGGCGTGCTGCCGGGCCTAGGTGGCGCCAACGGCGTCGCCATCCTGCTGCCGCTCACCTTCTCGATGTCGCCGACCTCGGCGATCATCCTCCTGACCTGCATCTACTGGGGCGCGCTGTTCGGCGGCGCCATCACTTCGGTGCTGTTCAATATTCCGGGTGAGCCGTGGTCGGTGGCCACGACCTTCGACGGCCATCCCATGGCACGCACGGGACGCGCCGGCGAGGCACTGACCGCCGCCTTCACCTCCTCCTTCGTCGGCGCCTTCTTCGCGATCGTGATGATCACCATGATCGCGCCGCTGGTCGCCCAGTTCGCGCTGCAGTTCGGTCCGGCCGAGAAGTTTGCGGTGTATTTCCTCGCCTTTGCCTCCTTCGTCGGCATGAGCAAGGAGCCGCCGGCCAAGACCGTCGTGTCCATGATGATCGGCTTCGCCCTCGCGGCGGTCGGCCTCGACATGGTCACCGGCCAGCTGCGCCTGACCTTCGGCGTCACCGAGTTGCTCAACGGCTTCGACTTCCTCATCGCGGTCATCGGCCTGTTCGGCATCGGCGAGATCCTGCTGACCATGGAGGAAGGTCTGGAGTTCCGCGGCAAGGCGGCGAAGATCGACCCCAAGGTGGTGTGGAAGACCTGGAAGACGCTGCCGCGCTACTGGATGACGTCGCTGCGCTCCTGCGTCATCGGCTGCTGGATGGGCATCACGCCGGCCGGCGCGACGCCCGCCTCCTTCATGGCCTATGGTATCGCCAAGCGGGTGTCGAAGAACGGCAAGAACTTCGGCAATGGCGAGATCGAGGGCGTCATCGCCCCCGAGACCGCCGCCCACGCCGCCGGCACGGCCGCCATGCTGCCCATGCTGGCGCTGGGTGTTCCCGGTTCGCCGACCGCCGCGGTTCTGCTCGGCGGCCTGCTGATCTGGGGTCTGCAACCCGGTCCGATGCTGTTCGTCGAACAGGCCGAGTTCGTGTGGGGCCTCATCGCCTCCATGTATCTGGGCAACATCGTCGGCCTCATCCTCGTGCTGACCACGGTGCCGCTGTTCGCCTCGATCCTGCGCATCCCCTTCTCGATCATCGCCCCGGTGATCCTGGTGATCTGCGCCATCGGTGCCTACACCGTGAACAACAACGTGTTCGACGTGCTGATGATGATGGTGTTCGGCGTCCTCGGCTACCTGCTGAAAAAGACGAACTACCCGCTGGCTCCGCTGGTCCTCGCCATCGTGCTTGGCGACAGCGCCGAGGAAGCCTTCCGCCAGTCGCTGCTCGGTTCGGGCGGCTCGCTGGGGGTGTTCTTCTCGAACGGGCTGGTCTCCACCATCATGGCGCTCGGCTTCATCGCCGGCCTGTGGCCGCTCATCTCTCACCTCATCGGCAAGCTGCGCGGGGCGACCCACCAGCCTGCGTGAGGAGGACTTCCGATACCGCCCGCCGCGCGCGACCCGTGCGGCGGGCTTTTGGCCGAGGGGGAATGACGCGATGTCACCCTCCATCGGCGCCCAGGCGAAGGGCGGGGCCAAGCGCCCTTCCGCCGAATCCCTCGCCCCCGGAGAGGGAGATCGGGCAACCAGCGGCTGGCAGCCTCGTCGCCAGAGCCACGCCAAGAGAAGGTGGCCGGCGAGGAGGCACCTGCCGATTGATCGGGGGGTTCGGGAGGCAACGCCAATGTTCTATGCCCATAACAGGCTTTTCGTCCGATGCGCGGGACTGTCGCCGCGGTCGTGCTTCTCAAGGGAAGCACTATGATGAGCGTCGACAGCACCACCATCCGTAGGGTGAACGGGGGGGCCGCCAAATTGTCGGTGGCGCCGCTCGAGGACACCTCGACCTTCAAGAATCGCGCCTATAGCGCGCTGAAGGAGGTCATCGTCTCGCTCAATATCTATGATCATCCGCAGGAAGTGCGGCTGGACGAGCGCCAGCTGGCGCAGAGCCTCGGGGTCAGCCGCACACCGGTCCGCGAGGCCATGGCGCAGCTGGAGCGCGAGGGCTTCGTCCATTCGGTGCCGCGGCGCGGCATCTATGTCGTGCGCAAGACCAAGCGCGAAGTGATCGAGATGATCCAGGTCTGGGCGGCGCTGGAGAGCCTTGCCGCCCGGCTGATCACGCAGCAGGCAAGTGACGACGAGATTTCCCGGCTGCGCAGCATGTTCGCCTCCTTCGACGAGGGCGACGACGCACCGCACGCCAGGCTGGATGAATATTCCGAGGTGAACATCCAGTTCCACCAGACCATCATCGCCATGGGTGGCAATGGCATTCTCGTCGGCCTCGCCGAGAATCTGTTCACCCATATGCGGATGATCCGCCGCAAGACGATCGGCGAGGAAGATCGGGCCGACCGCTCGATCCAGGACCATCTCGCCATCATCCAGGCGCTCGAGGCGCGCGACACGAGCCTTGCCGAGGCGCTGGTGCGCAACCACGCGCTGGGCCTTGCCGATCATGTGGCGCGCTTCGCCGACTATCTCGAATAAGCGGCCGGGAAGGCCGAGCCGATCCCAGATCTCCTTTCCCGGCGGGTTTCTCGACCCGCCGTTTTTCTTGTTGGGTGCGTAAAGTGTTGCACGGCTGCACTGGACAGCCCCGCAACGCGCCCGATGCCACGCCGGGCGTTGCGTCCCATGGGGCAGATACGCTACGCAAAAATACCGAGTGCCGTTCACTCGCCGTCACAATCGATCTCATCCGCCAGGCCCGCAGGAGAGCCGACCGGCATGCTGCGTACCTTGACCGACTTCATCGCCGAGATCGCCGGGGGCGCGCGCGAAAGCGCTTTTGCCGAGAACGACTACCGTCTCGCGGCCGCCGCGCTTCTCGTGCATGTGGTGACGATCGACGGCGTGATCGGCGCGGACGAGATGGGCAAGCTCCGGCGGCTGCTCGCGGCGCGCTTCAGCCTGGGCGAGAGCGAGGCCGAGAGGCTTCTGGAGGCGGCCATCGCCCGCGATGCCGAGGCGGTCGACCTCTACGCCTTCACCAGCGTCCTCAATCGCGCCCTCGATGATGAGGGCCGTCAGCGCATTGTCGAGATGATGTTCGAGGTCGCCTATGCCGATGGCGGCCTGACCGAGTTCGAGGACAATCTCGTGTGGCGGGCGGCCGAACTGCTGAACGTCAGCACGCGCGATCGCGTCCAGCTTCGCAAGCGCGTGCGCGATTCCTTTGACGGTTCGCCGCTGGATTGAGCCGCGCCTCTTGAAGGAAGGGGCGGGCTGGCGTCATCCTTGCTTGGTCGTGGCGGGCGAATCGCCCGCCTGTCACCCAACCGCGTGCCGGAGACTATGCCGCATCCCGTGCTGATCGTGCTTCACCAGGAGCATTCATCCCCCGGCAGGATCGGGCGGTTGCTGGCCGAGCGTGGCCACCGCCTCGACATACGCCGTCCCTGTCTGGGCGAGCGGCTGCCGGCGACGCTGGCAGGCCATGCCGGCGCGATCATCTTCGGCGGACCGCAGAGCGCGAATGACTGTCACGAATATGTGCGCGCGGAGATCGACTGGATCCGCGTGCCCCTGAGCGAAGGCAAACCCTATCTGGGAATTTGCCTCGGCGCGCAGATGCTGGCGCGCCATCTCGGCGCCGGCGTGGCGCCGCATCCCGAAGGGCTGGTGGAGATCGGATACTACCCGATCCAGGCGACGCAGGCGGGGGTGGAACTCCTTGCCGATGGCGGCCATGAGCCGCCGCCCTGGCCCGATCACGTCTATCACTGGCACCGGGAGGGCTTCTCGTTGGCAGCGGGTGCCGAGTTGCTGGCGCGCGGCGATTCTTTTCCCAATCAGGCGTTCCGCTATGGGCCGAATGCCTTCGGCATCCAGTTCCATCCGGAGGTCACGCATCACATGATGTGTCGCTGGACGGTGATCGGGGAGGAACGGATGGACCAGCCGGGCGCGCGCCCGCGTCGGGCGCATTTTCTCGACCGCTTGCAGCATGACGGGCGGATTCGCCAGTGGCTGGACGTATTCCTCGACCGCTGGCTGGCAACCGATCGCACGGCCACGGCTTGAGGCGGAACGCGGTCGTCGCCGCCTGCGTGGGGCGCCGTCGTGGGAGGCCGAACGCGGTCACGCCCGGTATGCGGGCCACCCGCCCTATCGCTGGAGCATCATCAGGGCTCGCGTGAGCATAAATACCAACGGCACGGTTCCCCGCTTTCCGGAAAACCGTGCCGTGGCGCTGGCAATACATGCAGGCAAACAACAATGGCGGACAGCCAGAGATGCTGCGTCCGTTCGGCCGAGAGAAAGCCGAACGGCGAAAGATCACGCGACCTTCTTGCGACCGCGCGGCTTGGGGGCCGGGACGACCGGCTTCTTGCGCTGCTGGCCGAGGCCCATCTTCTTCGCGAGGTTCGAGCGCGCCTCAGCATAGCTGGGGGCAACCATCGGATAGTCGTTGGGCAGACCCCACTTCGCCCGATATTCCTCGGGCGTCATGTTGTACTTGGTGCGAAGGTGGCGCTTGAGCGACTTGAATTTCAAGCCATCCTCAAGGCAGATGATATATTCGGGCGTCACCGATTTCTTGACCGGGACGGCAGGCTTCAGAACCTCTTCTACCACCACCGGAGCCGGGGCGGAGAGCTGAAGCAGAGCCGCATGCACCTTCGCGATGAGGTCGGGAAGCTCTGTAGCGGGAACTGAATTATTGCCGACGAACGCGGCAACGACGTCGGCGGTAAGGCCGAGATAGTCGACAGGCGAGCTATCCTGTTCAGACATTTATTTTCTCCATCACGAGTGCGAATCGGTTTAACATCATTCAAGCTGAGGTCAATAAGTAATCAAGAAAATATGACGCAGATGGCAAGCTAAAGCTGACAGGCAGAGCATCGTTCTGGGTTTGCCGCGCTGCTCGCGGGAGTTGAGCGGTTGTATGCGGTGTTCCAATGCTGTGTCAGAATATTTCTCGCGGGTTGCTTTTTGTAACGATGCAGGCTCTTCCTATGCTACGCATAGGAAGAGGTAATCGTAGTTGACGCGCCGATTGTTGAATCGTTCGCATGCAGACATCTCCTTCCTGAAATACCACCGCCTCGGCGCTTTCGCCGACTTGCCGACAATCAGCTGTAAATGTGATCGAAGAAGGCGCGTTCCAGCGCCACGGCGCGGCGGAAAAATGTCGCTGCCGATATCCGGCAGGACTCGTCGGCGATGGCGCCGACACGGTCGAGTTCTCCGCGCAGCCATGTCACGAAACCGCGGAAGCCGTCATTATTGTGCAGCGTGATCCATTCGGCGTGAACGAAGTTCGCCGGGAGCGGCGCGGAGGGGCGGTCCGCCCAGTCAAGATAGAGCCACTCGGCCACGGCGAGCACCGCGAGGCAGCTGGCATAGTCGCCTGTTGCGGCGGCGTCGCGCATCAGCGTCTGGAAGCCGGCGGTCGGCGCGGTGATGGCGGGATGGGCGCGCTCGGCTTCGGGCACGCCGAGGGCGTCGAAGGCGCGCAGGAAATAGGTGTTCTCGTCACTGGTGATCATCGCCGCGAACTGCGCAAAACGGATGCGCGACTCGAAGCGGTCGGCCGTGGCGATGGCCATGCCGATCAGGGCGACGAAGCCGTCGACGAACTGGTAGTCCTGCGTCAGGTAGCGGCGCATGACGTCGGCGGGAACCGCGCCGCGAAAGATCTCGTCGATGAAGCGATGGTTCCTTGCCGCGTTCCAGTCTTCGGCATTCTCGGCGCGCAGTCTTTCGCTGAAGGCCATGTCCGCAGGATTTGCCATGTCTTCCTTCCCTCGCCCTTTCCGTTTCAGGCGATTTTGCCCGACGGACAAGGGCTCTAACGGGAGGAGAGGGCGGCGTCGAGGCTGCCGGCCAGTCAATTGACGGCGCAGCGTCTACATTCGGATCGTCTGGCCGCCGTCGACAACCAGAACGTGTCCATTGACGAAGGAGGCTTCGTCCGACGCCAGGAACACTGCCGCCGGCCCGATCTCCTGCGGTCGACCCCACCGGCCGAGCGGCACGCGTATGTCGACAAAGGCGGAGAATTCGGCGTCACGCACGAGTGTTTCGTTGGTCTGCGTGGCAAACATGCCCGGCGCGATGGCGTTGCTGGTGATGCCCAGGCGGGCATAGTCGACCGCCAGAGCGCGCATCAGCCCGGTCAGGCCAGCCTTGGCGGCGGTGTAGACCGGGTCATGGCGATTGGCGACATGCCCGGCGATCGATGTCACCATGATGAGGCGCCCGTGCCGGTGGCGGGCCATTATCTCGGCCGCCTCGCGCGCCAGCAATGTGGGGGCGACCAGGTCGGTGGCGATGAGGGCGCCGGCTTCCTCCGGGGTGAAATCCTTCAGCGGGCGGCGGTCGCGTGCGCCGACATTGTTGACGAGAATGTCGAGCCGACCGAAGCGATCGGCGATGCCGGCTATCGCCTCGCGTCCGGCCCCAAAATCCGCCACGTCGAAGGCGCTGATACCCACCTCGCGCCCCGTCGCCGCCCGGATCGCCTCCGCGGCGGCGGCGAGGCGTCCCGCGTCGCGACCGTTGATCACCACGTCGGCGCCGGCCGCGGCGAGCGACTGCGCCATTTCGAAGCCGAGCCCGCGGCCGGCACCGGTAACCAGCGCCGAGCGCCCTTCGAGGGAAAAGGGCGGGCGGCTGGGAGTGTGCGGAGGCTGATTCATGAAATCGTTCCATGCCGGAGACGAGAGGGGCGATGTTCTCGCCCGTTTTCGCCGCGAGGGCCACCCGATTCCATGGTTCGCCGCAGGACGGGGCTTTGACAACCATGTCGAAATCACTGTACCAGTAGGTACAGATAAAACCAATCGGTACAATCATGCGCCACTATCTCCACCGTCACCAGCCGCCCCACAAGCTTCACCACGCCGTGCTTGCCGGCATCGGCGCCATCGTCGCCATCGGCGTCACCGGGGCACTGAGTTTCCATGCAGGAGCGCCGCTGCTCATCGCCCCCTTCGGTGCGAGTGCGGTGTTGCTGTTCTCCGTACCGACCAGTCCGCTGTCGCAGCCGATGAATGTCGTCGGCGGCCACGTCGTGGCCACTGCAGTGGCGCTGGCGTTGCACCTCGTGCTGCCGGGGACCTGGTGGGCGGCGGCGATCGGGGTCGGGGCCGCCATCTCGCTGATGGCGCTGCTGCGCGTGACCCATCCGCCGGCGGGCGCGGACCCGCTGCTGGTCTTCGCCTCCGATCCCGGATGGAGCTTCCTCGGCATGCCGGTCGCGGCCGGAGCTCTCGCCATGGTGATCATTGCGGCGTCGTTCCACCGCGCCACCGGCACGACCTATCCGCTGCGGGCACCCTGATGGCACGTCTTGTCGCCGAGCGTTCCGATATCGTTCCGGTGCTTGGCGAACTGTTCCGTGCGCATGGATATCAGGGCACCAGCCTTTCCCTCATCAGCGAGCGGACCGGGCTGGGCAAGGGCAGCCTCTACCATTTCTTTCCCGGCGGTAAGGAGGAAATGGCGCAGGCCGTGCTGGCCGAGATCGACGGCTGGTTCGAGCAGCAGATCTTCGCCCCGCTGCGCCAAGGTGCAGCGCAGGGAGACAGGGACGCCAGCATCGCCGGCATGTTCGATGCGGTCGACGCCTATTTCCGTTCCGGCCGGCGCGCCTGCCTCGTCGGCGCCTTCGCGCTGGGCCAGGTGCGCGAGCGTTTCGCGGTCGTCATCGACGGCTATTTCCAGCGCTGGCAAACGGCGCTGGCGGCGGCGCTGATGCGCGCCGGCCGGTCGGGGCGAGAGGCAGAGGCCCTCGCCGAGGAAATCCTGGCGGGCATCCAGGGCGGTATCGTGCTCGCGCATGCGCGCGACGATGCCGAGGTGTTCCGCCGCACCTTGGCGCGGCTGCGGGCCCGCTGCGACGTCGCTCACGTGCCCGGGCCGTCCGGAGGCCGGTGAGACTGTTCAGGGCATGGTGAGCCGGCGCATGGCATCGCGCCAGCCGGACAGCTTGCGCTCGCGGGTCGGCCTGGACATGGACGGGGTGAAGCGGTGGTCGAGCCGCCAGCGATCCGCGAAGTGCTCGGGTGCCGGCATGACGCCGGCCTGTAGGCCGGCGAGATAGGCGGCGCCGAGCGCCGTGGTCTCGCGCACAACGGGCCGGTCGACCGGCGCGGCGAGCAGGTCGGCGAGCCGCTGCATGGCGAAGTTCGACGCGGTCATGCCGCCATCGACCCGCAGTACCGTGGCCGCGTTGCCGGCGCCGGCGCGTTTCCAGTCCGCGTGCATCGCGTCGATGAGATCGACCGTCTGGTAGCAGACGCTCTCCAGCGTCGCGAGGGCGATTTCGGCACGCGAGGTCGCCCGCGTCAGGCCGAACATGGCGCCGCGCACGTCCGGATTCCAATAGGGCGCGCCGAGCCCGACGAAGGCCGGCACGAGATAGACCTGCTGCGCCGGGTCGGCACTCTCGGCGAGCGCTTCGCTCTCGGCGGAGGTCTCGATGATCTTCAGGCCGTCGCGCAGCCATTGCACGGCGGCGCCGGCCACGAAGATCGACCCTTCCAGCGCATAGGTCCGCTTGCCGGCGAGCTGGTAGGCGATGGTGGTGAGCAGGCGATTGCCGGAGGCGACGGCCTGCGGGCCGGTATTGATCAGCGCGAAGCAGCCGGTGCCGTAGGTCGACTTGATCATGCCCGGCTCGAAGCAGGCCTGGCCGACGGTGGCCGCCTGCTGATCGCCGGCGATGCCGCCGATGGCGACCGGCCCGCCGAAGAGGCCGGCTTCGGCCGTACCGAAATCGGCGGAGGAATCCTTGACCTCGGGCAACAGCGAGCGCGGCACGCGCAGGAGCGCGAGCAGGTCCTCGTCCCACATCCCGGTGTGGATGTTGAACAGCAGCGTGCGTGCGGCGTTGGTGGCGTCGGTCGCGTGGACCTTTCCGCCGGTGAGCTTCCACAGCAGCCAGGAATCGACGGTGCCGAAGGCGAGTTCGCCGCGCTCGGCGCGGGCGCGGGCGCCGGGCACATGGTCGAGGATCCAGGCGATCTTGGTGCCGGAGAAATAGGGGTCGAGAATGAGGCCGGTTCGCTCGGTGACCAGTGGCTCATGGCCTTCGGCCCGCAGCTGGGCGCAGCGTTCGGCGGTGCGCCGGTCCTGCCAGACGATGGCGCGGTAGATGGCCGCTCCCGTCGAGCGGTCCCAGACGACGGTGGTCTCGCGCTGGTTGGTGATGCCGATGGCGGCGATGTCGGCGGCCTTGGCGCCGGCCTTCTCTATCGCCTCGCGGCAGGTGGCGAGCGTGGTGCGCCACAGATCCTCTGCCTCGTGCTCGACCCAGCCGGAGGCCGGAAAATGCTGGGGAAATTCCTGCTGCGCCTGCGCCGCGATGGTCGTGTCGGGCCGGAACAGGATGGCGCGGGACGAGGTCGTGCCCTGGTCGATGGCGAGGAGATAGGTGGTCAAGCAGAACCCTCACGGACAAAGCGCGATCCCGGAACGGCGGCAGGACCATAGCCGGGATCGCCAGCCATATGTATCAGGCGATCCCGGATCGCGCTCGCGCGCGTCCGGGATGCCGTTTTACGGAGCGGGTGCTCGTTTGGTCTACTTCTGCGGCGGGGTCGCCGGCCAGGACTTGATCAGCGTGTCGTAGTCGATGGTCTCGCCCTGCGGCTTCTCATTGGCGAGCTTGGGCTGCGGCGCGAGGTTGCCCTCCTTCTTGGCAAGCTCCACCCAGTACTCCATCGGGTGCTTGGCGTTCAGCTTCGGCCCGCAGTCACCCTGCACGCCGGAACGCTCGAGACGCTCCATCACCGATTCCTGCGCCGCCGCGAGGCTGTCCATCGCCGCTTGCGGGGTCTTGGCGCCGGAGGAGGCGTCGCCGATGTTCTGCCACCACAGCTGGGCGAGCTTGGGGTAGTCCGGCACGTTCGAGCCGGTCGGCGACCACTGCACGCGGGCCGGCGAGCGGTAGAACTCGACGAGGCCGCCGAGCTTGGGCGCGCGCTCGGTCATGGCGGGCGACCAGATGTCGCTCTCGCGGATGAAGGTGAGGCCGACCATGCTCTTCTTCAGCGAGACGGTCTTGGACGTCACGAACTGGGCGTAGAGCCAGGCCGCCTTGCGGCGATCCACCGGGGTCGACTTCAGCAGCGTCCAGGAACCCACGTCCTGGTAGCCGAGCTTCATGCCGTCCTTCCAGTAGGCGCCCTTCGGCGAGGGAGCCATGCGCCACTTGGGCGTGCCGTCGGCGTTCATCACCGGCAGGCCGGGCTTCACCATGTCGGCGGTGAAGGCGGTGTACCAGAACATCTGCTGGGCGATGTTGCCCTGCGCCGGGACCGGGCCGGCCTCGGAGAAGGTCATGCCGAGCGCCTGCGGCGGCGTGTACTTCTTCAGCCACTCGATATACTTGACGATGGAATAGACGGCCGCCGGGCCGTTGGTGTCGCCGCCGCGCTCGACGGAGGAGCCGACCGGGCGGCAGCCTTCCATGCGGATGCCCCATTCGTCGACCGGCTTGCCGTTCGGTAGGCCGCGATCGCCGTTGCCGGCCATGGAGAGCCACGCATCGGTGAAGCGCCAGCCGAGCGAGGGGTCCTTCTTGCCGTAGTCCATGTTGCCATAGACCTTGGTGCCGTTGATCTCCTTCACGTCGTTGGTGAAGAAATCGGCGATGTCCTCATAGGCCGACCAGTTCAGCGGCACGCCGAGATCGTAGCCATACTTGGCCTTGAACCTGGCCTTGTAGTCCGGGTTGGTGAACCAGTCGTAGCGGAACCAGTAGAGGTTGGCGAACTGCTGGTCGGGCAGCTGGTAGAGCTTGCCGTCCGGCGCGGTGGTGAAGGACAGGCCGATGAAGTCCTTGAGGTCGAGCGTCGGCGAGGTGACGTCCTTGCCCTCGCCCGCCATCCAGTCGGTCAGAGGCACGGCCTGCTTGTAGCGGAAATGGGTGCCGATGAGGTCGGAATCGTTCACCCACGCATCGTAGATGTTCTTGCCCGACTGCATCTGCGTCTGGATCTTCTCGACGACATCGCCCTCCTGGATGAGGTCGTGCGTGAGCTTGATCCCGGTGATCTCGGAGAACGCCTTGGCGAGGGTCTTCGCCTCATATTCATGCGTGGTGATGGTTTCGGAGACGACGTTGATCTCCATGCCCTTGAAGGGCTCGGCCGCCTTGATGAACCACTCCAGCTCCTTCATCTGCTCGTCCTTGGAGAGCGTGGAAGGCTGGAATTCGCTGTCGATCCATTTCTTGGCGGCGGCCTCGTCCGCGCGTACCGGCGCGGAGAAGGCGAACAGGGCCGCGGCACTCGCGGCGAGCAAGTAGCGTGTACGGCGTCGTGACGGCAACATTGGTCATTCCTCCCGTTTCTTCCCAGTAGCCGCGGCCTGCCGCCGCGTGCGAATTCACACGAGGCGGAACACCGCCAGTGCGTAGACAAGGCAGAGCGCGAGCGCCCAGCCGAGTTCGGGTCCCACCAGGCCAAGCCAGGCGAGATTGATGAAGGCGCTGCCGAGCAGCGTGATGAACAGCCGGTCGCCGCGCGTGGTGGGGATGCCGAGCACGCCGACGCGGGCGCGCTCCGGCCGCCACAGGGCCAGCACGGTGAACACGGTCAGCAGGCTGGCGATGACGGCGAAGAACAGCGCGGTCTGCCAGGTCCAGGCCATCCAGGCGGTGTTCTCGGCGAGGCGGGTGGTGAAATCCTCCATCGGAACCTCCTCACACCCGCCCGAGGGCGAAGCCCTTGGCGATGTAGTTGCGCACGAACCAGATGACGAGCGCGCCGGGAATGATGGTGAGCACCCCGGCGGCGGCGAGCAGTCCCCAGTCCATGCCGGCGGCGGAGACGGTGCGGGTCATGGTGACGGCGATGGGCTTGGCGTTGGTGGCGGTCAGCGTGCGCGCCAGCAGCAGCTCCACCCAGGAGAACATGAAGCAGAAGAACGCCGCCACGCCGATGCCCGAGGCGATCAGCGGCATGAAGATCTTCACGAAGAAGCGCGGGAAGGAATAGCCGTCGATCGCCGCCGTCTCGTCGATCTCGCGCGGCACGCCGGACATGAAGCCTTCCAGGATCCACACGGCGAGCGGCACGTTGAACAGGCAATGCGCCAGCGCCACGGCCCAGGGCGTGTCAAACAGGCCGATGGCCGAATAAAGATTGAAGAAGGGCAGGGCGAACACCGCGGGCGGCGCCATGCGGTTCGACAGCAGCCAGAAGAACAGGTGCTTGTCACCCACGAAGGTGTAGCGCGAGAAGGCGTAGGCCGCGGGCAAGGCGAGGCTGATCGAGATGATGGTGTTGAGCACCACATAGGTCAGCGAGTTGATGTAGCCGGTGTACCAGCTGGCATCGGTGAAGATCTTTATGTAGTGCTCGAACGTGACCTCACGCGGCCACAGCGAGACCGTGGTGTTGATCTCGAAATTCGTCTTCAGGCTCATATTGACGAGCCAGTAGATCGGCAGCAGTAGAAAGATCAGGTACAGCACCATCACGAAGGTGCCGGTGCGCGAGGACTGGTTCATGCCGGCTCTCCCCGGTCCGCGCGCTCGCTGCCGGCATGGGTCATCACGGTGTAGAAGACCCAGCACACGGCGAGCACGACGAGGTTGTAAACCAGGCTCATCGCCGCTGCCTTGCCGAGGTCGAACTGGCCCAGCGCGAGTTTCACGAGGTCGATGGACAGGAAGGTGGTGGCGTTGCCGGGCCCGCCGCCGGTCAGCACGAAAGGCTCGGTGTAGATCATGAAGCTGTCCATGAAGCGCAGCAGCACCGCGATCAGCAGCACGCGCTTCATCTTCGGCAGCTGGATGGTGGTGAAGATCGCCCAGCGCGAGGCCCCGTCGATCCGCGCGGCCTGGTAATAGGCGTCGGGGATCGACTTCAGGCCGGCATAGCAGAGCAGCGCGACGAGGCTGGTCCAGTGCCAGACATCCATCACCACGATGGTGATCCAGGCGGCGATGGGATCGCCGGTGTAATTATAGTCGATGCCGAGCCAGTTCAGCCCGTAGCCGGCAAGGCCGATATCGGCGCGGGCGAAGACCTGCCAGATGGTGCCGACGACATTCCATGGGATCAGCAGCGGCAGCGCCATGACGACCAGCGTCGCCGCCACCTTCCAGCCCTCGCGCGGCATGGACAGCGCGACGAGGATGCCGAGCGGCACCTCGATGGCGAGGATGACGGCGGAGAAGAACAGGTTGCGCCACAGCGCATCGAAGAACCGGCCGCCGAGCTCCGTCGAGGGGTCGAGCAGCTCCTGGAACCAGCCGAGGCCGTTCCAGAAGAACTGGTTGTTGCCGAAGGTGTCCTGAACGGAATAGTTCACCACCGTCATGATCGGCACGATGGCCGAGAAGGCGACGATGGCGAAAACCGGCGCGACCAGCCACCAGGCGCGGTTGTTGATGGGCTTTTCCATCAGAAGGGCCCCTCTTTCTGCTCCCTCTCCCCCAGGGGGAGAAGGGTGGGGTGAGGGGGAAGCACGCGAATGAGGACGAAGCGGCCGCCCCCCTCACCCGGATGGCTACGCCATCCGACCTCTCCCCCTCGGGGAGAGGTGGAAGAACAGATGGCGCGCAAGAGAAATTCGCCCATCACGCCTCTCCCGTGGGAAGCACAGGTTCGCCCGGCACCAGCACGCCGCCGGCATAGATGTGGATCTGCCGGGGATCGAGCCGCAGGCCGGCCGTGTCGCCGTCGAGGGCGAGCCCTTCCGGGATCATCGCCGCCGCCGGCTGTCCGGCGATCTCGATGCGGGCGATGCGGGCGCGGCCGATGTCGTCGATCCGCTTCACTGTCACCGGCAGGCCGGTGCCCGCGCGTGCAAGCGTGGCGAATTCCGGCCGCACGCCGAGTTCGATCCGCTCCGTGGTGGGCAGGTCGGGATAGGCGCGGGCGAGCGCGACGGCCACGTTGCCGATATGGGCGGTGCGCCCTTCGACACGGGCCGGCAGCACGTTCATGCCGGGCGAGCCGATGAAATGGCCGACGAAAGTGTGCGCCGGCCGCTCGAACAGTTCTTCCGGGGTGCCGGTCTGCACCACGGCGCCGTCATGCATCACCACCACCGTGTCGGCGAAGGTCAGCGCCTCGGTCTGGTCGTGGGTGACGTAGATCATGGTGAGATCGAGCGAGCGGTGCAGTTCCTTCAGCGTCGAGCGCAACTGCCACTTCAGATGCGGGTCGATGACGGTGAGCGGCTCGTCGAACAGGATGGCGGCGACGTCGGAGCGCACGAGGCCGCGCCCGAGCGAGATTTTCTGCTTGGCGTCGGCGGTGAGGTTCGAGGCCTTGCGGTCCAGCACGGACGTCATATTGAGTCGGCTGGCGATCTCCTCGACGCGCCGGGTGATCTCGTCGCGCGGCATACGCCGGTTCTTCAAGGGGAAGGCGAGGTTCTCGCGCACCGTCATGGTGTCGTAGACCACCGGGAACTGGAAGACCTGCGCGATGTTGCGGTCCTCGGTCGGCAGGTTGGTCACGTCGCGTCCGTCGAACAGGATGCGCCCACGCGTCGGCACCACCAGCCCGGAGATGATGTTGAGCAGCGTGGTCTTGCCGCAGCCGGACGGCCCCAGCAGCGCATAGGCGCCGCCCTGCCGCCAGACATGGTTGATCTCCTTCAGCGCATAATCCTGCGGCCCACGCGGATCGGGGCGGTAGGCGTGAGCGAGACCGTCGAGTGTGATGCTGGCCATCGCGCCCTCCTCAACCGACCGCTGCGCGGGACACGGCCGCGCCTTCGCCGATGCTGCGCCCATCGGCGTCGAACAGCAGGATGTGGCGCGGATCGATCAGCACCTCGACCGGCGCCTCCGGCTCCAGGCGGCGCACGCCCGGCACCAGCGCGGTCAGCCGCTCGGATCCCATGTCCATGTGCAGGAAGCTCTCCGACCCCGTGACTTCGGTGACGGCGACGACGGCGCCGAGCCGGATCAGCCCCGATCCCTGCGCGGTCTTCTCGGCATAAGCCACCGTCTCGACCTGGAGGTGGTGCGCCCGCACGCCGATCGTGTAGGCGCCGTCCGGCACGTTCGCCAGAAGGCCGGTCGCCGGCACCACCGCTCCGCTCTCCAGCAGCGCCACATTGCCCGATTTGGTGACGCGCAGCGTGTTGAGCGGCGGATCCGAAAACACCCGCGCGGTGTCGAGATCCGCCGGGTGCCGGTAGACGCCGGCGGTCGGGCCGAACTGGGTGAGCCTGCCTTGCATCAGCGTCGCCGTGTTGCCACCGAGCAGCAGCGCCTCGGTCGGCTCGGTCGTCGCATAGACGAACACCGCCCCGGTCGAGGCGAAGATGCGCGGCAGTTCCTCGCGCAGTTCCTCACGCAGCTTGTAGTCGAGATTGGCCAGCGGCTCGTCGAGCAGCACGAGACTGGCGCGCTTGACCAGGGCGCGGGCGATGGCCGTGCGCTGCTGCTGGCCGCCGGACAGCGCCAGCGGCTGGCGCTCCAGATAAGGCTCCAGCTTCATGAGCCGCGCCGCCTCGGTCACCCGCGCCTCGATCTCGGCCCGCGGCAGGCGCTGGATGCGCAGCGGCGAGGCGATGTTCTCGTAGACGCTGAGTGAGGGGTAGTTGATGAACTGCTGGTAGACCATGGCGACGGAGCGCTTCTTCACCGGCATGCCGGTGACATCCTGTCCATCGACCAGCACCTGGCCGGAGGTCGGCGCGTCGAGCCCTGCCATCAGGCGCATCAGGCTGGTCTTGCCGGCGAGCGTCGCGCCGAGCAGCACATTCAGGCTGCCATTCTCCAGCCGCAGCGAAACGTCGCTTATGTGGGGTATGCCGTTGACGGTCCGACCGAGACTGCGCAGTTCCAGCGTCATCGCGCGGCTCCGCTTCTGTCGGCCGCGGGGTTCAAGCGATAGGGTACGTGCATCAGCATGAAGGCATCCAGCGCGTCGATTTCCTCGCGCGTGAAACGAAGGCCGAGCTTTGAGCGACGCCAGAGCACGTCCTCGGCCGTGCGCGCCCACTCCTCGCGTATTAGATAACGAACCTCGGCCTCTGTCAGGTCGGCCCCGAAGACGCGGCCGAGATCGGCGGCGCTGCGCGCGCTGTCGAGCAGCCGCAGGGCGCGAGTGCCGTAGGCGATGACGAGGCGATGCGCCAGCGTCTCGTTGAGCCAGGGATGCGCGCGCTTCACCTGCGCGACGATGCGCGGCTGGTCGTGCACGGCGAAGTCGCCGCCGGGCAGCGGCTCGGTGCCGGTCCAGGAGGGCTTCGCCGCTGCCGGCAGGAAGGGCGCGAGTTTTTGCAGCGCGTGCTCGGCGAGGCGGCGATAGGTGGTGATCTTGCCGCCGAAGACCGAGAGCATCGGCGGCTGGCCTTCCGCCTCTTCCATCTCCAGCACGTAGTCGCGGGTGGCTTCCTGCGCCTTGGAGGCGCCGTCGTCATAGAGCGGGCGCACGCCGGAATAGGTCCACACCACTTGTTCCGGCGTCACCGGGGCCTTGAAATATTCGCTCGCCGCCGCGCAGAGATAGGAGATTTCCTCCGGGCTCGCCTTCACCTCGTGCGGCGCGCCCTTGTAGTCGCGGTCGGTGGTGCCGATCAGGGTGAAGTCGCGCTCATAGGGAATGGCGAAGATGATGCGCCCGTCGGCATTCTGGAAAATGTAGGCGCGGTCGTGATCGTAGAGCTTGCGCACGACGATGTGGCTGCCTTGCACGAGGCGGACATTAGCCGGCGAATTGACCCGCACGACATGCGCGAGAACCTCATGCACCCAGGGGCCGGCGGCATTCACCAGCACCTTGGCGCGAACGCTGGTGCGTTCGCCGTCCTGCTCGATGTCGACCTGCCAGTGATCGGCGGCGCGCGTCGCGCCGATGACGCGGCTGCGCGGGCGGATATCGGCGCCGCGCTCGGCGGCATCGAGCGCGTTCAGCACGACGAGGCGGCTGTCCTCGACCCAGCAGTCGGAATACTCAAAAGCCCGATGGTAGCCGGCGCGCAGCGGTGCGCCGGCGGCATCGCGGGCGAGATCCAGCGTGCGGGTGGCGGGGAGCAGCTTGCGCCCGCCGAGATGGTCGTAGAGGAACAGGCCGAGCCGCAGCAGCCAGGCCGGGCGCAGGCCCTTATGGTGCGGCAGCACGAAGCGCAGCGGGCGAATGATGTGCGGAGCAATGGCCCACAGCACCTCGCGCTCCATCAGCGCCTCGCGCACCAGCCGGAACTCGTAATGTTCGAGATAGCGCAGCCCGCCATGGATCAGCTTGGTCGAGGCCGACGAGGTCGCCCCGGCGAAGTCGCCCTGTTCGAAGAGAACAACGGAAATCCCGCGCCCGGCCGCGTCGCGGGCGATGCCGCAGCCATTCACGCCGCCGCCGATGATGGCGAGGTCATAGGTCTCGTCCAGCGCGCGAGCTGCCACCTGACGTCTCTCCCGGAGTACGCGCCTCGTTACGCAGGGCGCGCTTTCGCTTTTATCTTCATCTTGACGCTATATGAAACATGAAAGGCCGGCAACAGTCATAAAGTGAAAGATACGAACCTTCGTTTAGGTGCGGCGCAGCAAGGCCCCCGGTCGTGACCGGCGGCCGGATGTGCTTGCGAGATCGGGTTTTTGCGGGTGTCCGAGGCCGGTATTCGCCGGGCCGGGAGAGCATCCCGCGATGCGGGGGCGCGCTGCGTTACGGCGTGAAGCCGGAACTCTACGCGCTGTCCTCGATCATCAACCTCGTGGTATTCGCGGCCATCGCGGTGCTCTACGTCGTGGTGAGCCGGCGCCCGGCCAGTCCGTAGAGCCGCCTCACCAGCGGAAGGCGGCCGTCTCCGACACCATCCGGACGCCGGGGAACGCTTCCATGAGCGCAGGGATGCGCGCCTTGCGCAGGAAGGCCGGCAGGAAAATCTCCGGCTGCACCGCCTCCAGCAGCGCTTTGAGGCCGGAGCGGGTCGGATGCACATTCCAGCGGCGCAGCGTGGCGATCTCCGCCAGCATGAGCTGCTGCGCCTGCGAGCCCTCCGCGACATGGCCGGTAAACACGATGTCGGCCTCGCCGGAGGCAGCGAAGCGTTCGCATAGGGCAGCGGAGAGCCCGCGATCGGCTTGTGCTCCCGCAACGATCATCGCGCCCCGGGCCGGGCTGTCGACGGCCAGTGCGGGCATCGCGGCGAGCCATGGGGTGAACGCGTCGCGGAAGCCGGCGGTCATCGCGTCGGGGTGTTGGGCGAGCGTTTCACCGACCGCCCGCGTCGCCGGGCACAGGGCGACCTCGATACCGGCGCCATGGAGGGCCAGCGCGATTTCCAGCGCGCGGCCGGTGGGCGGCGCCGGCAGCAGCAGCGGGCGCCAGCGCGCCCGCTCCACCAGTTCGGTGATCTGTTCGCTCAGCGGCTCCTCGGCATCGCCATAGCTGGCATCGCCGATCATCGCCGCGGCGGGCAGCGGACGGCTGGAGGGGAACAGCGCGCTCTCGGCGGAATAGTCGCCGGTATAGAGCAGCCCGCCGGCACCGCCGATGCGCATCCACACCGCGCCCGGCGCATGGCCGGCGGATCCGGTCTCGACATCGAGGCCGAGGATAGAAGCGCCCCCACCGAAGGGCAGGTCGCTCGCGCCGCGCAGCCGCTCGTCGTTTGACAGCGCACGCACCGGCGCTGTGGCGAAGACCGGCGGGTCGCCGATCTGCGGCGCCAGATCGAGTGCGCCGACATGGTCGGGATGTCCGTGCGAGATGAGGATGGCGTCGACCGCGCCGATACCCGTCAGGTCCGGCCGGCGTCCGGCATCCGGGCCCTCGCCGAGATCGAGCATCAGCCGCCGGCCCCCAATCTCGGCGAGGAAGCAGGCGGGACCCTTGTCGCCCCAGCCGGAAATTGCCTGAACCCGGTTCATCTCAATGCAACCCCGTGAAGCGCTCACCGGCGACATAGCGCAGCGCGCCGATGAGCAGCATGGGGATCAGGGTCGTCAGCACGATGGCGATGAACGACATGGTCATGCCGAGCCCGACCGAACCCTGCTCGAACTGGCGCCAGATGAAGCCGGCGATGGTCAGCATTCCCACCGGCGCCACCAGCAGCGAGGCGACCAGCTCGCGCGAGGCAACGGCGAAGACCAGCAGCATCGAGGTGATCAGGCTCGGCAGGATCAGCGGCAGCATGATGCGACTGAATACCGTGAAGGGCCTTGCCCCGGCGACGCGGGCGGCGGCCTCCAGATTGTCGCCGATCTGCTGGAACGCGGCCGAGGCATAGCGCACCGGCTGCGGCAGCAGGATGCAGCAATAGGCCAGCAAGAGGATCAGCGCGGTGTTGTAGGGGGTGATCGGCAGCCAGGGCTGGTTCCAGGCGAGGATCATGCCCACCGCCACCACCACGCCGGGCAGGGCGCTCGGCAGCATGGCCAGCATGTCGAGTGCCCAGCGCCCCCGTCCGCGTCCCTTGACCACGGCATAGGCGGTGATCGCCCCGAGCGCGCCGGCCAGCAGCGCCGTGGCGACGCCGAGGGACAGCGAGTTGAACAGCGCCTGCAAGGCGCCCCCGGTATTGTCGAACACTTCCTCGAAATGCTGGAAACCCAGATTGCCCGGCTTCAGCCCGCCGGAAATGGTCTTCGACAGCGCGGTGGCGAGGATCGCCAGGATGGGCAGGCCGGTGGCGAGAAAGCCGACCAGCGCGAAGGCCAGCGTGACCGGCAGCGCCCACACGCCCAAGCGGCGCTTCTCCTTGCGCTGCGGCTTGCCGCCGACCGTGTCGTAATTGCGCGTCGACAGCAGGCGCCGCTGGACCAGGAAGGCGATGAGCGACAGAGCGACCAGCAGCAGCGACAGGATCGCCGCGCCGGGCAGGTCGATCGGCCAGTCGGAGATGCGGTTCTCGATCCCCGTCACCAGCACCTGGAAGCCGAAGCGGGTGCCGAGCGCCGCGGGTGTGCCGTATTCCTCGATGGCGAGGGCGAACACCAGGAGGAGGCTCGCGGCGAGGCCCGGCGTCGCCAGCGGCAGGGTGATGCGGAAGAAGGCGCGCGCCGGCTTGGCGCCGAACACGCGCCCGACGTCGGCATAGCGTGTGCCCACCGCCTCGATGGTGCGCGACAGCGCGAAATAGACGAGGGGGAACAGGTTCAGCGACATGATCAGCACCATGCCCGGCACCGAGAACAGCAGCGGGGCGAAATTGACCCCGGTGAGCTGCTGGAGATAGCCGCGTGGCTGCATGGTCATGATCCAGCCGAGCGTGGCGATATAGGGCGGGATCATGAAGGGAACGAGGAACAGCACGTCCCACACCAGCGCGAAGGGCACGCGGAACAGGGCCCGCGCCACCGCGAGCGGCACCCCGACCAGCGTACAGCCGAGGACGACGCCGAGCCCGAGGGTGAGCGTGTTGCCGGTGAGGCGCAGGAGGCTCGGATCGGCCAGCGTGCGGCCGAGATGGGTGAGGGGCGCGGCCAGCGAGCCGCGCCCCAGCTCGGGAAAGATCGCCTGCAGCACGATGAAGACGAACGGGACCGCGACGATGACGGTCAGGCTGATCCCGGCGACCCAGCCGAGAAGGCCATGATCGCCCGTCTTCATCGATCGCTGCATGCGTCAGGCGTCCAGCCTGGAAAATCCGGCAATCACTTGCCGAACACCTTGGCGAACTCGGCCAGCGTCGCGTCGCGCTTGCCATAGACCGCGGCGGCGTCGACGGTCATGATCTTGAGGTCGGCGATCAGCGGGCGGTTGGCCTTGATGTCGCTGCGCGCGGGCATGAGATAGGTCGCCGCGACCGCCTTCTGCCCCTCGTCGGACAGGACGTAGTCGACGAACTTCTTGGCGTCGTCCTGCTGCTTCGACCAGTTGAGGATCATCATCGGGCGCGGCGCGATCACCGTGCCGGAGGCGGGGAAGATCACGTCGATCGATTCGCCCTTGGCCTTGGCGGCGAGCGAGATGTAGTCGACCGCGCCGAACACGGCGGCCTTGGCGCCCTGCATGACCGGGTTCAGCGCTTCGGCATTGGCGCCGGCGACGACGGCGCCATTGGCGGCGATGTCCTTGAACAGGCCCCAGCCATCCTTGGCCTGCAATGCGGCGACCAGCTCGAAGGAGGCACCGGACTGCGCCGGATCGGGAAGGGTGACCAGGTCCTTGTAGGCCGGCTTGGCGAGGTCGGCCCACTCGGTCGGCTTCGGCGTGCCGGAGGCCGGGTTCCAGGCGATGCCGAGCGCGGAGATTCCCTGCGCGACCGCCGTATCGTTCTTCAGGAAGTCCGGCACCGTCGCCGCGTTCGGGCTGGTGTAAGCGGTGAGCCAGCCGCGCTTGGCGAAGTCGGTCGCGGTGTCCCAGGAAGCCGAGATCAGCACGTCCACCACCGGATTGGCGGCTTCCGATTCGATGCGGGCCATGATCTTGCCGGTGGTGGCCTGGAACACGTTGACCTTGACGCCGGTCTTGGCGGTATAGCCGGCGGCCAGCTTGTCGATCAGCCCGCCGGGGCCGGCCGAATAGACGGTGATGTCGGCCATCGCCGCGCTCGTCATCAGCGACGCGCCCAGGGCAAGGGCAAAGGTAAATGCGCGCATGGGTCTTCTCCTGAGGGTTGATCGCAGTGGATGTCAGCTGGCAGTGCTGGCGAACCAGCGGATGTCTTCCGGTGGGCAGAACAGCCCGACGATGTCGCCGATCTCGGCGCGGCGCGGGCTGGCGACCTGGACCTCGTGCGCGGTGCCACAGATGCGCAGGGTCAGTGCGTAGCTGTCGCCACGAAAGCGCGTGCGCAACACTTCGGCGCGTGGTCCGCTCTCTTCGGAACCGACGAGCCGAAGGCTGCGACCGGGCAGCAGCAGCCGCGCCTCAGGCGTGGCGGGTCCCATGGTGCCGAAGCGCATCGTGGTGCCGGCGATATGCCATTCGGTGCCGTTGCGGCGCATCGGCAGCACGCAGCCGAGATTGAGGAATTCCGCAACCTCGGCGCTGGCGGGGGCCGCGACCAGCGTCTCGGGTGGGGCGAACTGGGCGATGCGGCCGGCACGCATCACCGCCACCTTGTCCGCGAGCGCAAAGGCCTCGCCCCGGTCATGGGTGACGTAGATCGCGGTGAGGCCGAGATCGGCAACCAGCGAGCCTATCTCGCCGACCATTGCCTCGCGCAATTCCGGATCGAGATTGGACAGCGGCTCGTCGAACAGCACGAGGGGCGGCTCGGCCACGACGGCGCGGGCGAGCGCGACCCGCTGCTGCTGGCCGCCGGACATGTCGGAAGGGCGGCGGTCCGCCATGGCGCCGAGCCCGACGCGCTTCAGCGCCGCGGCGACGCGACTGCGCCGTTCGGCGGCCGGCACGCCGAGCATTTCCAGCGGGAAGGCGACATTCGCCGCCACGCTCATATGGGGCCAGAGGGCGTAGTCCTGGAACACCATGCCGAGTCCGCGCGCCTCCGGCGGCACCCGCGTGCCGGTCGCGGCATCCGCGACGACGCGGCCGAGAATCTCGATGCGTCCGGCGCTGGGCGCGAGCAGGCCAGCCAGCAGCTGGAGCAGGGTCGTCTTGCCGCATCCGGACGGTCCGAGCAGGGCCAGGACCTCGCCCGCCGCCACGTCGAAGCCGACGTCATCGAGGATGCGCGCCGCGCCATAGTTCAGGGCGAGACCGCGCACCGATACCGCAGGGGAAGCGTTTGCGGACATTGCTTTTCCGGACCGAGATCGCCGAGCGGGCAATTACGGGAGCCGGATGACAGTTGCGTGACAATGCGCCTCGCGGCGGCAGCCCCAAACCGTTTCCGGTGGGGCGCCGCCGGTTCTGACCTCGGTCAGGTTCGGCTGAAGGAAGGCGTCGCTCGATTCTAGAGACCGAGGCGGCGCGCGTGCCAGGCGATGTGGTCGGCCATGAAGGTCGAGATGAAATAGTAGGAGTGGTCGTAGCCCTCGCGCAGGTTAAGCGTGAGGGGAATGCCGGCCACTGCGCAGGCATCCGCCAGCAATTGCGGACGCAGGCCCGTGGTGAGGAAGGGATCGGCCGAACCCTGGTCGACCAGGAATTCCGGGAAACGCTTGCCGTCCTCGATCAGCGCCACCGCGTCATAGGCGCGCCAGGCCTGCATGTCGGCGCCGAGATATTTCTCCAGCGCCGGCCGCGACCAGTCCGCCGTCGAGGGCTGCACGATCGGCGCGAAGGCCGAGCAGCTGGCAAAACGGTTCGGATGCTTCAGCGCGATGGTCAGCGCGCCGTGCCCGCCCATGGAATGACCGAAGATGCCTTGCCGGCTCATATCGGCGGGGAATTCCGCCGCGATCAGCGAGGTCAGCTCCTCAATGAGGTAGGAGTACATCCGGTAATGCCGGGCATAGGGCTCCTGCGTCGCATCGAGATAGAAGCCGGCGCCCGAACCGAACTGCCAGTTGTCCGGCTCGTCCGCCACGTCCGCGCCGCGCGGGCTGGTGTCGGGCGCGACGATGATGACGCCGTGCTTCGCGGCAGCGGCGCGGTACTCGCCCTTCTCCATGACATTGGCATGGGTGCAGGTGAGGCCGGAGAGATACCACAGCACCGGCACCGGGCCGCTCAAAGCCTGCGGCGGCACGAAGACGGCGAAGGTCATCGGCGTGCCGGTGACGTTCGAATCATGCCGGTACACGCCTTGAATGCCGCCATGCGACTTGGCCTTTGAGATTATTTCGAGCGCCGACATCAGTAGATCACCACGGAGCGGATGGACTTGCCCTCGTGCATCAGGTCGAAGGCGGTGTTGATCTCGTCGAGCGGCATGGTGTGGGTGATCAGGTCGTCAATGTTGATCTTGCCCTCCATGTACCAGTCGACGATCTTCGGCACGTCGGTGCGCCCGCGCGCGCCGCCGAACGCCGAGCCGCGCCAGTTGCGGCCCGTGACCAGCTGGAAGGGCCGGGTGGAAATCTCCGCCCCGGCCGGCGCCACGCCGATGACGATGGAGGTGCCCCAGCCGCGGTGGCAGGCTTCCAGCGCCTGGCGCATCACATTGACATTGCCGGTGCAGTCGAAGGTGAAGTCGGCGCCGCCATCGGTGAGGTCCTGGATCGCCTGCACCACCTTGTCGTTGCCGACCTCCAGCGGGTTGATGAAGTCGGTCATGCCGAACTTCCTCGCCATCTCAACCTTGGCCGGGTTGATGTCGACGCCGATGATCTTGTCGGCGCCGACCATGCGGGCGCCCTGGATCACGTTGAGGCCGATGCCGCCGAGACCGAACACCACGACATTGGCGCCCGGCCAGACCTTGCCGGTATAGACCACCGCGCCGATGCCGGTGGTGACGCCGCAGCCGATGTAGCAGATCTTGTCGAAGGGGGCGTCCTCGCGCACCTTCGCCAGCGCGATCTCCGGCAGCACGGTGAAGTTCGAGAAGGTTGAGCAGCCCATATAGTGGAAGATCTCGCCGCCCTGGCCGCCCACCCGCTCGCAGGAGAAGCGCGTGGTGCGGTCCGGCATCAGGCCCTGGCCCTGGGTGGCGCGGATCGAGGTGCACAGGTTCGAGCGTTGCGACAGGCAGGTTTTGCAGTTCCGGCATTCCGGCGTGTAGAGCGGGATCACATGATCGCCGACCTTGAGCGAGGTCACGCCCGCGCCGATCTCGCGCACGATGCCCGCGCCCTCATGGCCGAGGATCGCCGGGAACTTGCCCTCCGAATCGAGGCCGTCCAGCGTATAGGCGTCGGTATGGCAGACGCCGGTGGCCATGATCTCGACCAGCACCTCGCCGGGCTTGGGTCCGCCGATCTCGATGGTTTCGATGGTCAGGGGCTTCTTGGCTTCCCAGGCGACGGCGGCGCGTGACTTCATGGAGCGGGCTCTCTTTCGGTGGAGATGAGGTGGCGTCGATGTGTGACGTAGACATATTTGATGTCGATGTCCGCATCCATCCCGTAGGTTGCCGCGGGCAACTGCTTCGCAAAAGGACCGCCATGACCGCCTATGCCTCGCTGTCCGGCCATTTCGGCCGCCTCGCCGCCATGTCGAACGCCATCGGCATCCTGCAATGGGACAGCGACGCGATGATGCCGACCGGCGCCGCCGGCAGCCGTGCGGAGAGCATGGCGCTGCTGCGCGTGCTGGCGCATGAGATGGCGGTCGATCCACGTATCGGCGACTGGCTGGCCGAGGCCGATCAGCAGGCGGGGCTTACCGAGTGGGAGCGGGCCAATCTGCGTGAGATCCGCCGCGTCTGGACGGTGGAGACCGCGCTGCCGGCCGATCTCGTCGAGGCAATGAGCCGGGCAATCTCGGCGAGCGAGATGGCGTGGCGGCAGGCCCGTGCCGATTCCGATTTCAAGGCGCTGCTGCCCTATCTGACCGAGGTCCTCAAGCTCCAGCGCGAGGCGGGCGCGGCCAAGGGTGAGAAGCTCGGCCTTTCCGTCTATGACGCGCTGCTCAACGATTACGAGCCGGGCGGGCGCTCCGTGAAGATCGACGCGCTGTTCGACGATCTCGCCGCCTTCCTGCCCGGCTTCACCGAGCAGGCGCTTGCCGCACAGGCGCGCCGGCCCGCCTTGGCGCCGCTCGACGGCCCGTTCGCGGTCGAGGCGCAGCGCCAGCTCGGGGTGAAGGTCATGGCCGCGCTCGGCTATGATTTCACCCGCGGCCGGCTCGATATCTCGGCGCATCCGTTCTGCGGCGGCGCCGACAATGATGTGCGCATCACCACGCGCTATGACGACGCCGATTTCAGCAAGGCGCTGATGGGGGTGATCCACGAGACCGGCCATGCGCTCTACGAACAGGGACGTCCGGCCGCCTATATGGGTCAGCCGGTCGGGCAGGCGCGCGGCATGAGCGTGCATGAGAGCCAGTCGCTCATCATGGAGATGCAGGCTTGCCGCTCACCCGAATTCCTCGCCTATGCCGCGCCGCTGATGCGCGAGGCGTTCGGCGCGGACGGTCCCGGCTGGGAGGCTGACGCGCTGTGGCGGCGCTACACCCGCGTCGAGCGCGGCTTCATCCGGGTCGATGCCGACGAGGTCACCTATCCCGCCCATGTCATCCTGCGCTACCGGCTGGAGAAGGCGCTGATTGCCAATGAGATGCCTCTGGCCGAGCTTCCCGCCGCCTGGAACGCGGGCATGCAGGAACTGCTCGGCATCACCCCGCCCAACGACCGGCTCGGCTGCCTGCAGGACATCCACTGGCCGAGCGGGGGCTGGGGCTATTTCCCGACCTATACGCTGGGGGCGATGACCGCAGCGCAGCTGTTCGACGCTGCCTGTCGGGCCGAGCCCGACACGCTGCCGGGCATTGCACGCGGCGACTTCGCGCCGCTGGTCGGCTGGCTGCGGACACACATCCATGCGCAGGGCTCGCGCTTGGAGACCGACGAGTTGCTGACGCACGCCACCGGCCGGCCGCTCGATGCGGGAATCTTCAAGGCGCATCTCGCCCGGCGCTATCTCGGGGCGGAGTGAGCCGGCGCACGCGCGGGATAACTACGCCGATCACCGAATGGCTAGCCGTGCATGCGCATGGCTCGCTATGGTGCCGCCATGCCCTTCCGCTTCGTCCATACCGCCGACATTCACCTCGATTCGCCGCTGCGCTCCCTCGCCCTGCGCAATCGCGAGCTCGCCGAACTGATCGGCGACGCGACGCGGCGGGCGCTGGTCGCCATTGTCGATCTCTGCCTTGAGGAACAGGTCGACGCGCTGGTCATTGCCGGCGATCTCTATGACGGCGACCAGACCTCGATGAAGACGGCGCGCTTCCTGGCGAGCCAGATGGAGCGCCTGCATCAGGCCGGCATCCATGTCTTCAAGGTGCGCGGCAATCATGACGCGATGTCACGGATCACGCAGGAGCTGATCCTGCCGCCGTCGGTCAAGGTGTTCGGCGGACGGGCCGAGGCGGTGGAGATGCGCTGCGGCACGCTGGACATCGTCCTGCACGGCCTCAGCTTCGCCAAGCCGCACGCGCCGGAAAGCCTGCTGCCGAAATTCAGGCAACCGACCCCGGACGCCGTCAATATCGGCATCATGCACACCAGCCTTGCCGGCGCGCCGGGCCATGACACCTACGCACCCTGCAACATAGCGGACCTGCATGGCTGGGGTTTCGACTATTGGGCGCTGGGCCATATCCACACGCGGGCGCAGCACCCCGGCGCGCGCACCGTGATCATGCCGGGCATACCGCAGGGGCGCGACATCAACGAGGCCGGCTCCAAGAGCGCGTCGCTGGTCACGGTCCGCGATGACCGCAGCATCGTCGTGGAGGAGAGGGCGACCAGCCTCGCGCAGTTCGAGCGGATCCCGGTCGATCTTTCCGGCGTGGAGTCCTGGCACGCGGCGGTCGAGGCGATCGAGCGCGCCATGGGAGTGGAGCGCGACCGCGTGGTGTCGGAGCATCTGGTGGGGCGGCTTATGCTGCACGGCGGCACGCCACTGTCGTGGCGGCTGCGCCGCGACCGCGATCTCCTGCTTGCCGAGGTGGAGCAGCGCGCGGAAGGGCTCGGGCGGACTTGGATCGACAAGATCGAACTCGGCATCACCTCGCCTTCGGAGGCCGGACCGCGGGCTTCGGCCGACCCGGTGCTGGAACTCGGCGAACTGATGCGGGACGAGGTTCTGGACCAGCACGGCATACGGCAGGCGGTGCGCGAGCTGGTCGAGACCGTGCGCGGCGACCTGCCGCCGGAGGCTCGCGGCTTCGGCGGTGACAGCGAGGCGGCGTTCGAGGCGTTTCTCGACCGCCTGCTCGATGAAGGCTGCGAAGACGTCCTTGCGCGCCTGAAGCCGGGCGTGAGCGGAGCCGACTGATGCGCCTGCGCCGGCTCGACCTCACCCGCTACGGCAAGTTCACCGACTATTCCATCGACTTCGGCGAGCATCGGCCGGGCACGCCGGACCTGCACATCATCTATGGGCTAAACGAGGCAGGAAAGTCGACGGCGCTGTCCGGCTATCTCGACCTGCTGTTCGGGATCGAGGAGCGCACGCGTTACGGTTTCCTGCACAGCAATACGGCGATGGAGGTCGGCGCCGCGCTGGAATTCGGCGGCGATCTGCATGAGCTGAAGCGCATCAAGCAGCGCAGCAATTCGCTGCGCGACGGTCGCGGGCAACCCGCCAACGAGGCGCTTCTCGGCGCGCCGCTCGCGGGGCTGAGCCGCGACGCCTATCGCATGATGTTCTCGCTGGACGACCAGACGCTGGAGGCGGGCGGCGACGCCATCCTTGAAAGCAAGGGCGATCTCGGCGAATTGCTGTTCTCGGCCAGTGCCGGTCTCGCCGGCCTGAGCCGAACCCTTGAGGCCGTCGAGGACGAGGCGGACAGTCTTTTCCGCAAGCGCGCGAGCAAGACGAAGATCGCCGAGCTCAAGCACACGCTGGCCGAGCTGAAGGAGGAGCGTGCACGGATCGACGTGCAGGCCTCGGCCCACGCCACGCTCGTCGCAACGCTGACGCAGGCCGGGCAGGCCTATGACGAGGCGGTGCGCGAACGCGCTTCCGCCAGGGCGCGGCATGAGGAACTCGGCCGGGTGCTGCGCACGGCTCCTCTCGTCAATGACTATCGGCGGGCGAGCGCCGAGTACGAAGTGCTTGCCGCGCTTCCCCATCCGCCGGCGCACTGGGCTACCGAACTGCCGGCCTTGATGGCCGAGGATACGCGGCTGCACACGCGTCTTTCCAGCCTCGACGAGCGCACGGAGCGGCTGCGCGGCGAGATCGCGGCCATCGCGATCGACGAGCGTCTGCTGGCGCTCGGCGAGCGGATCGATCGGTTGATCCCGGCATCGGCGCGCTACAGCGGCGCCGAGGACGACCTGCCCAAACGTCGATCGAGCCTTGCGGCGCTTCAGGGGCGCATCGGTGTGATCCTGCGCACGCTCGGCCGCGAGGACGAGGTCGATCCGCAGACGCTGCTGGTTCCGGCGCCCATTGTCGGCACGCTGCGCGACCTGATCGAGCAGCGATCAGGCGTGGCGGCCGCACTGGAGGCGGCGCGCGAGGAACTTGCCGCCGCCGGGCTTGCGCTGGAGCGCGCCCAGGAGGACCGTAAGCTGCATGACGCTGAGCGTGCGTCCGACGACGCGGTTCGTCTCGCCGCGCTGCGGGAGATGGTGGCACGGCTGCGCCTGAGCGATCTTTCCGCTCGCCAGCGCGTGGCCGAACGCGAGCTGCCGCAGCGGCAGAGGCAGGTCGAACAGGCGCTTGCCGATCTCGCGCCGTGGACGGGCGATGGCAACGCATTGCGGGCACTTGCCATGCCGGACGGCCGGCAGATCGAGGAGTGGCGCGCGCTCCTGTCGGCTCTCGACACGCGACGCGCGGCCCATGCCGACCGCCTTCGCGAATTCCTTACGCAGCAGCGCGAGCATGCGGCGCGGATCGAGGCGCTTCAGGCGGCAACCGGCGCGATAGATGACCAAAGCGCCGCCGACCTTCGGGCCGAGCGCGACGCGGCATGGGGCAGGCACCTCGCGGCAATGGATCGCGACAGCGCGCGTGCCTTCGAGAGCAGGATGCGGACGGCGGATGCGCTCGCCGATGCGCGCCTCGCCAAGGCGAACGATCTGGCGGAAATGCGCAGCCTCGCCACGGCACAGGCCCTGTCGCAGGCGCAGGCCGAGCGGCAGCGGGAATTGCTGTCGGAGGTCGAGGGTGACATCGCCATGCTGCGCGATGAGATAAGCGGCGATCTGCCCGCCGGCTTGATGGCGGAGGAGGGCGCCCCTCTCGCCCGCAGGCTGGCTGAGATCGAGCGATGGACGAAGAGGCGCGACGCTGCCCTTGCCGATCACGAGCAACTGCAGGCACTGGGTGACGCGCTCGATGCGGTTCGAGCCGAGGCCGTGCGTGAAAGCGAAGGTCTCGCGCAGATGCTGGCGGCGGTCGGCATGGCGACAGAGGGCCTCTCGCTCGCGGTATTGATCGAGCTCGCGGAGACGACCCTCACGGAGGCCGCCGACCGCAAGCGGGTGCGCGAGGCCGCTGACCAGGTGCTGCGGGAGCGGGAGCGCGAAATGGTGACGCGGACGCGCGCCGTGGAGGCGGCTTCCGCCGCGATGGAGGCGTGGCAGCAGCGCTGGCAAGCCGCGCTCGCCGGCTGCTGGTTCGCCGACCGTGCGGCGAGCACCGGCGCCATCCGCGCGATCCTCGACAGGCTCGGCGATCTTTCGACCGAGCTTCGCCAGCGCACGGAGCTGCGGCACCGCGCCGATGCGATGGAGAATGACCAGCAGGCCTTCGTCGCCGAGCTCGCCGACATCCTCGCCGTGTTGGGCGAGAGGCTCGATCCTGACGCGGTACTGGCGTCAGCCAAGACGCTTGCGGGGCGGCACGAGCGGGCGAAGCAGGACCGGCAGCGCCGTCACGAGAAACAGGCCGAACTCGCGTCGCTTGCAGTTGAACGCGAAGAGCTCGCCGCCGCGATGACGGTGCACGAGGCCGGCAAGGCAACGCTTCTGACGTTCTTCGATGCGCCGGACCTTGTCGAGGTCGGTCATGCCCTTGAGCGGTGCGCGGCGCGCGACCGGCTCGCGACCGAATGCAAGCGGCTGGCCTCGCGGATCACCAGCGAGATTCAGGCCTCCTCGATCGAGGAGGCGCTGGTCCGCTTCGACGACATCGATCTCGGCGAATTCGCCCGCGAGAGCGCCGAACTGGCCGGACGGCTCGATGACCTCGACGAGCGGGTGAAGCAGCTCTTCGCGGACCGCTCGCGCGCCTCGGACCGCCTCAATGCCATTGGCGGGGACGACGCCGTCGCCCGGCTCGAGGCCGAGCGCCGCACCGTGCTGCTGGAGATCGAGGATCTGGCGCTGCGCTTCCTGCGCCTGAAGACCGGCGGCGTGGTGGCGACGCATGCGCTTCGCGCCTATCGCGAAAAGCACCGCAGTTCGATGATGGAGCGGGCGTCGGAGGCGTTTCGCCTCATTACGCGCGATGACTATTCGGGCCTTGCCACCCGTCCCGACAAGGAGCGCGAGAGCCTGATCGGAATTTCCCGCAGCGGCGGCTCCAAGCTCGCCGCCGACATGTCCAAGGGAACGCGGTTCCAACTCTACCTTGCCCTGAGGCTGGCCGGCTACGAGGAGTTCGCCGCCGCGCGCCCCTCCGTTCCCTTCATCGCCGACGACATCATGGAAACCTTCGACGAGCCGCGCTCGGAGGAGGTGCTCCGTCTCTTTGGCCGGATGGCCGGGGCCGGGCAGGTCATCTATCTGACCCACCACCGGCACCTCTGCGAGATAGCCCGTCAGGTCGTCCCCGGGGTGCGCCTGCACGAACTGGCGACCTGACGCACCCGTCCGGACCTCGAACGTAGTGTTGTCCCCTGGTCGTCAGCAAAGGCGGCCCTTGCGCCGAGCCATTATTTAAGAATCTTTCCAATAAACGCTGCGTACGGCCGAATCTTGTAATCTCTACAATCTTTCGCCGCCGGTCTTACTTGCGGCGTGACCTCTGTGCTAACAGGCGATCTACACGGTTTTGTGATCTGATCACGGGTGTCTCGCTGATGCAGCCAGACCTGTCGCTTGTCTTTACCGCTCACGGGTCCGAGCTCCGGCGTTATCTGCATCGCCGGGTTCGGGACCGCCATGTAGCGAGCGATCTCGTGCAGGACACATTCGTGAACCTTCTCGAGCGACCGGATAGCCGCATCAACGATATCCGCGCCTATGTCTATACCGTCGCCCGCAACCTGCTGCTCAACCACCTCAAGCAGGAAGCGCGCCGACGCACGGATCCAATGCCGCCGGAAGCGTTCGGCGACATAGCTGCGGACCAGCCCTCGCCGGAGGAGGCGGTGGATGCCCGCCAGCAACTGGAGCGCGTCTACGCGATGGTGCAGGAGCTTCCGCGCCGTACGCAGGAGATTTTCGTCCTCAACCGCATCGACGGCCTGACCCATGCGCAGGTCGCACAGCGTCTGGGCCTGTCGGAGAGCACCGTGCAGAAACATCTGGCCATGGCCATCGCCCATATGACGCGGCGCATGCGAGCCCGCTGAGCGGTATGATTACGGCTTTGCGGCGCTCGGTTGTCGTATAGAGCGGGCGCGGCGATTCATGGAACGAGCAGTGGGCAAGGGCGAGCAGAGCGCGCAGGACATCGAGCAGCGCGCCGCCGAATGGGTGGCGCGTCTCGACGGCTCGCCACTCGGCGAGGCCGAGAAAGCCAATTTGCGCAGCTGGCTGGCGCAGGACCCGGAGCACCGCGCTGCCTTCGACGAGGCAAGTGCCACATGGCGCGAGCTGGCGCTGCTGCGTCACGATCCCGGCCCCTTGCGCAAGGTTGCGTCTCCGCGCCGGACGGCGACGCGGCGCGCCATGGGTATCGGTGCGCTGGTCGGTCTCGCATTGCTGGCCGCCAGCGGCGCGCGCTTCTGGCTCGGCGACCCCTGGCTCTTCGCCGCTGCCGACTATCGCACCGCGCCAGGCGAACTGCGCAGCGTTCAGCTGCCGGATGGCAGCACGGTCGAGCTTGGCCCATCCAGTGCCATCGCGCTCGATTTCAGCGATCGCGAGCGCCGCGTGAGGCTGTTGGCCGGCGAGGTATTCTTTGCCGTGTCGCCGCGTGCCGGAACGGAGACGCGCCCCTTCATCGCCGAGGCGGCCGGCGGCACGACCACGGCGCTCGGCACGCAGTTCGTGATCGAGATGGCCGGCGAAGGGGCGGATGTGCTTGCTGTCGAGCATCAGGTCGAGGTCGCGCTGGACGTCGATGGCCGGCGGCCGGCGGTGGTGCTCTCGCCGGGGCAGGAGGTACGCTACCGCACCGGGCTCGGCGTCGGGCGGGTCCGCACGCGCGACCTGACGGCGGCGACGGCGTGGCGGCGCGGGCTGCTGGTGTTCGACGATACCTCCCTCGAACACGTCGTGGAGACGCTGAACCGCTACCGGCGTGGCCGCATCGTCATTCTCGACGGCGCGCTGGCCCAGCGCCGGGTGAGCGGGGTTTTTCCAACCAGCGATCTCGGCGATGCCATCGAGACCATTACCAGCGAGCTGGGCGTGCGTGCTCGCTCGGTTTATCCATTGATCACAGTGCTTTACTGATTTTCTGCGGCGCCGCGGAATTATTTTTACGGTCTTCGGCCGCTGAGTTGTCTTCCTCTCTGCAGGCAGCGCGCATCTCGCGCGATCGGCCGGGAAGGAAGATGGGTCCATGACGTCTGAGGTGAACATCGGCGCGCGGCGACTGCGGCGGCACTATCTTGGCGGCGCGGCGGGTAGCGTCCTTGCGCTCGGGCTGCTGGCCGCCGGTCTCGGCACCTTGATGATGCTCGCCGACGCCCAGGCGCAGCAGGCGGCAAGTGTCGCGCCGGCGCGGATCGCTTTCGATATTCCGGCCCAGGACCTCAACAGCGCCATCCTCGCCTTCGCCCAGAAGGCTGGGATAAGGGTGTTCTTCGATACCGCGAAGTTCGGCGGGCGCCGTTCCTCCATGGTCGTGGGCACGATGAGCGCGCCGGAAGGGCTGGACGCGCTGCTGCGGGGCACCGGGTTGAGCTACCGCTTCACCGCGCCGAACCGCGTCACCATCGTCGACCCGGCCGCCTCCAGCACGGTCGGCGGGACCACCGTCGGGATCGAGCTCGAAACCATCGACGTTCAGGGCGAGGGCGACGGCACGGTCGGCTATGTCGCGACCCGCAGCACGGCGGGCACCAAGACCGATACGCCGCTGATCGAGGTTCCCCAGTCCGTCTCGGTCGTCACCCGCGAGGAACTGAACGACCGCAATGTCCAGACGCTGACCGACGCGGTGGCCTATACGCCCGGCGTGCGCACCGGGCAGAGCGGCTACGACCCGCGTTATGACGCCTTCTCCATCCGCGGCTTTGACGTCACCTATAACGGCATCTACCGCGACGGGCTGCGCCTGCCGGGTGCCAATATGTCGATCTTCAAGGTCGAGCCCTACGGCGTCGAGAGCGTCACCGTTCTTCGCGGGCCGAGTTCGGCGCTGTACGGACTTGGCTCGCCCGGCGGCCTCGTCGACATCACTTCCAAGCGCCCGACCGAGCAAGCCTTCGGCGAGGTCGAGGTGCAGGGCGGCAATTACGACTGGTGGCAGGGCCAGTTCGATATTGGCGGCCCGCTCGACAAGGACGGCACCTGGCTCTATCGCCTGACCGGTGTGCTGCGCGATGCCGACTCGCCGAACGTCTATAATGGCGGCACCAACGACATGACGTTCATCGCTCCAGCGCTGACCTGGAAGCCGAACGAAGATACCCGCATCACCTTCCTCGGCGAGTACCAGAAGTCCGAGACGCCCGCGTCTCTGCCTTATTTCGGCTGGACCGGCGCGGGCGGTGAGGCATTCAGCAAGAACTTCGGCGACTATAACGCGCTGAACCAGGAACAGTACCGGATCGGCTATCTCGCCGAGCACGACATCGACGACATCTTCACCGTCCGCCAGAAGCTGCGTTATGGCAGCGCCAATACCTCGGTGCGCTATACCGGCGTCACCTCGATCGACGAGGCCACCAACATTGCCAGCCGCTATACCGGCTTCGTGCACGACTATCTGGACTCCTTCGTCGTCGACAATCAGGTGGAGGCGAATTTCGCGACCGGTGCCGTGCAGCACAAGCTGCTGGTCGGGCTCGACTATTCCTATCTCGCGCTGAGTGGCGGCATCGGCTATGGCACCGCTGCCGACTATGACCTGAACACGGGGCAGCCGCTCGGCTCCACCGAGGATCCCGAGCTGAACGCCGCCAGATATCGTCAGCGGCAGAACCAGGTCGGCCTCTACATCCAGGAGCAGGCGGAGTTCGACCGGTTCATCCTGACGCTCAGCGGTCGGCAGGACTGGGTCGACACCGACGACATCGACCTGCTGGCCGATACTGCCGAGAACATCGACGACAGCGAGTTCACCTACCGCGCCGGGCTCACCTATGTGTTCGACAACGGTATTGCGCCCTATGTGAGCTATTCGACCTCGTTCGCGCCCAATCTCGGCGTCGACATCAACGGCGACGCCTTCTCCCCGACGACGGCCAAGCAGATCGAAGCCGGCGTGAAGTACCAGCCCGTGGGCTTCGACGGCTTCTTCACCGCCTCGGTGTTCCAGATCGACCAGAACAACGGTCTCGTCACCGACGACGACAACCCGCTGTTTCAGGTGCAGACCGGCGAGGTGCGCGCCCGCGGCTTCGAACTGGAGGCGGTCGCCAATCTCGGTGCCGGCTTGAAGGTTCGCGGTTCCTACACCTATCTCGACATGGTCAATGTCGCCGGCAGCGCCGATACGGTCGGCCTCGTGCCCTCGGGCCAGCCGGAGAACAGTTTTGCGTTCTGGGCGGACTATCAGTTCCAGCCCGGCTCGAAGCTGGTCGGTCTCGGGATCGGCGCCGGCGTACGCTACACCGGCGCCACCTGGGGCGACTCGCTCAACACCTTCCAGAACGACGCCTACACGCTGCTCGACGCCAAGCTGAGCTACGACTTCAGCTATCTCGCTCCGAATCTCAAGGGCTGGAGTTTCCAGGTCAACGCGCAGAACCTGCTCGACGAGGAATACACCACCTGCGACGCCGGCTACTGCTATCTCGGCGCGCCGCGCACCGTCATCGCCGGGCTGAAGTACCGCTGGTGAGACCGGTGACGCCGCTTTCCCGCCGGGCCGTCGTGCTCGGCGGGCTGGGCGTTTCCGCGCTCGCGGTTCGCAGCGCGCGCGGCGCCGCGCCGGCGGATGCTGCGCCGCGCATCGTCTCGATGGATTTCGGCCTCGCCGAGACGCTGATCGAGATGGGGCTGCCGCCCATCGCGCTTCCCAACCCCGCCAGCTGGACGCAGTGGGTGGTCGAGCCGGCGCTGCCGCCCGGCATCGTCGATCTCGGCACCGATCGCGAACCGAATCTCGAACTCCTCGCGGCGCTGAAGCCGGATCTCATCGTCACCACGCCCTATCTCGCGGGCATCCGGGCGCTGCTCGAAGGTTTCGCGCCCACGCGGACCTTCTCGGTCTACGCGCCGCCGCCCGGCCACGTCTATGACCGCAGCATTGCCGCTACCCGCGCTCTCGCCGCCGCCATCGGCGAGGCAGAGGCCGGCGAAGCGCTGATCGCCCGCACGGCTGCCACCATGGCGCAGTGCCGCCAGCTGTTCGCGGAGGCGGGGCTGAACCGCCGGCCGCAGATCGTGGTGAACTTCCTCGATACCCGCCATGTCCGCGTCTACGGCGCCGGCAGCCTGTTCGGCGACGTGATGGAGCGCTGCGGCCTTGAAAATGGTTGGACGGCGCCGAGTAACTACTGGGGCTTCAACACGGTCGGCATCGAAGCGCTGGCGGCGAGCCCGGCCAGCCGACTGCTCTATCTCGAGCCGATTTCCGCCGACACGCTCGATACGCTGGCCCTGAGTCCGCTGTGGAACAGCCTGCCTTTCGTGCGCGCCGGGCGAGTGCATCGCCTGCCGGCGGTGCTGATGTTCGGCATGCTGCCTTCGGCCATGCGCTTCGCCCGCCAGCTGGCCGTGGCGCTCACCAATGAGCGCATCGATGGCTGACACCACGACCTTCCCACCACCCTCCGGCATGCGCCGACGCCTTGGGCCCGGCATGCTCATGGTTCTGCTCGGTGCGGCCGCTATCGCCGCGACCATCGGCAATCTGCTGACGCGACTGCCGGCGGGCGAATGGTGGGCGGCGCTCACGGCACCGGATACGGATCATCCGGCGCAATTGCTGCTGGCGTACAGCTTTGCGCCGCGCCTCGCAGTCAGCCTGCTTGCCGGCGCGGCATTGGGCCTCGCCGGCGCGCTGCTCCAGCAGGTGCTGCGCAATCCCATCGCCTCGCCGACCACGCTGGGCATCGAATCCGGTGCCAATCTCGCTTTGGCCGTGGCGCTCATCTGGATGCCGGGACTCCTGGCTTTGGGCCGGGAATGGGTGGCGCTTGGCGGTGGCGGGCTTGCCATCGGCGCCGTGCTGCTTTTGTCCGGACGCAGCGGCTTCGCGCCGCTGGTGGTGATCCTCGCCGGCATGGTGACGAGCCTCTATTGCGCCGCGCTCGCCGCACTCATCGGGCTGTTCAACAGCCATTACCTCGCCGGCCTGTTCCTGTGGGGCGCCGGCTCGCTGAGCCAGCAGGACTGGTCGGAGCCGGCCTTCCTCGCCCCGCGCCTCGCCCTCGCCGGGCTGGCCGCCGGCTTCCTTGTCCGGCCGCTGACCCTGCTCGGCCTCGACGATGCCAGCGCCCGCAGCCTCGGCCTGTCGCTGGTCGCCGCACGCCTCGGTGCGCTGGCGGTGGCGATCGCGCTCACCGGCTTCGTGGTGGCGTCGGTCGGCTGCATCGGCTTCGTCGGTCTCGCCGCGCCGGCCTTCGCGCGCATCACTGGCGCGCGGCGCGTCGGCACCCGGCTCGCCGTGTCGAGCCTGGTAGGTGCGGGCCTGCTCTGGGCCACCGATCAGGGCGTGCAGCTGGCGGCTGGCGCCTTTGACGACATGCTGCCGACCGGCGCCGTCACCGCCCTGTTCGGCGCGCCGCTGCTGCTCTGGATGGTGCCGCGCCTGCGCCTGCCGCCGCACACGGTGGCAGGGCTGTCGGCCGGCGGCGGGCGCGGCGTGGCGCGGCCGATCCCCGTGCTCGCGCTGCTTCTCGTTCTGCTGGTGGCGCTGGTCGTCGTCTCGAGCAGCTTCGGCCCCGGCCTCGAGGGCTGGTCCTTCGCGGGACCGGGCGACGCGACATCGGTCTGGGCGCTGCGCCTGCCGCGCGCGCTGGCGGCGCTGGCCGGCGGGGCGATGCTGGCGGTCGCCGGCGGTGTTCTCCAGCGCATGACCGGCAACCCGATGGCGAGCCCGGAGGTGATGGGGGTGAGCGCGGGTGCGGCCTGCGGCCTCGCCGCCGCGCTGTTCCTCATCGACGATGTCGGCCGGACGCAGCAACTGGCGGCGGCTTCGCTCGGTGCGCTGCTGGCGCTTCTCGTCATACTGGCGCTCGGCCGGACCTCGCGCGGCACGCCGGAGCGGGTGATCCTCGTCGGCATCGCCGTCGGCGCGCTGCTCGACGCGCTGGTCAGCCTGCTGATGGCAAGCGGCGATCCGCGCGCGGTGCTGCTGTTCAACTGGATGACCGGCTCGACCTATGGCCTCGGCTATGAGGCCGCCGCCGCCAGCCTTGCGGTAGCCATGCTGCTCCTCGCCTTGCTGCCGCTGCTGGCGCGCTGGCTCGACATATTGCCGCTCGGCGATGCGGCGATCCGTGCGCTCGGCGTGCCGCCCGCGTTCAGCCGGGCGCTGCTGCTGGTGTTCGCCGCCACGGCAACCGCCATGGCGACGCTGCTGGTCGGGCCGCTGTCCTTCGCCGGGCTGATCGCGCCGCATCTGGCGCGCCTCATCGGCCTGCGCCGGCCCTTGCCGGAACTCGGCGGGGCGGCGCTGCTCGGCGGGCTGATCATGGTGGCGGCGGATTTCGCCGGCCGCACCATCGCCTTTCCCTGGCAATTGCCGGCCGGCCTCGTCGCCTCGATGATCGGCGCGCCGGCCTTTCTCTGGCTTCTCTCCCGAAAGCGCACGGCGTCATGATCCCGGCCACCATCCCCGACACCCACATCTTCGACATCGCGCCCAAGGCGGGCGGCGCACCCTGGCGGATCTTCCTCTATCGTCCGCCGGGCGAGCCGCCGGCCGGGGGCTGGCCGGTGCTGTATTATCTCGACGCCAATGCGGTCGCCGGCACGGCGGCGGACATCATGCGGGTGCAGGCGGCCTGGCCGCTCGGCACCGGCATCGAATGGGGCGTGATGGTCGGCATCGGCTATCCCGTCGATGGCGCTTATGACAGCGTGCGCCGCTCCTGGGACATGGGGCCGCCACCGGGGAAGACCTATCCGCCGCACACGCCCGACGGTCCCGACGTACGCACCGGCGGCGCCGACGAGTTTCTCGCCTTCATCGAGGACGAGCTGAAGCCGGAGATCGCCCGCCGCGTCGCCATCGACAGCGCGCGCCAGGCGATCCTCGGCCATTCCTTCGGCGGGCTGTTCGTGCTGCACGCGCTGTTCCGCCGGCCGCTGGCGTTCTCCCGCTGGATCGCGGCAAGCCCGGCCATCTGGTGGGAAGGGGCCGGCATCGTCGACGCCGCCGAGAGCTTCATCACCGAGGCGGGCGAACGCAGCGGCCGGGTGCTGCTCATTGCCGGGGAGTACGAGCAGGCGCTCGCTCCGTTCCAGATCGGGGCCGAGGACGAGGAGAAGCGGCGCGCCGGCTTCGAGGAAAGCCGCATCGTCGACAATACCAGGCTGATGGCCGAGCGCCTCGCTTTGGTGCCCGGGCTGCGCGCTGACTATTTGCCGCTGCCGGGGGAGACGCACATGTCGGTGCTGCCGACCGCGCTCAACCTCGCCATACGCCATGCCTTCGGCCGGGAGGGATAATGCCGGCCGAGGACACCCCGCTCTTCGCGCTCGACGCCGTCCGCTTCGATGTGGACGGACGGACATTGCTGCACCCGATCGACCTCCGCGTGCCGGCGGCACGCCTCATCGGGCTGATCGGCCATAATGGCTCGGGCAAGTCGACGTTGCTGAAGCTGCTGGCCCGGCAGCAATCGGCGAGCGGGGGCGAACTACGCTATGCCGGCCGCCCTCTGGCGCAGTGGGGCAGCCGCGAATTCGCCCGCCGCGTCGCCTATCTGCCGCAGAACCCGCCGCCCACTGGCGGCCTCACGGTGCGCGAACTGGTCCGGCTCGGCCGCTATCCCTGGCACGGGGCGCTCGGACGCTTCAGCGCGATGGACCGGGAGAAGGTCGACGAGGCGATCGAGCTGGCCCATCTCGCTCCCTTCGCCGAGCGGCTGGTCGATACGCTGTCCGGTGGCGAGCGCCAGCGCGCCTGGCTCGGCATGCTGGTGGCACAGGATCCCCACACGCTGCTGCTCGACGAGCCGATCTCGGCGCTCGACATTGCGCACCAGATCGAGGTGCTGGCGCTGGTCCGCCGGCTCAGCCGCGCCAAGGGCCTCGGCGTCATCGTCGTGCTGCATGACGTCAACATGGCCGCCCGCTTCTGCGACGAGATGCTGGCGCTGCATTCCGGGCGCCTCATCGCCCGCGGCACCCCCGCCGAGATCATGAATGCCGATACGCTGCGAGCGATCTATGGCATCTCGATGGAGGTCATCCGGCGCGCCAATGACGCTTCGGTGGGCTTGCCGCTGTAGGCCCGTTCAAGCGCGCCATATCGGCGCAGGCGCTTGGCTGGCTGGCCGGGTGGAACCAGGCCGTCGGCGAAACGCGCTCGAATCCTGGCTCCCTGCAAATCCCGGCCCCGGACAATTTGTCCCGCTTCGAACCGAACGTCTAAGGGCTCCTGCGGATGGGCCACGGTCGGCGGATGGAATACATCTCGGGCAAGAGTTTTAGAGGCTGTTGAAGCTTCCGCTGCGACATGCGCCGCTTTCGCGCCGGTCTGCAAGGAACACGCACCGTGAACCTGCCGCCACTCATCCCGTCCTTCGCATTGCCTCTTGGCCTGCCGGCGGGAAGCCGGGCGGACGACCGGCACCCCCGCCTCACCGGATTTTTGCAAGCATACGTCCCATCCGCAGCCTTCCGATAGAGCTGCTGCCGTGACCTGTACCCGCGCCGTGCCCGTACGGTGCGCCTCTACCAGGAGACCGGACCCAACCGGAATCGCACAATGGAACTCGACGTCGTTGACCTATCGCGCCTGCAATTTGCAATGACGGCGCTCTACCACTTCCTGTTTGTGCCGCTGACGCTGGGCCTGTCCGTGCTGCTCGCGGTCATGGAGACGGTCTATGTCATGACCGGCCGGCGCATATGGCGCCAGATGACCAAGTTCTGGGGCACTCTCTTCGGCATCAATTTCGTGCTCGGTGTCTCCACCGGCATCGTCATGGAATTCCAGTTCGGCATGAACTGGAGCTATTACAGCCACTATGTCGGCGACATCTTCGGCGCGCCCCTCGCCATCGAAGGGCTGACGGCGTTCTTCCTCGAGGCCACCTTCGTCGGCCTGTTCTTCTTCGGCTGGGACCGGCTTTCCAAGGTCGGGCACCTCATCGCCACCTGGGCGGTGGCGCTCGGCTCCAACCTGTCGGCGCTGTGGATTCTCATCGCCAATGGCTGGATGCAGAACCCGACCGGCTCCGCCTTCAATCCGCAGACCATGCGGATGGAGATCACCGATTTCTTTGCCGTGCTCACCAATCCGGTGGCGCAGGCCAAGTTCGTGCACACGGTTTCCGCCGGCTATGTCACCGCCTCGATCTTCGTGCTCGGCATCTCGGCCTGGTACGTGCTGAAGGGACGCCATATCGAGATCGCGAAGCGCTCGATGACGGTCGCCGCCTCGTTCGGCCTTGCGGCCTCGCTGTCGGTGGTCGTGCTCGGCGACGAGAGCGGCTATCTCACCACCGAACACCAGAAGATGAAGCTCGCCGCCATCGAGGCGATGTGGGAGACCGAGCCGGCGCCGGCCGCCTTCACCTTGATCGGCCTGCCGAGCCAGGAGAGCCGCGAGACGCACTACGCCGTGCGGATTCCTTGGGCGCTCGGCCTCATCGCCACCCGCTCGCTCGACACCGTGGTGCCGGGTATCAATGAACTGGTCGGGCAGGCGGAGGAGAAGATCCGCAGCGGCGTCATCGCCTTCGATGCCTTGCAGAAGATCCGCGCGGCGGGCAGCACGGCGGCGATCCCCGAGGACGTCAAGAACAGCTTCGAGGAACATGGCGCCGATCTCGGCTATGCGCTGCTGCTCAAGCGCCATGTCGACGACCCCCGCACGGCCACGCCGGAGCAGGTCGCGGCGGCTGCGTGGGACACCGTGCCGAGCGTGCCGACGCTGTTCTGGTCCTTCCGCGTCATGGTGGGCCTCGGCTTCTTCTTCATCCTCCTGACCAGCCTGTTCTTCTACCTCTCGGCCCGCCGCATGCTGGACCGCTACCGCCCGCTGCTTTGGCTCGCGGTGCTGGCGATCCCGCTGCCGTGGATCGCGGCGGAACTGGGCTGGGTGGTCGCCGAATTCGGCCGCCAGCCCTGGATCATCGAGGGCGTGCTGCCCACAGCCGCCGCCGTTTCCGATCTCGGTGCGGCGACCGTCCTCATGACCATCGTGGGCTTCGCTGCGATCTACACCGTGCTGATCGTCATCGAGATGACCCTGATGATCCGCGCCATCCGCAAGGGTCCGGAACCGGACAATGATCCAGAGGCCGAGCTGATCCCGGCCCACCTCGTGGCCGGGGAGTAAATCCATGATCCTTCACACGCTCATCGACTACGACACCCTCCGCGTCATCTGGTGGCTGCTGCTCGGCGTCCTGCTGATCGGCTTTGCCGTGATGGACGGCTTCGACCTCGGCACCGACATCCTGCTGCCCTTCGTCGCCAGGAGCGACATTGAGCGGCGCGTGGTGATCAATGCCATCGGCCCGGTCTGGGAAGGCAACCAGGTGTGGCTCATCCTCGGCGGCGGCGCGATCTTTGCCGCCTGGCCGCCGCTCTATGCGGTCTCGTTCTCCGGCTTCTACCTCGCCATGTTCGCGATCCTGTTCGCGCTCATCCTGCGTCCGGTCGGCTTCAAGTATCGCTCCAAGCGCGACAGCCGGGCCTGGCGCGCCGGCTGGGACTGGGCGCTGTTCATCGGCGGGCTCGTGCCGGCGCTGGTGATGGGCGTCGCGGTCGGCAACGTGCTCCAGGGCGTGCCGTTCCACCTGAACAACGACCTGCGCATCTTCTATGACGGCACCACGCTGTTCGAGCTGCTCAATCCTTTCGGCCTGCTTGCCGGCGTGCTTTCGGTTGCCATGCTCACCATGCACGGAGCCGGCTGGCTGGTGCTGAAGACCAATGGCGAAGTGGCGGCCCGCGCCCGCACCCTGGGCAGCCTCGCGGCGCTCATCACCGTCGTGTTGTTCGTGCTCGGCGGAGTGTGGCTGTGGCTCGGCATCGAGGGCTATCGCATCATCAGCGCGGTGGCCGTGGCGGGCCCGTCCAATCCGCTCGCCAAGACGGTCGAAGTCGCGTCCGGTGCCTGGTTCGCGAACTACGCCGCCCATCCCTGGATGATGGCCGGGCCGGTGCTGGGGCTGCTCGGCGCACTGGCGAGTTTCGCGCTGCTGCGTTCGAAGGCGGAGATCGGCGCGCTGCTGGCGAGCACGGTGTCGATCTTCGGCATCATCTCGACGGTCGGGCTCTCCATGTTCCCGTTCATCCTCCCGTCCTCCATCGATCCGCGCTCCAGCCTGACGGTGTGGGACGCTTCCTCGAGCCACCTCACCCTGTTCATCATGCTGGTGGTGACCATCATCTTCCTGCCGATCATCGTCGCCTACACGACGTGGGTCTACAGCGTGCTGTGGGGCAAGGTGGAGCCGCGCGAGATCGAGCGCGACGGCAGCCACGCCTACTGAAAGGGAGCAACCGACATGTGGTACTTCGCCTGGCTCCTCGGCCTGCCGCTGGCTGCCGCCTTCGCCGTGCTCAACGCCATGTGGTACGAGCTGATGGACGATGCCGCGCAAAAGACCGGGACACTGAAAGCGGCGCCGGCTTCAGCGAAGCGTTGACGCGGCACTGACGATGTCGATGAGCGGGTTCCCCGCGCGCACCGCAGGGAACCCGCGCACGTTTGACCGGAGCGGCGCCTTCCGTCACCCTCGGTCGCAGGTCAGCGCTCGCTGAGAGGCGGAGGTCCGTATGCCCCATCTCGTTCGCTTTCTGATGCGCCATGCCTTGATCGGCTTCGCTCTTGCCATCGTGTTCGTCGGCGCGCTGCTGGCGCTGGACGTGGCCCGGCTGGGCTCGCTGATCTGGGTGTCGCCCACGGGTGTCATCGCCGCATTCGTGCTTACCTTCTCGATCGGCGTCACCTTCGCCAGCGTGCAGATGGGGTTCGCGGTGATGCTCCTGTCCGAAACGGACACCGGGCCAAAGAGCGGGCGTGGCAAGCCGAACCGCGCTCCCAGGCCAGCATTCGCCCGGATGCGTTCCGTTCGCGGCAGAAGGTCGGGCACTTCCCGCATGATGGTCCAGCACTGAACGGGCGGCTTCTTCCCCGTTGGCGCTCAACGTCGTCGTTCACAAATTGAAACACGCACGAGAACGTCCCGTGACGTCGCGTCCTTAGCAACGGTGCTTCAGAGGCCTCCTCCTCAAGAGAAGTCATCGCTGCGCGAGGGGGCTGACATCGTGAGGACTGCAGAATGCTCAGAAAGCTCATTCTCGCCGCGGCGCTGATCGTCGCGGGCACGTCGGCGGGCGCCGCCGCGACAGCGGCGATCGCCACGGCGAACGTCAATCTGCGCGCCGGCCCCTCCACATCCTATCCCGCCGTCACGGTCGTGCCGGCCGGCATGACGATCGCCACCTATGGCTGCATAAGCGGTTACAGCTGGTGCGACATCGGCTTCGGGCCGTATCGCGGCTGGGTGGCGGCCAGCTATGTCCAGGTGATCTATCGCGGCTCGCCCGTGGTGCTCACGGCGCCGGTCGCCCCGGTGGTGGGCATCACCGTCGTGTCGTTCAACCGCACCTATTGGGATCGCCACTACAGGACCTATCCCTGGTATGGGCGCTGGGCCGCCTATCCGCCTTACCGCGGTCCCCATGTGACGTCGGCCTATCGCGATGTCACATGCGCCAACGGCTCCTGTACGGCCGTGCGGGGCGCGAACGGCTATTATGGCGGGGCGACCAACCAGGTGCGGACCTGCGCGAATGGCAGCTGCACCGCGACCCGGAACACCGTCGGGCCGCGTGGCGGCACGGCCACGCGCACCCGCAGCTGTACCGCCGGACAGGGGTGCAGCGCGACGCGGAATTTTGGGCGCTGGTAACGTCCCGTTCAAGGGCGATCGGAAAATGGAAAGGCCGGGAGCGTGCTCCCGGCCTTCATTTTGGTCTCCGTTCTTGGAGCCAGGCGTTCAGTGCGACGAGCTCAAATCCGCGCCGTAGCGCCATTCGGCGAGCTCGATGAGACGCTCGACCAGGCGCCGCTGCATCTTCGCGGCCATGTCGAGCTGCTCGGCCGTCAGCTTGGTCTTGAGCGTGGCGATGGCATCCCGCAGCGTCTGCGCCTTGGCTGCGCGCGCCAGGGCGAGGCCGGCGATGTCTTCGGCCAGCGCAAACGCTTCGGCCTGTGCGCGCTTCTCGGGATCGATCCACCGCGCCGCGCCGTCGCCCGTGGGGATGAGGGCGATGAGCGCCGTCGTATAGGCACGCCAGGCATCCAGCTGGTCGGAACGTATTCCGAGGGTGGTCTCCTGCGCCGACAATAGAACGCCGGCAAACAGCCGGACGGCGGCCGGGTCGAGCATCGGCGGAGCAAGGTGGTCGGGGGGAGGCGCCTCACACATATCAGGCTCGCTCTGTTCGGCCGGCTCTTTCAGAAGACCGGCCTGCCCCCAGGCCCGCTGGCTGGCTGCCCCGGCGAGCGCGGCGAGCATGGCGGCGGCCAGCAGGCCGCGCGTGAGGTACTTTGAGGTCGGTCGATCCGTGATCATTCGATTCATGACGTCCATCCTTCGGAGTTGAGGATGGAGCGAGGCTAGGGAGCGAAGGTCTCGCCGGTTGCTCGCGGGCATGACGATTTGTTTCAGCGTGCGCGTCAGCCCGCCGGCAGGCTGACGCGCACGAGCAGCCCGCCTCTCGAACTGTCGCCGAGCACGATCCGCCCGCCATGACGCTCGACGATACGCCGGACGATGGTCAGGCCGAGCCCCGTGCCGCCGCTCTCCCGGCTTCGGGAGTCTTCCAGGCGGTAGAACGGCTCGAAAACCCGCGCGCGCTCCTCGGGAGGAATGCCGGGACCCTCGTCCTCGACGATCAGGACCAGTTCCGATGGCGTGCGCTCGACCCGCACGAAGGCCGCCCCGCCATAGCGCAGGGCGTTCTCCACGAGATTGGCGCAGAGCCGCTGCAGGGCCTTCGGGTCGATCCGAACCGGCATCGGTTCATCGGGCAGATCGAGCCCTATCCGCGCCGCCTGCTGGTGTCCGTCACGATAGATCCGCAGCACGCTGACGAGATCGGCCGATGCGGGGCCGGCAGACGAGAAGGCGTCCTGCGCGAAATCCAGCGTGTCCTCGACGAGCGCCTGCATCGCCTCGACATCGGCGATGGCGCCGGCACGGTGACGGCTTTCCGGGAGCATCTCCACCCGCAGCCGCAAGCGTGTGAGATAGGTGCGCAGGTCATGCGAGATCGCGCCCAGCGTCAGCGTCCGGTTGCGCACCAGCGCGGCGATGCGCTCCTGCATGGCGTTCACCGCGCGGATCAGCGAGCGCAGTTCCGGCGCGCCGCGCTCCGCGACCGGCACGGGATCGATGCGCGCGCCGACCCGGTCGACCTCGTGGGCGAGGCGCGTCAGCGGCTTCATCTCCCGCGCGACCGCGAAAAGCGCGGCGATCGCGACCAGCACGCCGAACAGTCCGGCGAAGAAACCGATCGGCACGCCGAGCACGCGCACCGTCACCCGATCCTCCACGTCGAGCCAGAGATAGCCGCCGGTGGCAAGCCGGACGAAGACGCTGAACCTGTCGCTCCCGCCACCATCCGCACGTTCGTCCAGCCGCACCCGGACCTCGCCGTCGGGAACGCCCCGCGCCTTCAGGGCCAGGAGGATGCTGCGCTCGATCCGGAGCAGGGAGCGCGATTGGTTCACGTCCTCCGGAAGCCCCGGCACGATGGCGGCGGCCCGGCCCGTCTCGGAGAAGGCGTCCAGAATCGCCGGACGAAGCGCGGGCGGAGCCTCGTCGACCAGCCTGACGAGCGCGGCGACCTGACGCGCGAAGCCCGCGGAGGCGTCGCCGATGCGCATGCGCCCGCCGGGGAAGCCGAAATAGAGCGCCAGGGCCGTGAGCTGGATCGCGAACAGCGCTAGCGCGACGATCAACATCACACGCGCAAGCAGACCCAGTCGCACGCGGCGCTCCTCGTTCAGGCGTCGCGCACGTCGGCGGAGAACAGGTAGCCGACATTGCGCACGGTGGTGATGGGCTGCTCATTCTCGGTCAGGCACTGCGCCAGCTTGGCACGCAGGCGAGAGACCGTGACGTCGATGGTGCGGTCGAAGGGATCGGAAGCGCGCCGGCGCGTCCAGTCCAGCAGCTGGTCGCGCGAGAGTACCCGGCCCGGTCGTTCGAGAAAGCAGGTCAGCAGGTCGAACTCCGCCGTGGTGAGGTTGATGCGGCGGCCGTCGGCATCTTCTGCGGTCCGTGCGTCGAGATCGACGACAAGACCGCAAAAGCCGCGGCGTCGACGTTCTGGCAGGCCGGTGGATAATGGACCCGACGAGCGGCGCAGCAGGGCACGGATGCGCGCCAGCAGTTCGCGTGGATTGAACGGCTTGCCGAGATAGTCGTCGGCGCCCATTTCCAGCCCGACGATCCTGTCGATCTCGTCATGCTTGGCTGTCAGCATGAGGATGGGAACGCGCGAGCGCGAACGCAGGCGCCGGCAGATCGACAGCCCGTCCTCACCCGGCAGCATGACATCGAGGATGACGAGATCGGGCATGCCGCGCAGCAGGACGCGCTCCATCATCGCCCCGCTCTCCACCGCCTCGACGCCGTAACCCTCGGCGCCGAGAAAATCGACGAGCAGGCTGCGTATGTCGCGGTCGTCCTCGACCAAGAGAAGTCGTTCCAGGCTCATATCCACGGGATCGCAGCCCTCGCGTCCGCCGGCAAGAGGCAAGGCGGCCATCGACACAAACTGTAACAAAATGCCCGTCTGCGGAGACACCGCCGCAACGTGCGACCGTCATCCTGGCAACGTGGCGTCGTCACCACACCCAAGGCGTGGCGCCACAGGGCGGGATTGGCCTAACCCGCCGACCCCGCGCCATGGAGCCCGCCCGACCGACCGCCCCAACGCGGCGGGCTCCATGGCGATACCCTTCCTGCCAAATCGGAGAAGAATGCATGCATCGCAATCCGGTCATTCGCGGTACCCTCGTCGTCGTGCTGGCCGTATCGGCCAGCGCCGCCTTCGCGCAAAGCCTCACCCGTGCCCAGCAGCAGGCGCTGCGCTCCGCCTGCGGGGCGGACATTCGTGCGGTCTGCGCCGGCATACAGCCCGGTGGCGGCCGGCTTCTCCAGTGCATCCAGGCCAACCCGGACAGGATTTCGCAGGGCTGCAAGGATGTGCTCGCCTCCGTGAAGGCCGCGAAGGCGCAGTGAGCGGCAGACCGGCAGCGCGCGATGAACATTCAGACGGCCATCGACACGCTGCCTCCACTGGTGCCTCCACCGCCCCGAAAGCCCGGGACGCGGCGCCGGAACGCGGCGCTGGTTGCGCTGACCCTGCTGGCCCTTGGCCTGCCCGGCTGGCGCTATGGTTATCCTCATGATGTGCCGTCCGAACGCGTTCGCCCGGGTGCCCTCCTCGTCGAGCTGAAAGGGCCGGGCACATTGACCGCCCTGAACGAGGCGACGGTGAGCAGCCGGATTCAGGCCCGCATCGAGCATCTGCTGGTCGACCGCAACGACGTGGTGTCGAAAGGCGATGTGCTGGCACGGCTCGCCTTCGACGACCTTGCCGGTGAACTCGCGGCCTCCGAGGCCAGCGCCGAGGCGAGCGAGCGGGCCGTCCGCGCCGCCGAGGCCGACCGGGAGAGCGCCGCCGCCGCGCTCGACAAGTCCCGTGCCGCCAATGAGAGACAGCAGGCGCTGTTCACGCGCGGCGTCACCAGCCAGGCGGGGCTGGACGATGCCAGGGCTGCACTGCGCCAGGCCGAGGCCGATGTCACCCACGCCGATCGCTCCGTCGAGAAGGCGGAAGCCGAGCAGGAGGCCGCCCGTGCTCGCATCATGGTGGCACGCACCCAGCTCGGCGACAGCGTGCTCGCGGCGCCGATCGACGGGGTCGTCGTCTCGCGCGCCCATCACATGGGTGACATGCTGACACCCGGCGCGGAGCTGCTCCGTATCGTCGACCCCGCCGACCTCGTACTGACCGCCCGGCTGGATGAAAGCGCCATCGGCTTCGTCCGGCCCGGACAGCCCGCGCAGGTGACGTTCGGCTCCGTTCCCGCGGTTTCCGGCAAGGTACTGCGTTTGGGACGGCAGGTGGATGAGGAGACGCGCGAGTTCGAACTCGACATCGTCCTCGACCGGCTGCCGGAGAACTGGGCACTGGGCCAGCGCGGCACGGCGCGTATCGCGGTCGAGCGGCGCGACGGCGTGCTGACGGTGCCGCAGGCCCTTCTCGCGCGCCGGAAGGGCAAGCCCGGCGTCTGGGTGAGCGAGGGCGGCCGCGCCCGCTGGCGCCCGGTGATTCTCGGTGCGATCGGCGCCGAGCGCGTCGAAATCAGCGGCGGGCTGCGTTCCGGCGAGGTCGCTCTGGCGCCGGCCGGGGTCTATCCGCTGATGCGGGTGAGCCCCGCGGGAGGGCCGCCGTGAATCTGGCCCTCAGGGATGCGCTTCACAGCCCGACCCGCTTCGTGCTGACCGCCTGCGGCGTCGCCCTGCTGATGACGGCCGTCATCGGCATGACCGGCCTTTATCGCGGCGTGGTCGACGATGCGCTGCTGATCATCGAGGGCATCGATGCGGACCTGTGGGTCGTTCAGGGCGAGCGCGCCGGCCCCTTCGCCGAAGGCTCCGCGGTGGCGCGCGACATGGACCGGCGGGTGGAAGGCGTTCCCGGTGTCGCGGATGTGCGTCGCTTCACCCAGTTCAGCCAGCAATTCGTTTTCCAGGGCACGTCAAAGCGGGCAACCGTTACCGGGGTCGACATACCGCGTGACGATGGGCGCTGGATCGAGCTCGTTGCCGGTCGCTGGCTCAATCCCGGTCGGTACGAGGCGGTCGCGGATGCGAGCACGGGGCTCGCCACAGGCGACAATGTGCAATTGGCCCGCGACATGTACACCATCGTCGGCACGACGCGGCACATGGTGGATTCGTCCGGCGACGGGCTGCTCTTTGTCGGCATCAACGACGCGACCACCATCGCCCAGCGCCGCACCTCCGAGGAGATCCACCTTGCCCGCGCCACGCGCGACGATGTCGCCGTATCGGCCGATACGAGCTCTGTCGCGCAGGACAGCAAGATTGCAAGCGTGCTGGTCCGGCTGGAGCCGGCGGCCGATCCGTCCAAGGTCATCGCGGTGATGGAGCGCTGGGGTGACGTGCGGGTGCTGACCACCGCCGAACAGCGCGACCTGATGCTGAACGCCCGGCTCTGGCGGCTGCGGCTGCAGATCCTCGCCTTCACCGGCCTGATCCTCATGATCACCGCCGTCGTGGTCTCGCTCATCATCTACACGATGACCATCGAGAAGCTGCACGAGATCGCCCTGCTCAAGCTGATCGGCGCGCGCGAGAGCGTCGTGGCCGGGATGATCGGCCAGCAGGCGGGGCTGATCGGGATCGCGGGATTTGTGCTGGCGCTCGGTATTTCACAATTCCTCTTTCCGCTGTTTCCTCGCCGGGTGGTGATGCAGCTTTCGGATATGGCCCTGCTCGGCGTGGCGCTGGCGCTCATCTGCGCCGTGGCGGCGTGGATCGGCATAGTGCGCGCCTCCCGCGTGAGCGCCCGCGAGATCCTGTCGTGAGCGACGCCGTACTGTCGGTGCGAAACCTCGCGCGCCACTACGCCGGTCCTGGCGGCATCACTCGCGCGCTCGATGGCGTCTCGCTCGATGTGGGCGCCGGCGAACTGGTGGGCGTCTACGGCCCGAGCGGCTCCGGCAAGAGCACGTTCCTGATGCTCGCCGGCCTGCTGGAGGCGCCGAGCGCCGGCGAAGTGTGGCTCGCCGGCGAACGTGTCTCCTATCCCGGCGCGCAGATGGACCAGCTCCGCGGGCTGCGGCGCCGCCGGATCGGATTCGTCTTCCAGAAGGCCAATCTCATCCCTTTCCTGTCGGCGCTGGAGAATGTCGCGCTCAGCCTTGAGCTGGCGGATGTCGCCCCGGCGGATGCGCTCGCCCATGCGCGGCGCCTGCTGGCGATGGTCGATCTGTCGCATCGTGCCGACAACCTTCCCTCCAAGCTCTCCGGCGGCGAGCAGCAGCGCGTGGCCGTCGCGCGAGCGCTCGCCAACGGCCCGCCGCTGATCCTCGCGGACGAACCGACGGCGGCACTCGACGGCGCGCGCGGCCGGCAGGTGATGGAACTGTTCCGGCGCATCGCCGCCACGCAGAGGGGAGCGGTCGTCGTGGTGTCCCACGATCCGCGGTCGGTCGACCTGTTCGACCGGGTGGTGCAGTTCGAGGACGGGCGTCTCGTCGAGGGACGTCGCCAATAGCGTCCACCAGCGAGGTTCAGGTGGACCTAAAGGTCGCCCGGCTGAAGGATCCTGGCGAAGACGGCGGCGTTCGCGTTGCGGGGCGGCTCGGCGGCCCGCGCCGGGGGCGAGGCGGGCAGGGCAGCGGGCCCGGCTGGTGCGAGAAGCTCGCCCACGCCGCCGAACTGCGCCTCGATGCTGCGCACGCAATGCGCCACCGCCGCGTCGGCGAGGCGATAGAAGACCTGCTTCGACGCCCGCCGCGTCGCCACCAGGCCCGCCCGCCGCAACTCGGCGAGCTGCTGGCTCAGCGCGGGCTGGGCAATGCCGGTGGCGGTGTCGATCTCGCCGACGGTCAGCTCGCCCGACTGGAGGTGCGACAGGATCATCAGCCGCTGCGGCTGGCTGTAGATTCTCAGTTTCTCGACGGCCCGGTCGGCCTCTTCGCGTGTCAGCGGCACGGCGCTCAGACCCCCTTGATGCGCTGGCAGAACCAGTCGCCGGCCGGCTCGCTCAGCGCGGTCTCCTCACTGAGCGGCGAAAGCACGGGATCGCCGGGTTGCCATCCTTCCGGGGTAACCGCATCGCCGGCCTCGACGCGCTTCAGCGCCGCCGCGAGACGCAGCATCTCGTCGGCGGAACGCCCCACTGTCATCGGATACCAGCTCATGGCCCGGATGATGCCGTTCGGGTCGATGAAATAGCTGGCCCGCACGGTGGAGGAGTCCTGCGCCGCCTGGTCGATCATGCCGTAGGCGCGGCCGATGGCCATCGAAGGATCCTCGATGACGGGGAACGGCACGTCGATGCCGAAGGCTTCCCGGATGGCCCTCAGCCAGGCGACATGCGCGAAGAGGCTGTCGACCGACAGACCCAACAGGGCAAAGCCGGCCGCCTCGAACCGCGGCGCCAGTCGGGCAAGGGCGATGAACTCGCTCGTGCACACCGGCGTGAAATCGGCCGGGTGAGAGAAAAACACCAGCCAGCGCCCGCGATAGCTGGCGAGATCGACGGGCCCGCGTGTCGAGCGGGCATGGAACAGCGGCGCGGGATCACCGATCCGCAGCGGACGGTGGGGGGACGGGGCGGTCTCAGTCGCGGAAGTGTGTTCGGCAGCCATGCCGTTCTGATTGCCTTTCCGGTTGCCTTGATGCAATCCGTATTTACATTTACATAAAATCATAAATTATGAAATCAACGCTTTCAGTTTTGGAGGATGCCATGTCGGATACCCCTCTCCAGCACGCCATCGACCAGGTTCACGCCAACAAGGCCGCCGCTGTGAAGCTGGCCGTCAAAGCCTTCTTCGACGAGCCGACGAACACGGCGAGCTATGTGATCCACGATCCCGCGACGAAGCGTGCGGGCGTGGTGGACAGCGTGCTCGACTTCGACGCCGCCTCGGGCCGCACCTCGACCGCTTCGGCGGATGCCATGATCGCCTATGTGCGCGCCGAAGGGCTGACCGTCGACTGGCTGCTGGAAACCCATGCCCATGCCGACCATCTCTCGGCGGCCCCCTACATCCAGCAGAAGCTCGGCGGAAAGCTCGCCATCGGCCGGGAGATCCTCACCGTCCAGTCGGTGTTCGGAAAGATCTTCAATGTCGGTACGGAGTTCGCTCGCGACGGTTCGGAATTCGACCGGCTTTTCGACGATGGCGATACGTTCGCGATCGGCTCGATCCCGGCGATCGTGCTGCATGTGCCCGGCCATACGCCGGCGGACCTGGCCTATGTGATCGGTGACGTCGTCTTCACCGGCGACACCCTGTTCATGCCGGATTTCGGCACGGCACGGGCCGACTTTCCCGGCGGCGACGCCCGGCAGCTCTACCGCTCCATCCACCGCCTGCTGGCGCTGCCGGAAGAGACGCGCCTCTTCCTCTGCCATGACTACAAGGCGCCCGGCCGCGATTCCTATGTCTGGGAGACCACGGTCGGGGCCGAGCGCGCCGGCAATATCCACGTGCGCGACGGCGTCGGGGAGGACGCTTTCGTCGACATGCGCACCAAGCGCGATGCCACGCTCGCCATGCCCAAGCTGATCCTGCCCTCGGTGCAGGTGAACATGCGTGGCGGCCACCTTCCCGAGCCGGAAGAAAACGGCCGGCGCTACCTCAAGCTGCCGCTCGACACTCTCTGAAACACAGAGCCCCGCGTCTTTCCTCGTCCGGGCCACGACCATGGCCCCGGCCGCCGCGACCGGGGCACATCACAAGATCGAGGAAACGCGCCATGCCCCCGAAGCAGATCACGCCGGATTTTTCGGCGACCACCCAGATTGATGCCGTCGGCGTCGCCCAGGCCGAGGCCGCCGGCTTCAAGACCATCATCTGCACCCGGCCGGACGGCGAGGAAGCCGCCCAGCCTTCGGCCGCCGATATCGCACAGCTTGCCGCGGCGCTCGGCATGGGCTTCGTGCATATCCCGATCACGCCCGGCACATTCGGCGATGCCGACGTTCGGCGGATGCGCAAGGCGCTCGACGAAGCCGGAGGTCCGGTCCTGGGCTATTGCCGAAGCGGCACCCGTGCCGCGACGCTGTGGGCGCTCGCCGAGGCCGATCGCCGATCGCCGGACGACATCCTCGCGCTGGCCGAACGGGCCGGTTTCGATCTCTCGGCTCAGCGCGGCCGACTGGTCGCCGCCGCGTCGCAGGCCGTGCGGCCCGGCCTCTCCGCGAAGATCCATGATGTCGTCATCGTCGGCGGCGGCGCGGCGGGCATCGCGACGGCCGCGAGCCTTCTCAAGCGCCGCCCTTCACTCGACATCGCCATCGTCGAACCGGCCGAGTGCCATTACTACCAGCCCGGCTGGACCATGGTCGGCGCCGGCGTGTTCAAGCCCGACACCACGCGCGTGCCGATGGGCGCGGTGATGCCCGACCGTGTCACCTGGATCCGCCAGGCCGCCGCCGCCTTCGCGCCGGAGGCAAAGGAGGTCGTGCTGGCGGACGGCTCCACGATGCGTTACCGCATCCTCGTCGCCGCCCCCGGCCTGCGCCTCGCCTGGGATGACATTCCCGGCCTTGCCGAAGCGCTCGGCCAGAACGGCGTTACCTCGAACTACCGCTACGATCTCGCGCCCTACACCTTCCGCCTCGCGAGCACGATGAAGCCGGGCCGCGCCCTCTTCACCCAGCCCGCCATGCCGATCAAATGCGCCGGCGCCCCGCAGAAGGCGATGTACCTGTCCTGCGACATCTGGCGGGAGGCCGGCATCCTGCCGCGCATGGAGGTCGAATTCCACAATGCCGGCGGCGTGCTCTTCGGCGTGCCGACCTATGTCCCGGCGCTGATGGAGTATGTCGAGCGCTACGGCATCGGTCTCAATTTCGGCTCGACGCTCGTCGGTGTCGATGGCGCGAGCGGCACGGCGACGTTCGAGCGCAAGAACGCCGACGGGACGGCGGAGCGCGTCGAGCGCGAGTTCGACATGCTTCACGCGGTGCCGCCCCAGAAGCCGCTGGAGGTCATGGCCGCCAGCCCGCTGGCAGGGGCCGGCGGCTGGATCGAGGTCGATCCGACGACGCTGCGCCACACGCGCTATCCCGACATTTTCGCGCTGGGCGATGCCACCAACACGCCGAACGCGAAGACCGCCGCTGCGGCGCGCAAGCAAGCCCCGGTCGTCGCCGTCAACGTGCTGGCCGCGCTGGAAGGGCGCGCACCGGCTGCACAGTATGACGGCTACGGATCGTGTCCGCTCACGGTGGAGCGCGGCAAGATCGTGCTGGCCGAGTTCGGCTATGGCGGCACGCTGCTGCCCACCTTCCCGCGCTGGGTGCTCGACGGCACCCGGCCGACGCGCCTCGCCTGGTTCCTCAAGGACCGCATGCTGCCGCCGATCTACTGGCACGCCATGCTGAAGGGCCGCGAATGGCTGTGCCGGCCGGATCCGATCGCCCCGGCCAAGCCGCAAGAGGCGGCTTGATGCTCGAACCGATGCAATATGCGCTCGGCGGCGGGGCCGGCGTGCTGGTCGGTTTCACGCTCGGGCTGGTCGGCGGCGGCGGCTCGATCCTCGCCGTCCCGCTGATGGTCTACCTCGTCGGCGTGCGCAATCCGCATGTGGCGATCGGCACCAGCGCCTTGGCCGTCGCCATAAATGCGGCTGCCGGCCTGTTCAGCCACGCGCGCGCCGGCACGGTGAAGTGGCGCTGTGGCGGCATGTACGCCACGGCCGGCGTCATCGGCGCCTTTGCCGGATCGAGCCTCGGCAAGCTGGTGGGGGGCGAGAAGCTGCTGTTCCTGTTCGCGCTGCTCATGCTCGCGGTCGGGGTGCTCATGCTGCGCGGGCGCGGCAATCCCGGCGAACCCGGCGCCGAGTGCAACCGCGACAAGGCGCCGAAGGTGCTCGGCTTCGGCCTCGGCACGGGCGCGTTCTCCGGTTTCTTCGGCATTGGCGGAGGCTTTCTCATCGTGCCGGGGCTGATCGGCTCGACCGGCATGCCGATCCTGAACGCGGTCGGCACCTCGCTGGTGGCGGTCACCGCCTTCGGCCTCACCACGGCGTTCAACTATGCGCTGTCGGGACTGGTGAACTGGCCGCTGGCCTTTACCTTCATCGCCGGCGGCGCGCTCGGCAGCGTCGCCGGGATGAAGCTCGCCCAGCGTCTTGCCGGCCGCACCGGACGCCTGACCACCGTGTTCGCCGCGCTGATCTTCGTGGTGGCGAGTTACATGCTGTTCAAGAGCGCCTCCGCTTTGCTGGCCTGACGGGCTCCGCCGGCGGGGAAGGCCGTGACCGTCGCGCCGTTTCGGCGGGCTCGCGGGCGAGACCGGCTCGTTGGTGCCATGGCTGCGGTGGAGCGTGTCCTTGCCGCCTTCCTTTCGAGGGACAATAGGCCCCATGCCGGCTTGCCATGCCTGATCGCACGCCGGCGGATTTGCTGTTATGACGCGGCGTGGGAATGGTGCTGTCCGAGACGGGAGTCGTGCCGTGCTTACTGAGCAGGTGGAAATCGAAGATAGCGTTTCCGATCAGCTTCGTATTCTGGCCGCGGAACTACGGCGCCATCGCAAGGAGAAGCAGCTCTCGCTGGAGACGCTGAGCGCTCTCTCCGGCGTCAGCCGTTCCATGATCTCGAAGGTCGAGCGCGGCGAGACGGTGCCCTCGACCGGCACGCTTTCGCGTCTTGCCGAAGCGCTCGGCACCACATTCTCCCAGCTCATGGCCCACCCGGTGGAAAGCGAGATCATCGTGATTCCCGCCGATCGCCAGCCGATCCTCAGTGACGCGAGCTCGGGCTATCAGCGCCGCTGCATCTCGCCGGTGCTGCCGGGGCGGGGGGTGGACTGGGTACTCAACACCCTGCCGCCGCATGGTACGAGCGGCGAGTTCGTCGCGCATCGACGCGGCGTCGAGGAGTACATCTACGTGCTCAAGGGGCGGCTCGAGGTTCGCGTAGGTTCGCGGCGTGTGCGGCTGGAGGCCCGGGATGCCCTCTATTTCCAGGCGCATGAGACCCATCAGTTCACCAATCTCGGCACCGGCGAGTGTGAGTATTTTTTGATCATCAACAGCTCCGGCCTGCGCTGATTCCAGGCTTTCATCCGAGTGGAATTTATTCCACTATTTGCTCCTTTTCTGAAGGAGCAAATCGCCTATGCATGCCCGTACGATCATCCGTACCGCCCAGGCGCCCGCCGCCGCCGGCCCTTATTCGCAGGCCATAAGCGCCAACGGCCTCGTCTTCGTCGCCGGCCAGTTGCCGCTCGACCTCGACGGCAACGTCCCGGACGGCGTCGAGGCGCAGACCCGCCAGTCTCTCGCCAATGTCGGCGCCGTGCTTGCCGCCGCCGGCGCTTCGGCTGCGAGCGTGGTGAAGACAACCGTTTTTCTCAAGAACATGAATGACTTCGCCGCGATGAACGCGATCTATGCGGAGACGTTCGCGGATGCCTTGCCCGCGCGTTCGACCATCGAAGTCGCGCGCCTGCCGCGTGATGTCCTGGTCGAGATCGAGTGCATCGCCCTCGTGGAACAGGCGTGAGGGCAGGACGATGACCGACTGGAAAGGTGGCCTTCTCCTGCACATCCACATCGCTCCGGCAGCTTCCTACGAGATGGAGGAACTGCAGGAGGCCCGCCTCGTGCCCGGCCGCGGCATAGAGGGTGACCGTTATTTCCTGGGCACCGGCACCTATTCGCCCAAGCCCGATATTCGCGAAGTCACGCTGATAGAGATCGAAGCGCTGGAAGCGCTCGCCAAGAACGATCCCCCGCTGCAGGGCACTCCCATCACGCTGGCACCCGAGGATCACCGGCGCAACCTCACCACGCGCGGCGTTCCGCTCAACCACTTGGTCGGAAAGCGTTTTCGCGTCGGCGAGACGGTTCTGCGCGGCGGGCGGCTCAACTTCCCCTGCAAATATCTCGAGGAACTGCTCGGCCAGCCGGTCTATCTGCCGCTCTACAATCGTTCGGGCCTCAACTGTTCCATCGAGGCCGGAGGCATCATCCGGCCGGGCGACGCTATCGAGCCGCTGGACGATTGAGGCCGACATGACCGCACGCATGATCATGAAGCTCGATGTGGTCGAGCGCGACAATGCAACGCCGGACGTCGTGGTCCTGTCCCTGCGCCACCCGCGCCGGCCGCATCTCCCGGCATGGGGGGGAGGCGCCCATGTCGACCTGCATCTGCCGGATGGCAAGATCCGCCAATATTCGCTGTGCGGCGATCCGCGCGACCGCTCGCGCTATCGCATCGCCGTCAAGCGCGAGCCCGCCGGGCGCGGCGGATCCGCCTGGATTCACGACAAGGTCGCCATCGGCGATGTCGTCGGCTGCTCCTCTCCCCGCAACAATTTCGCGCTGGTGGAGGGTGCGCAGCGGCACGTCTTCATTGCCGGCGGCATCGGCGTCACCCCCTTGGCCGCGCTGGCTCGGGAGGCCCGTTATCGGGGGGAGGATTTCGAGCTGCATTTTCTGGCGCGCGCGCGGGCCTATGCGCCGCTGTTGAGCGAGCTGGAGGGAGAATTCGGGCCACGGCTTCGCGCTCATTTCGACGATGAGAATCCAGCCGATGTGGCCGCGATCCTCGCCGCCGCAGGCGGGTTGCCGCGGGCCCATCTCTATTTCTGCGGGCCGGCGGCACTGAATGCCGCCATCGTCGCCGCGGCCGAGCGCGCGGGCTGGAATTCGGAGCGTCGGCACACCGAAGTGTTCCAGCCCACCTTCGATGAGAATTTCAAGGCCGAGCCCTTTGATATCACCATCGCCTCGACCGGGCGGACCTTGCGCGTGCCGGCCGATCGCTCGGCGCTCGACGTTCTGCGCGCCAACGGCTTCACCATGCCGTCCTCCTGTGAGCTCGGTGTGTGCGGCGCGTGCGTGTGCGGCTATCGCGACGGCACGGTGATCCACCGCGACAGCCTGCTGAGCCTTGCCGACCGCCAGGACAAGATGACGCCGTGCGTGTCTCGCGCCCGCGTCGGGGTCACGCTCGCGCTCTGATCGACGGTCGGCTGGCATAGGGCTTGCATCCAGTTTGATGGAAATTATTCCACTAAACTGGAGATTGGGAGAGCAATGTCGATATCAACCATGCCAGCCGACACGCCGATGTCGGCTCAGTCCTCCGGGCCGCTCTCGCCGGCCGAGCGTCGCAAGGTCGTCTGGTCGAGCGTGATCGGCACCACCGTGGAGTGGTACGATTTCCTCATTTACGGCACCGCCGCCGCGCTGGTGTTCAACAAGCTCTTCTTCCCCAGCTTCGACCCGGTCGTGGGTACGATCGCGGCGTTCGGCTCCTATGCCGTCGGCTTTCTCGCCCGTCCGCTCGGGGGAGCGATCTTCGGCCATTTCGGGGACAAGCTCGGCCGCAAGGCGATGTTGTCGCTGACCATCATCATCATGGGCGTCGGCACGTTCCTCATCGGCTGCCTGCCGACCTACGACCAGATCGGCATCTGGGCGCCCGTGCTGCTCGTCGCGCTGCGCCTCGTCCAGGGCCTCGGCATCGGCGGCGAGTGGGGCGGCGCCGTGCTGATGGTGGTGGAAAGCGTCCCGGACCAGAGGCGCGGCTTCTTCGGCAGCGTCGTGCAGCTCGGCTATCCGCTGGGCGTGCTCGCCTCGATCGGCGTCTTCGCTTTCGCCACCCGCCTGCCCGAAAGCGAGTTCCTGAGCTGGGGGTGGCGTATCCCGTTCTGGGCCAGCGCGCTGCTGGTCGCCGTCGGCCTCTTCATCCGCCTGCGCCTGCACGAAACCCCCGCCTTCCAGCGGGTGAAGAAGCAGAACAGCGTCGCCAAGCTGCCGCTGGTGGAGATCCTGACGCAGCATCCCCGCACGTTCCTCACGGCGGTGGGCCTCAAGGTGTCCGAGATCGCCTATGTCAGCGTGGTCACGGTGTTCTCGATTTCCTACGTCACCGTCCAGCTCGGCTTGCCGCGCAGCGTGATCCTGAACGGTCTGCTCATCGCGGCATTCATCGAGCTCTTCACGATTCCGCTGTTCGGCTGGATGGCGGATCGCTACGGCCGGCGCGTGATGTTCATCTTCGCCTGCCTGTTCTCGATTCTCTTCGCCTTCCCGCTGTTCTGGCTGTTCGACACCGCGGATCCGATGATCATAGCCATCACGGTCGCGATTGCGCTCAGCCTGGGTCAGGGCGTGATGTTCGCCATCGGAGCTGCCTGGATGTCCGAGCTCTTCGATGCGCGACTGCGCTACAGCGGCGCGTCGCTGGGCTTCCAGGTCGGTGCGGCTCTCAGCGGAGGCTTTACCCCGATCATTGCCGCCGGTCTGCTGGCGTGGAGCGGGGCGACCTGGCCGATCTCGGTGTATCTGATCGTGCTGGCCCTGATCACGCTCGCGGCAACCTTCTGCGCGCCGGAGACGGCCGGCAAGAAGATCGATTGATTGGGGGCGGCAATCCCGCAACCCTGGAAAGACCCGTCAGCCCACGCCCGTCGCGGCCGGGCTGACGGGTGCGCACTTGGTGAGCGCCCAAGCGCCCGCTCGTCGGGCGCGGATCGGCGCGCCTACGACGCGGAAGCGACCCCTTCGCGGCGGAAACTGCCGGCATGGCGCCAGGCCCGGTGGGCGTTGGTCAGGATATGCTCGACCGAAGCGGAGATATCGGCCAGCATATGGTGCTCCGGATCGTGTGCGACCTCGTGCCCTGCCGCTTCGAACCCGTTTACGGGCTTCGCCCGGCGGGCCGCCTGCCGCCCCACCTGCCGCTTGACCGCCTCGGCGTGCAGGAGGATGGCGGTGAAGGCATTGATGGCCTCGACCGCCCCCGGCGCGGTGTCGACGTCGTCATTGCCAGCGATCTCGTCCTGTGGTGCGAGCGTCCACTCGACCACGGGGTCGCCGTCACGCCCGAAGACGATGCGCACCGCGGTGATCTCGTCGTTGAGGTCGCGCTCCAGCCGCACCTGCACGCTGCGGCGCACCGGCAGCACGCTGCGTAGCCGCACCATCTGCTCGATCTCGCAATCGCTGCCGCTGCCGAGGGCCTCGGTCATTGCCTGGCGGACAAGCTCCAGCTCGCGCGCATCGAGCGGGCCGGCCTCCTCGCTGCCTGAAGGCAGTTCCCAGCGCGCTCCGGATCCGGACACCATGGCCATCGCCGTTCCCCCGCCGTCACCTGACGGCACCTAGAGCACGCGCCGATCGGATTACAGCGCAATCTGATCGAATAACGCGTTCTCTACTCGTAGATTAGAGACTGATTTACCGATCAGCTTGTCTCAACCTGATCGGATCAGGCCCTAGGAAATAGCCGATGTGGGGCGGGCGGAGGTGCAAAAAACTGCAAAATCTCGGGTCAGGCGGGCTGCCGGACTCGTTGCGGATACAGCGAAAGGGCGAAGAGCAGCGCGGCTGCCGTCACCGTGACGATGGACGCGGTGATCAGCACCCCGGCCCCGAGCGGATAGATCAGACCACCGATCGCCGGTCCGGTGGAGAGGCCGAGCTTGGAGGCGAAGCCGGCCAGAACCGCCGAGCGGCCGCTGATATCGCCCTCGGCGCAGAGCGCGAAGACATAGGGCAGCGCCATCGCCATGGTGAGGAACACGGTGGCGATGGCGGCGGCAAACACTGCCGGCTCCTGCCCGAGCCCGATCAGCGCCTTGCTGAAGCCGGCGGCGAGCACGATCGGCACCAGCGGTCTCCAGCCGAGGAAGCGGCTGAGAACCAGCATGGCAAGGGCACCGGGCACACCCGCCCACAGACCCAGCCCCACCGCCGCGCCGGAAAAGCTCGCGGCATGGCCGAAATCAGCGCCGATGCCGACGAGGAAGGCGCCGAGGCCGAGATTGGCGGCCTGGAACAGGAACAGCCCGCCGATGCGCAGGAAGCTGCGCACGGGGAGCCGGCCGGCAGCGCTTGCCCGTTCCGGCTCCCGTTGCGGCGGCTCGAACGCCGGCAGCAGCGGCACCACCATGAGTGCCAGCACGCCGAAGGCGGCAAGGACAAGGAACACCACGCCATGCGTCATGTACGGCGCCAGGAAGGTCGAGGCGAGCACGCCGAGGCCGCCGAAGCCGAAATGGAAAACGAACAGGATGCCGAACCCCTGCCGGGCATCGGCGCTGCGGGCGATCAGCGCATAACACAGGCCGACCAGCAGGCCGCCGATCACCCCGTGGGTGGCCCGCACGGCGATCAGCGCCTCATAGCCGTTCACGAAGGTGGTTGCGACATCGGCGGCGATGAGCGCAAGCAGCAACCCGACCGCCAGCGGCCGCCAGGGCAGGCGCGGCACGACGAACAGCGCGAGCAGCGCGCCGAGCGTCGAGCCATAGCCATTGCTGGCGGCGACGAAGCCGGCCTGCGTCGCGCTGAGGCCGTAGTCGCTGCGCAGAGCCGCGACGATGGAGGGCATGATGTCGATATAGAGCGGCCCCGCCATGGCGAGCAGGGCCAGCAGCACGGCGACGATCAGCCCGCCGGGCTTCGATTCCGTCCGCGCGGCCGCTACGGAAGGGGTGGTGTCCATGAAGCTGCCCGTTCCTGCCGTTTGGTGAAGTCGTTGTCACGGCTGTGAATAATCACCGTGCAGCGCTCTTATCAGCCTAGGACGGCAGTAGGTATAATACCGTATGCGATGGCCGACTGAAGCCCCCTCGGATCACTCATGAAAACCGCTTCCCGCGCCGCGTTGTTCGGTCCGTTCCGCCTGGGCCTCGCCCCGAAGCAGCTGCTGAAGGACGGGGCGGTCATTCCCATGGGCGGACGGGCGCTGGAACTGCTTGTGGCGCTGGTCGAGCGGGCCGGCGAGGTGGTCACCAAGCAGGAGCTTCTGGCCAGCGCGTGGCCGGACCTGTTCGTGGAGGAGGCCAATCTGCGGGTGCAGATGACGGCGCTGCGCCGCGTGCTCGGCGACGGCCAGGACGGGCGGCACTACATCGCCAACATCGCCCGGCGTGGCTACAGTTTCGTGGCCGACGTCACCTTCACCGACATCGCCGACCGCGACGCGCCGGCGGCGCCGCTCATCCGGCAGAACCTGCCGCTCAACCTCACCCCGGTGCTGGGGCGCGGCGCGGCGGTGGCGGCGATCGGCGAGGAACTCGCCCGGCGCCGCTTCGTCAGCGTGGTCGGCCCCGGTGGCGTCGGCAAGACCACGGTGGCGCTCGATGCCGCGCGGGCGGCGCTGGCGCAGGATGACGCCGCAGCCCCCGACGCCGTCGTGCTGGTCGAACTCGCGCAGATCAGCGATCCCGCGCTGGTGGAGAATGCTGTCGCCTCCGCCCTCGGCATGACGCTGGGCGCCGGGCCTGTCCGGTTGGCCGACCGGCTGCCCCTGGAGCGCGGGCTGCTGATCCTCGACAATTGCGAGCAGGTGGTGGCCGCGGCCGCCGCGCTCGCCGAACTGCTGCTCAACGCGAATCCCGCGCTGCGGCTTCTCGTCACCAGCCGCGAGCCGCTGCGGGCCAAGGGGGAGCATGTCTTCCGGCTGCAGGGGCTGGAAGTGCCGCCACGCGAGGCCGAGACCGAGGGTGCCGGCGCCGTGGCGCTCGGCTTTCCGGCGGTCCGATTGTTCGTCGAACGGGCCGCCGCCACGCTGGGCAGTTATGAGCCGACCCCTGAAGACATGCCGGACATCGTCGCCATCTGCCGCCGCCTCGACGGCCTGCCGCTCGCCATCGAGCTTGCCGCCGGGCGGGTCGATGCCTTCGGCGTCAAGGGGCTGGCGCAGCGGCTCGACGATGTGTTCCGCCTGCTGGTCGCCGGCCGGCGCACCGCCCTGCCACGCCACCAGACGTTGCAGGCGACGCTGGGCTGGAGCTACGACCACCTCAGCCCGGGCGAGCGGACCACGCTGTGCCGGCTCTCCGTCTTCGCCGGCCATTTCTCGCTCGACGCCGCGGGCAAGGTTGCCGCCATCGAGGAACCGAGCTGGGAGATCATCGAAAACCTCACCAGCCTGGTCTCGAAATCGCTGGTCGCCGCCGACTTCTCGCAGGCGCTGCCGCGCTATCGCCTGCTGGAGATCACCCGTGCCTACGCGCTGGAAAAGCTCCGGGAAAGCGGCGATTTCGACCGGCTGAGCCGCCGCCATGCCGTGCTCATGAAGGAGATGATCGCCAACGCCGAGCAGGAATGGCCGCGCGCCCGCCCCGCCGACTGGCTCGCCACCTATGCCGGCCAGCTGGACAATGTGCGCGCCGCGCTCGACTGGTGCTTCGGGCCGAAGGGCGACCGCGAGATCGGCGCGGCGCTCACCATCTCCTCGGCGGTGCTGTGGTTCCAGCTGTCGCTGGTGAACGAGTGCCGGGCGCGTTTCGAGCGCGCGGTGGCGAGCCTCGGCGAGGGCATGCCGACCGATGCCGGCCGCGAAGTGGCGCTGCTGACCTCGCTCGGCACCGCGTTGATCTACACCATCGGCCCGGTCGCCGAGGCCGGGGACACGCTGCGGACGGCGTGCCGGATCGCGCGGGAAACCGGCAGCGTGGAACTTCAATTGCGGGCAAGCTGGGGCATGTGGCTCGCCGCATTCTGCTCCGGCCGCTATGGCGCCTCGCTGGAGATCGCCGGTGATTTCACCCGGCTCGCGGCTGCGGGGGAGAGGTCCGCCGATCTGGTCATCGCCAATCGCCTGACCGGCGTGTCGCTGCTGTTCCTCGGGCGCATCGAGGAGGCGCGGTTGGCGCTGGAGGCGGCGATCAGCGTCGGCATCTCGGCCAACGCCATCGTGCGCATGCAGTACGACCAGGAATTGAACGGGCGGGCCTTCTATTCGGCGGCGCTGTGGCTGCAAGGGTTGCAGGATCAGGCGTCGGAACTTGCGACCCGCAACACCGCCGATGCCCGCGAACGCGGCCATGCCACCACGCTGGCGCTCAATCTGGTGGATTCCGGTTGTCCCGTCGCCTTCTATTGCGGAGAGGCCGAGACGCTTGCGGAGCGGTTGGAACTCCTCGCCGACGTTTCCGGCCGGCACCCCTTCGGGCCGTGGCAGGCCTGGCGTCGCTGCTATCGTGGCTCGCTGCACCTGCTGAACGGCGCTTTCTCGCAGGCTGCCGAGGATCTGGCGGGCGGCCTCGACGCATTGGCGCGCACGCGCTGGCCGATCCGCCGGGCGATGTTCCTTGGCCACCGGGCGATGGCGCTTCACGGAGTTGGGCGCGGGGTGGAGGCGCTGGCCTGCGTGGACGAGGCGATTTCTTTCGCGCGCGCCAGCGGCGAGGGTTGGGTGCTGCCGGAGCTGCTGCGGATCCGGGCGAAAATCCTCGGCGCTGAGCGGCCGGACGCGGCGAGAGACGCCCTCGACGAGGCGTGGGAACTGGCGCAGCGCACCGGCCTGCGCTCCTGGGCGCTGCGCGGGGCGACGCTTGCCGCGCAGTTGATGCCGCAGGCGCGTCAGTCCGCCGAACGCCTCGGTGCCATCGTCGCCGCCTTCGGCGAAGGCCACGCCAAGCCGGATTATCGCGCGGCGCGGCACGTGCTCGACGGGCTCGGTCATACCCGCCCGTCGTGATGACGGCGCTGTCCTATTTGTGGGTGAGGATGGCGCCGACCCCGGTCCCGGCCTCGAAGGGCGGGGCACTTCCGGGGCGAGCATACAGCACCGCGTCGAGATGGGCCGTTTCGCGGCCCGTCACCGGCAAACCCAGATCGTGCCGGCGGCGCAGATAGCGCTCTGCCGCGCGGCGGAGCGCGAACAGGTCGCCGGTCGCCGCTACCCGCAGCAGTGCGCGCCTTGGCGGGACGATGAGCGACAGCCTGAGCAGAAGGCGCCGGACCTCCGCCCGCCGCCGCCGCGAAACGCCGGCAAGTGCGACCGCGACCCCGGCGGCGAGCCCCGCCGCAAGGGCGAGGAGCGCGGCGCCGACCTGTCCGGCGGGCAGGTGCTCGGCGCCGGCACGATTGTCGCCAAAGCTGGCATAGCCGAACGGGATCGCCGGGACTTCGGCCGTGCGCATCTGCCGGCTGTTGGTGTCGAACCAGGCGATGGCGACGGCCGGCAGCACGCCCGGCTCGCCGGTCTTGGGGCGTAGATGCCATTCCCAGATGACGGTCGTCAGCGGGCCGTCCGCCGTCGGCTGCATCTCGCGCCGCTCCGGCGCCGCGAAGGTGATGAGCCACGGCTCGCGCAGGGCCGGGCGTGGGGGCAGCAGATGCGGCAGCGTGCCGTCGGCCCTCAGCGTCACCCGCCGGACCAGGGTCTCGCCATCGCGCAAGGCGCCGGGCGCGGCCGACAATTCGTCCTCGATGGCAAGGCTGCGGGCCGACAGCGGAGAACCCTCCGCCGGAAACGGGGCTACCGGCAGCGTGATCGGCGGGGCCGTCACCTCGAGCGGTTCGCGCAGATTGTTGCTGCCCACCACGGTCAGATGATGCGTGACCGGACCGATGGTGAGGGCGCCGGCATGGCGGGGAAAAATGCCGATGCGGCGCTCGAACACCCGGACGGTGCGGCCCTCGATCTCTTCGTTCCGCCACTGGTCGCGCGACAGCTGCATCCAGTCATAGTCTTCGGAGTTCGGGAAGGTCAGCGTCTCCAGCGCGATCTGGCGCGTATACTCGCCCCGGAGGGTGAGCGGGATCATCTCGCTCACCACGGGCTGCATCTGCGGCACGAGGAGGCGCAGGCTCTCGGCGCGGGCACCGCCGGCCAGCAGGCAGAGAAGCAGGGCAAGCCGGATCACCATGGGTCGCCCTCCACCGGCCGGAGCAGGCCGAGGCCGGCGCGCCGCTCATATTCCTTTTGCAGGCGCAGGCGCAGGAACTCGCCCGGATCGTCCGTCAGCGTGTCGAGCCAGGCATCGGAGGCGGCAAAGCCGCGCGCCTCGATCGCCTTCTTCCAGGTCGGGTCCGGCGTGCTGGCAATGGCATGGCCGCTCGCGACATCGGACGGCGCCAGCCCGCCATGGCCGGCAAGCCGTCCCGGCACGGTGCTGTCGCCCTGGATCTTGGGCACCATGGCGTCGATCAGCTCCCGCAACCGGCGGGCCTCGGCATCGGCGGGATTGGCGAACAGTACCGCGTCGAGATAGGCGACCGACAGGCTGTGCTGCCCGATCGCGGCCAGAGTGAGGGCGCGGTTGAAGGTCTGGCTGCGTCCCGCCTCGGCGAAGGCGGCATCCGCTGCCGGGTAGTCCCCCTCGCGATAAAGCGCGAGGCCACGCGCGGCGGCATCGTCGAGCAAGGCCGCGCTCCCCGGAATGCCGGCCCATAGCGCGAGGCGCCCCCATGGCGCCGGGCCCGCAAATGCGAGACAGGCGAGGCCGGCGGCCGCCATGAGCACGGCGCGGTTCATGCCCGCCTCCGGAACAGGCTGAGAAGGGGGATGATGCCCAGCGCGGCAAGGAAGGGGCCGAGATCGCGGAACTGCAGCGCCGTCAGCGCAGGATCGCGTTCCAGCGTGCCGCCCCGCGACAGGCGGCGGAACACCGCGTCGGGCGAACGGGCCGGGGCGGCGGCGCTGCCGAGCGTTTCGAGCGCGCGAATATCGGTTTTCCCACCTGCGGCTCCTGCCAGTGTCAGGACGGAGAGGCGTATCCCTTCGCCGGCGAGGCGTTCGGTTTCCACCCGCGCGGCATCGTCGACGCCGCCGCCGTCCGATATCAGTACGAGATCGGCGTCGACGCTGCCTTGCAGCATCTGCCGCGCCAGCGCGAGCGCGGCGGCGGGCCGGCTGCCGCCGCCTGGCATGGTGTCGGTGCCGAGCACGGCGATCTGGCTCTCCAGCGTCGCCGGATCGGCCGTCGGCGCGGCGACCTCATAAGCCTCGCCCGCATACAGGACGAGGCCCACCGGCCTTCCGCCGGCCGCCCCCAGTACCCCGGCGGCGGCCGCTTGCGCGTCGGCGATGGCGGGGCCCCTGGCAACGGAAGGGGACATGTCGATGGCGATCAGGATCGCGCCGCTGCCGGCGAGCAGCGGCGCGTCGGCGCGCGGCACGGCCGGGCCGCAGAGGCCCAAGCCCACCAGCCCCGCCGTCGTCAGCGCCACAAGGCCGCGTCGCCCGTCCTCGCCGCCGAGATGGCCGAGCGTCCGCATCGCCGCCAACATCGCCGGCGGCATCACCCGCTGCCAACCGCCCGCGGCCGGCTCCCGCCGCAGCAGCCAGAGCGCAAGGACGGCGAGGAGCGGCAGGGTCGCAAGCCACCAGGGGCGCAGCAGGATGAGCGTGCTCATGCGCGCCTCCGCAGCGCCAGCAGCACGGCGAGAACCAGGGCGATGCCGCCCGGCCACATCCAGAGTTCGCGCCAATAGTGCAGGGGCGGACGGCGCATCGGGTTGGGCTCGAGCTGGTCGAGGGTGGCCGCCATCGCCTCCAGATCGTCCATGCCGCGCACGCGGAAGCTGGTGCCGCCGCCGGCCTCGGCCATGGCACGCAGGGCCTGCGCATCGACGGCGTCGCGGGACTGAGGCTGGCTCTCGAGATCGTCCGGCCCGAGCGCGATGGTGTGCACCCGTATGCCGTGGCTGGCCGCGAGCCTGGCCGCGTCGCTTGCCCCGACCTTGCCCGAGGTGTCGACCCCATCGGAGAGCAGCACGACGACCTTGCTCTTTGCGTCGCTTTGCACGAGCCGCCGCGCGGCCATGCCCAGCCCGTCGGAAATCGCCGTCGAGCGGCCGGAAATGCCGATCTGCGCGACCTCGATCGCGCGCGCGACCGAGGCGACGTCGAAGGTGGGCGGCTGCGCCACATAGGCCCGGTCGCCGAAGATCACCAGGCCGATGCGGTCACCGCGCCGCGCCGCTACGAAGCGCGCCGCGACACGCTTGACCGCATCCAGCCGGGACAGCGGCTTGCCGTCGAGCACGAAGTCCTCCTTGACCATGCTGCCGGACAAATCGAGCGCCAGCACGATCTCGCGCCCCGAGGCCGTAACGATGTCCCTCGTGGCGGCAATCCGCGGGCCTGCCAGCGCAACGATCAGCGCCGTCCAGGCGGCAGTCAGGAGGAGCATGCCGACGAGGCCGTCGCCGGCGCGCATGGGAGTGGCGGCGGCGAAAGTACCGGCGCCGACGCGCAGCGACGTCCTCACCGGCGGACGGGCCGGCAGCAGCCGCCTGACCAGCAGGGGCAGCGGCAGCAGGAGTAAAGCGAGGGGAAGGGCGAAGTTCATCGGCGCGCCGGCCTCGTTTTCAAGGCAATGCGCTCGATCGCCTCCGCATCGAGCGGTTGTCCGCCGCCATAGGCGGTGGCGCGCAGTTCTTCCGGCAGATGGCCGAGAAGGCGCGCGACGGCCAGCGCCCGCTCCTCGGGCGGCAGGCCGCGCGTGGCGCGGATCAGGGTGCGGCGCGCGGGACGGCGATGCAGGAAGGGCGTCGCCAGCCAGCACAGCAGCGCCGCGAGGATGAGCCCGGCACCGAACAGCGCCACCACGTCGCCCGCGTGAAGCTGCATCAGGGACGGCGGCAGCCGCCCCTGAGACAGGGTGGCGATGAGCTCAGCCTGCGTCATCGGCGATGACCTCGAGGCTCACATTCAGCGCCCGCAGGCGCCGGGCCAGCGCGAGCGTGTCGAGGGGCTGCAACCGTGCCAGCCGGCTGAGCGGGCCATGCTGAATGGGCAGCGCCAGCGTCGGCGGCGCGGTGTCGATGGGATCGAGCGGGAGCAGCAGCCGCACCCGCCGCCGCCGCGCAAGGCGGGCGAGGGGCGGCTCGTCCTCCGATGCGACCCCTTCCGCGCTGGTGGCGAGCAGCACCTCGCCGCCGGGCGGGGCGAGCCGGGCGGCGCGGATGAGCGCTTCCGAAAGCGAAGGGCTCTCGCCAGCGGCATCGAGCGCCCGGTCGTGCCCTGTCGCCAACATGAGCGCGATACGACCCATATGCTGCACGCCGGCGCCTGACCTTACCAGCGTCACGCCGGCCGCGCTGACGCCGATCACCGCGACCGAAGCGCCGCGGGCGAGCGCTCGCCAGCCGTGCCGGGCCAGCGCGCGTGCCGCGCGGACCGAGCGCAGGGCGCGCCCCGTGCCCCACAGCATGGGCGGGCGGAAATCGGCGATCAGCAGCACCGTGTCGTCGCGGTCCTCGTGAAAGCTGCGAATGTGCGGCATGCCGGTGCGGGCGGTGGCGGCCGGGTCGATCCGGCGGGTATCGTCGCCCTCGGTGAAGGCGCGGATCTCGCGCAGGTCCATGCCCGCGCCGGCCGGTTTGGCGGGCAGCGCGCCGGGCCGGCGGGACGCGGGCCGATGCCGGCCGGGCCGGAGCGCGCCGTCACGCAGCGCCAGCAGCTCGCCGACACTGAGGCGGATGCCCGGCGCGTCCAGCTCCGGCCTCACCATGGCTCGACCGCGCGCATGATGTCGGCGACGAGGCTGCGCCCGGTGCGCCCTTCGCCGATGGCGGCCCAGCTCGGCACGAGGCGGTGGGAAAGCGCGTCGGGGGCGAGTGCCGTCACATCCTCCGGTAGCACATAGTCGCGGCCCCTGAGCCAGGCCAGTGCCTGCGCCGCGACCGCCAGAGCGAGCGTGCCGCGCGGGGAAATGGGGTGCTCCACCCAGTCGGCGACGGCGCCGCCGGGCCGCGAGGCCATCACCAGCCGCACGATATAGTCCTTCAGCGCCGGTGCGAGATGCACGCGGGCGACCTCCGCCTTGGCCTCGTGCAGCTTGCCGGCCGACAGCGAGACCGTGGTGAGGAGCGGCGGCGCGATTCGCTCGGCCGCCACAAGATCCAGGATGGCACGTTCCTGCTCGGCCTGCGGAAGCCCGAGAGAGAGGTGCAGCAGGAAGCGGTCCATCTGCGCCTCGGGCAGGGGAAACGTGCCTTCGTGCTCGATCGGATTCTGCGTCGCCACCACCATGAAGGGATCGGGCAGCGGACGGGTGACGCCCGAACTCGTCACTTGGTTCTCGGCCATGGCTTCCAGCAGCGCCGACTGCACTTTGGGCGGCGCTCGGTTGATCTCGTCCACCAGAACCAGCGCGTGGAACAGCGGGCCAGGCACGAAGTCGAAGCCGCCGCTCTCGTGCCGGAACACCTGGGTGCCGGTCAGGTCCGAAGGCAGCAGGTCCGGCGTGCACTGGATCCGCGCATGGCTTCCTGGAAGCGACGCGGCGAGGCGCTTCACGGCGCGGGTCTTGGCGATGCCCGGTGGCCCCTCGATGAGGACGTGCCCGCCGGCGAGCAGGGCGATCAGCAGGCGCTCGACCATCTCCTCATGCCCGATCAGGCCGGCGGAGACCTCGGCGCCAAGCCGCGCGATCGGATGGCTCATGTCGTTCATGCGGGAAGCCTCCCTTTACCCGGCGAGGATGCGCCCGGCGACGGGAGGCGCGCTAGAGAGGCTTTCCCGGCCCACCCGGGAAGATCGCCCGGGAAGATCGCTGCGTTCAGCGCGGCAACCGGGCGGTGGCGCGCATGCCGCCCTCGGCCGGCTCCAGCGAGAAGCTGCCGCCGAGCGCATCCACCCGCTCGCGAATGCCGAGCAGGCCGTAGCCGTCGCCGACCGGGATGTCGCGTCGCGCCGAGCCGTCGTCAGTGGCGGTGAGGACGATATCCTCGGCAACCTCGATTTCCAGCGAGACCGTCTTCGGCGCGCCATGCCGGATGGCGTTGGTTAGGCATTCCTGGGCGATGCGGTAGAGGCTGAGCGCGAGCTCGTCCGGCACGGCATCGACATCGCCGCGCAGCGCCAGCGCAAAACGGACCGCCGGCAAGCGGTTGCGCCAGTCGGCGACCAGCCGCTCCAGCGCCGGGCGGAGCCCGAGATCGTCAAGGTCCGGCGGGCGCAGCTGGGAGAGCTCGGCGCGCAGGCTGTCCATCATCTGGCCCGATATTTCCGCGATCCGCGCGCCGTCCTGCGCGGTGGATTCGCCCGATTGGGAAATCGCCGCGGCGAGGGCGCGGGTCGCGGTCAGGCACTGGCCGAACTCGTCGTGCAGTTCGCGGGCCAGCGCCCGGCGCTCGCTCTCCTGCACCGTGAACAGGCGCCGCGTCAGCTCGGTGCGCATGGCCTGCGCCTCTTGCAGCGTCGCCGCCGTGTCGTTCAGCGCCGCGCTCAGCCGGTCGAACTCGGCGACGTGCAGGCGCGGCAGGCGGGTGGCGAAATCGCCGCGCTGTAGACGCTCGATGCCGCGCAGTATGATGCGGAACGGCGCCAGCAGGCGGATGACGAGCAGGCCGGTGAGGATGGCCCCGCCGATCGCCATCCCCACCGCCACGCGCATCAGGTCGCCGGTGCGGGCCCAGGCGCGGGTGACGATGACGCCGGGATCGGCGATGGCGGTCACATAGGCATCGGTGACGTAGCGCGTGCGCACCGGCACGGCGATCGGCTGGGGCACGAGGCCGAGATGCTGCGCCAGCCACACGAACCAGTCCGGCGGCGTAGGGGCCGCCAGATAAGGGCCGCAGCGCCGCTGTATCGGCTGGCCGCGCGGTCCGAGCTCGACACAGATGCCGGGCGCGATCAGGCTCCAGGCGGGAAATTCCTGCCAGTCGCGGAAGACCGGCGTCGGCGCCACGCCGCCAAAGGCGAGGCCCTCGAAGCTCGGCCGCGCGGCGATGGCGTCGGCGACGCGGGTGGCGGTGGTCTGCGCATCCAGCCGGGCGGCGCTCGCCGTGTCCCACAGCACCCAGCCGGCGGCGACCAATACGGTCAGGAACCCGGCCGCCAACACCCGCAGGACCAACTGGGGGAGCAGCCTGCGCATCACAGCGCGTCGACGAAGCCGGCGCGCTGCGCCTTGAGCACCAGTTCGGCGTCGCCGGAGGCGCCGAGCTTGGCCCGGATCAGCGACAGGTTGTTCTGCACCGTCTTGGAGGAGAGGCCGAGGCTGCTGGCGATGGATCGCCCGCTCATGCCGCGCGCCAGCAGCAGCAGGATATCGCGCTCGCGCGGCGTCAGGCCGGCGACGTCGTCGTGTTCCAGCGAGGTGCGGGCGAATTCCTGCGCCATGTCGTCCGAGAGCACGCGCCGCCCCGACATCACGGTGGTGATGGCCCGCACCAGTTCGTCCGGAGGGCTGCTCTTGGAAACGAAGCCGCGCGCGCCGGCGGCCATGGCCTTGCGCGCGAAGATCGCCCCCTGATGCATCGACACGACGATGATGCGGGCCTTCGAATCGCGCGCCAGCATGGCCTCGACCGCGGCAAAGCCGCCGCCTCCCGGCATGGAGAGGTCCATCAGCACGACGTCGGGCGCGTGCTCGGCAAAGGCCGCCAGCGCCGCTTCCCCGTCATTGGCCTCGGCCACGACGGAAAAGCCGGGCTGACGCCCGAGCAGCCGGCGGTACCCCTCGCGCACGATCGGATGGTCGTCGACCAGGAGGATGCGGATCAGATCCATGGCGGCGAGAGTATCGCGCTCCGGCCGCGGTACAAATGGCGATGTAACCCCGTCCGGATGACCCGGTCCGACACTGAGTATGTCTGCTTCATGTGGGAGCGCGCATGAAGCAGAGCCGTCACGCGGGATATCGAGCCGGGCGCCAGGTCGATCGTCACCGCATCCGAGCCGGGGCGGTGGATGGGCAGGCGGACACGCCGCCTGTGTTCGCGCAACGGGTCGAAGGCGATATGGGACAGATTCGGGCCCGCGCTCGGTAGTCTACGCTCGTGGGAAAACCCAGCACAGGCGAGGCACTCGGCATTCCCAGTTTGGGACTGAAATGGCGGAGGGTGTAGTCACCTGCGAACTGCTCTCTGCCTGTAAATCCCTGTTTCCATCCGCAAAGCAGGCATCTCGGCCTGCCATGTGCCGACAGTGCCGGCGGCAAGCCGATAATATCGCGGGGTTTTCTGACGTTTGGCCCGCCCTAAAGAAGCTCGTGAGTATCAATTCGGCGGCCAATCAACAGGGAATTGGTTTCGGCAGAACAGGGAATTGTGCAGGTCCAAGCGCTGGAAATCCCTATTTTCCGTTGGACGCAGGAAACGTCATTCCCGGAACTTCTCCCCGGTATTCGGTAATGAGTCGGTAATTATTTACCGCAATTGGAGTTGCGCGAACTTGTTTTGTTCTCATAGTATATGACGGGTCGAGACGGTCGCCGCAGGCCGCTGCCTGGTCGTAAGAGCCTCCAACAGCAAGGAAATCAGTCATGAGCAGAACCTTCGTAAGCTTAAACATGACCTCAGATTTTCACGGAGAATCCTCTTGTCCCGATCGTCGTCCCGCGCGTCTGCCGCGCTCATGGAACGCCCTATCACTTCGCTAAAACCCTATGCGCGCAACGCGCGTACCCATTCGAAGAAGCAGATCCGCCAGATCGCTGCGAGCATTGAGCGCTTCGGCTTCGTCAATCCGGTGCTCGTGAGCGACGAGGGGCAGATTGTTGCCGGGCACGGGCGTGTCGAGGCCGCTCGGTTGCTTGGGCTGACCAGTGTGCCAACGCTGACGCTCTCCCATCTCAGCACGGCCGAACTGCAGGCCTACGTGCTGGCCGACAATAAGCTCGCGCTTAACGCCGGCTGGGACCGCGACTTGCTTGCTATCGAGTTGCAGGGACTGATCGACTTGCAGTTCGACGTCGAACTGACCGGCTTCAGCCTTGCCGAAATAGACCTGGTGCTTGACGAGGCGCGCGACGCCAAGCCTGATGGCAGGGACGCGGCCGAAGACGACGTTCCGGTAGTGGGCGGAACGGCGGTTAGTGCGTTGGGTGACGTCTGGCATTTGGGGCGTCACCGGCTGATCTGCGGCGATACCCAGAAGCCGGAGACTTTCGCTGCACTGATGGGCGATGAGCGCGCCGATCTCGTTTTTACGGATCCACCCTACAACGTGAAGATAGATGGCAATGTCTGCGGGCTCGGCAGTGTGCGGCATCGTGAGTTCGCGTTTGCCAGCGGCGAGATGAGCGCAGATGCATTTACGGACTTCCTCACCGCGACGCTCGGCAACATGGCGTCCGTAATGCGGGATGGCGCCGTCGCCTTCGTGTGCATGGATTGGCGGCATATGGGGGAGATGCTGGCGGCAGGCCGCGAATGCTTCACCGAGTTCAAGAACTTGGTGGTGTGGAACAAGGCTAACGGAGGCATGGGTAGCTTCTACCGCTCAAAGCACGAGCTCATTTTCGTGTTCAAGAATGGGGAGGGGCCTCACACCAATAGCTTTGAGCTGGGCGGAACCGGTCGGCATCGGACCAATGTTTGGGATTATCCGGGGATCACCAGCCCTGGTAAGGCACGCGGTGAGGAACTCGCCATGCATCCCACCGTGAAACCGGTGGCAATGATTGCCGACGCCATTCGGGATTGCTCGCGGCGCGGTGAGATCGTGCTGGATGGCTTCGGCGGATCGGGCTCGACATTGATTGCCGCTGAGAAGACCGGACGGCACGCCCGGCTGATCGAATACGACCCGCTCTATTGCGACACGATCGTAAGACGCTGGCAGCAGGTCACCGGTAAGCAGGCACGCCACGGTTCCAGCGGCGTCGGCTTCGAAGAGCATGAGGAAATGCTACTTGGCACGGCTTTGGTGACAACAGGAGCGGTCTCCAATGAGCACTGATTGGGACGACAAACCGCTGGGCTATAAGAAGCCTCCGAGCTGGACTCGTTTCCAGAAGGGGCAATCCGGTAATCCTCGCGGTCGCCCGCGCAAGCAAAAGCCCATTACCAGTGCGGATACGGCCAGCCCTAGCTTACTGGACGATGCGCTACGCAAAGAACGCGAGCGCCGCGTGCGCGTGAACGATGGCAGTGGGTCTGTAGACCTCGCCATGTATGAAGTGGTTTGCCGATCATTGACGAATAACGCCGCAAAGGGTGACGTCCGTGCGCAGCGTGAAGCTTTGAAACTGTGGCGAGAGTTGGAGCTGCGAGACGGGCAGCGCGAGCAAGCCGACCAGGAACAGAAGCAACGTGTTTTCCAGTACATCTGCTCCTTGAAGGAGCAGCAGGCTGGCAAATGGGCGGCGGCTGCGAAAAGTGGCGTCGATCCCGTCGATCCCTGGCCGCATCCGGACGACGTTCTCATCGAAAGCGGCACTCGGCACTGGCACATCCGTGGACCCTACGATGAGAGGGATGTGCCGTACTTCGTTTACTGCCGCGCCGAGAGAGATGCCCTATTCGCGCGCTTGGCTCTGGATCTGCGAGAACGGAAAGACAGCGAATTCGATCGCGCTTCTATCGGGGACCTTTGGGTGTTCTGGGATGTACGGCTGCCGAAAAGATGGCAGATCATCGATCATTGCGAGGTCGATCTGATGACACTGATGATGGCTCGGCTCGGAGACCTCCGTGCGCTTGTCGCTGTTCAGTGCGGTCGGGCCGATGAACTTCGGCCCCCGTCTTTCTCGGGGGCAATGGATAAGGAAACCTATCGGGTCGTTAACAGCGCAATGAAGCCCTTGCTTCAGCGTGGAGGCTATCGTTCCTTCGCCGAGTTCGAGAAGACCTATCATCAGTTTGGCGAGGGCATGCCTTGGCCGAAAGCCTCATAAACGCGGGCGCTTAGTTTCCTTGCGAACTGTTTGGCAGGGTGGCTCACAATAACCGCGCTGTCCTCGCTCCATAATGCGGCAACACGGCTGCCAAGCCGTCAGGCGGTGGTATCGGCTGGCTCGACCCAGGTAAGCGCCCGCAACTCGTCGATTGGCACTGGGGCATAGGCGTCTGCCAACTTGCGATTGTCTCGGTGTATTCGAGCGAGGCGGTCGAGAAGCTTCTGATGCTCGCCATTTAGCGTGTGCAGACTCCAAATAAACGTATGTCCAGGCAGATAAATCTGCCTGGACATGGCGCTAAAATGGCAGCGGTATTCCAGGCTGCTTGTAGTAGAGAGGCAGTGTAGAGCGCTTATTTTTCTCGTAGAAGATTGCATATTCTGATCTGAGGGTCTCGTAGAATGCCCTCAGATCAGCGCGTGTCGGGGACAGCCGGATCCCGGCGCCGATGCCGGAGGGATAAGCCATTCCCTTGAGGTTGAAGGCATCCACGAAAACAAGCAGTTCGAAAAAGTCCTGCTCGGGCTCGGGCGGTGTTTGTTCTCGTGCCTTTTGATCTTCGTTATCGCGCGGGATTCGAATGAGGTGGCTTGGCAGGAACGGGAAAAGGTCATCCGGATACACCGCCAAAATTACGCTCATGTCGGTGGTTTCCCAGTAATCGGCCTTGTTCTCCTCCAGCGCGCGTCGCAGCAGTGGCAACAGCTTGCAGATCGGTCCATCCACTGCAGAAACCCAGCCCGGTGGATGCCCCGGCTCGAAAGCCTCCTGCTTTAGAAGGTCGGGATTCAGGATGGACTGGCCGTTCCATTGCAGGCTGATCGCATAGTGCAGATCGCCATCATCGAATGCCGCGTAGATGATTTCGAGCGAGAGCCCCTCGACGTTCAGAATGGCCATATACCGTTCCTTCGCTTCCTTGCATGCAAAGCAATGCTCGCTGTGTGGCGAAAGTCGAGTGAAATCAACACCCTTGGCTACAATCTGCCACGCGGATACCGATTCCACAGCACCGAGAGGGCCAGAGAGATCCTTGGTGTTGAATTCCATCGAGATTTGACCCTTTAAGCGGGAATTTTTCCATCGAGAATTGGTCCATGTTCTCATTGCCTCTCGCCAGCGGAGAGCACGGAATGTGAGCGTAATCTGACCGGTGGCGGCCATCAGCCCGGGTCAGTTCTCAGTGGGAATCCAGGGTCAAATCTCGACGGAAATGAACACCCACCGGCCACGACCACCTTTTCCAGCCCGACGCGGTCTACAAGTTCGATCAATCCCTTGCCCAGCGCGACGGCAAGGCGGGAATAGTGGAGGGCGGTCCGACGGACGCCACTGCTCCATCATCACGACCATGCCGGATCTCGCAGTCTCCCTGCACCGGCTGGTGGCGTTCCATGGCTGTGCCGATCAGCCGGTGTCGCTACGCCTCACCGAGGGGCCGGTCTCAGAGATCATGGCCGACCCGGATCTCCCCGGCCGCCCCTGGCCTATCGCACGGCCGTGGGCCATGGGTCTCCGCAGTGGTCATCAGAGGCGTCGCTGCGGTCGCCCATGGCATTGTCGCGCCGAAGCTCTATTGCTCTTCCTCGAACAGCCAGAGTTCGGCTGTCGGCTGCGGCAGGCCTAGTGAATTCTCCTGCAAGCCGAGGAAGGTCGGGATGCGACGCTTCTGCTCCTCGCTCAATGAAGCGATGAGAGGCTTGAGCGCGGCGGCCAGCGTCTTCAGCTCCTGCGCCCGCAGGGCTTCCGCGTCGGCGGTGCGCTCCATCAGCTCGACGAAATCCTTCGGCGCCGGCATTTTAGCCCGCTCCGCCTTCCGGGCGGCGGCGTCCTTGGCGATCGTGCGGATCGCCGCCTCCACCGGCTCCCACAGCGCCGCCTGCTCGGGGGTGAGACCGATCACGGTCTTGAGCGCGATGACGCGGGCATCCAGCACCGCCTGGGCGTCCTCGCGGGTATAGAGCTCGACGATCTGGGGGGCCGGCGCGGGCGGCGTCTCTTGGGCGTGCGCGGCGGGCAGGCAGGCAAGGCCGGCGCCGGCAAGCAGCAGCGCGAACATGAGCTTGGGCATTTTCTGGTTCCTGATCCACATGAGGGGAAGCGGGCTCACTGCCACGAGCCGTCCGGCAGGCGCCCGTGATAGGGCGTGTCGCGGCAGTTGCCCCACGGGCCACGCCAGAAGCCGGGAGGGCAGCCATTGCCGTAATAGCCGCCATAGGCCGCCGGAGGCACGGCGACGCCGCCTCCCGGCAGCGGGCCGCTATAGGGAGTATCGCGGCAATGCCCCCATGGGCCGCGCCACGCGCCGAGACCGCATCCATCCGCAACCGGAAGATAGGCCGCCGGGCGATCCGGCAGGGGAAGGGCTGGCAGCGCCGAGGCCGGCAGGATCGTCCCTGCAAGCAATCCGGCCCCTATCAGCAGGCGGGTGAACATCATCTGCATCTCCATCCGTTTTGGTCAGAAGTGGTAGGCCAACCGCCCGCTGGCGGTCCGGCCGAGATAGGAGTCTCCGAAATCGGCGGCGTAGCCGAACCTCATCTCGAAGCTGCTCGATCGATAGAATCGTGCGTCAAGATCGGGCGCTGGCGAGGAAGATGTTGGGGTTGCTCCCGGAATTGTTGGCTTCACAATTCCGGCGATTTGTTCCGATTTTCACCGTTTTCACCCCAAGCAATCGATCGGCGTTCCCGTCCCGCCGGAAGACACAAAAATTTCGCGCCTGCTCCGGACTTGCCGTAGCATGCGGACCGGTAGGCGTTCCGATGGGATGATGATGCAATGCGGCTGGTGGATCAGGCCATTACTCGGAAGAGTGAAGCGGACGAGGCGAATCTCCCGGGCGAGATCATCAAGCTCTACGAGGCGGAAGCTGATCTGATCGGCCTGCCGGAAATCCTGTTCGCCGGCGTTGGCCGCCTGATTGACGCCGATGTCGTGACCTATTCTGAGTTCCACCATGTGAGCGGCGAGTTCCGTTCCCTCCTGTCGGTCGAGGACGATCCTTCGCGGCGTGCCGAGGCGATGGCCGCCTTCGCCCGCCACATGCACAGCCACGATTTCTGGCGCTGCCATCCGGCCTTCTTCGGTGAGCGGGCGCTACGTGAATCGGACTTCTTCGGCGAGGAGGAGTTCGCGACCCTGCCGATCGCGCGCGAGGTGTTCCTGCCATCCATGGCCCGGCGCATCATGTCGATCGTCATGCAGAGCGGGGACTATGTGCTGACCATCTCCGGGCACCGCGTGATCGGGCGCGCCACGTTCAGCGACCGGCAGCGGGATTTATTGGAAGCCTACCGGCCGCACGTTCTGCGCAGCTACCGGCAGGCCTGCGACCGCACGCTCGCCTCGATGACACCCACCGACCGGCTGCGCATCGCCTTTCCCGAGCTCACCCCGCGCCAGCTCGAAGTGGCGTCCTGGATCGCCAGGGGTAAGTCAAACGAGGATATCGCGACGATCCTCGATGTCGGTATCGAGACGATCAAGGCGCATGTGAAGGCGATCCACGCCAAGATCGGCGCCGATGGGCGCCTTGCCATCGCCGTGATGGCGCATACCGTCCCGCCTTTCGCGCGCATGCCGCCCTTGTGGCGGATCGGCGAGAAAGTCTGGGGCGGGCATCCGCCAGCGTGAACGGGAGTTTGGGCGACCACTACGCGCCAAAGGACTAAACCGCTGCCGCGATAACCGCGCTGCATGAAGGGGGCACCGTTGTTTTCGATATGGTGTCCGGCATAGGCGGGTGGACCATCACGGCTTCCGCCGCGCAGAGCGCGACGACCTCGCGGGCGAGCGCGACATTTCCTCTCTTACTCCTTCGGGTAATGGCCTATCCCGGCGATCGCATCGCATCATCCCATACTTGGGTGCACACGGACCTGCATGTCACGGCATGGCGCGCTACGCGCGAATTTGTCTGGTGCCGGACTGAGGGCAGGTTGTTTTCTTGGGGCTGGAATGGTGCAAATCGAAGCAATTCGTGGTCGAGGCGGAAGGGTCAAGAGCGTCCGCGTCGAGGCCGAGCGCTGTATTGCCGCTTGCCGTTCACGCCTGAGCCGCGACCCGGGCTAAGTGGAAGCAAACGGCACGCGAGGAGGCATGCAGCACGGCATCCATTTCATCTCCGGCCTGCCGCGGGCGGGCTCGACGCTGCTGGCGGGCATTCTGCGCCAGAATCCGGGCGTCCATGCCGCGATGAGCAGTCCGGTCGGCGCGCTGTTCACCGCCCTGCTCAGGCAGATGAGCCAGGAGAACGAGTTCGCCCTGTTCATCACGGAGGCGCAGCGCGAGGCCATCCTCGCCGGCCTGTTCGAGAATTATTACCGGGACATCCAGGCGGAAAAGCTGGTGTTCGACACCAATCGCCTGTGGTGCAGCAAGCTGCCGGCCCTGGCGGCGCTGTTCCCGGACGCGAAGGTGATCGCCTGCGTGCGCGACATACACTGGGTGCTCGACAGCCTGGAGCGGCTGGTCCGGCGCAACAAGTTCGAGCCGTCCAAGATCTTCAACTTCGAGCCCGGCGGCACGGTCTACAACCGGGTGGATGGGCTGCTCGGAATGAATGGCATGGTCGGCTTCGCCTATAACGCGCTCAAGGAAGCCTATTACGGGGAGCAGGCGGACCGGTTCATGCTGCTGACCTACGAGACGCTGACGCGTACGCCGGCCAAGGCGATGGCGGCGGTCTACGATTTCATCGGCCAACCGCCGTTCGCCCATGACTTCGATCACGTCGACTACGCGGAAGAGGAGTTGGACGCGCGGCTCGGCACGCCGGGCCTGCACCGCGTCGCCGCCAAAGTGCAACATGTCGAGCGACAGACCATCCTGCCGCCCGATCTGGTCCGTCGTGTCGAGAACGACGCCTTCTGGACCGATGCCAAGCGAAATCTGCGCGGCGTGCGGGTGGTATAGCGGTGGCATCGCGCCCCAAGCCTCACTTGGATCGGTCGAGTGCTCCGATCGCCCCCGCGCAGGGGCGAATTGACATCGCCGTTCGCCAGGCGCGGTTCGTAAAACTCTCGCCCGACCCTTCCGGCCGCGCGCGCCGGCTGAGGCGGGCGCTCATCGGCACGACGGCGCTGGTCGCCGTCGCTTTGGTGGGGACTCTCCTCATCGTGCCGGCGACGCCGGTCTTTGCCGATGGCGGCACCGGCGGTGCCAGCAGCGACGGCAACCCCGGCGCCCCCGGGGGGACCGACAGCGCGACAGGCGCCGGCGGAAACGGCTCCACCTACGCCAACAACGGCTACGGCGGTGCCGGCGGCGGTGGCGGCGGCGCCGGGGTCAGCGGCGGCTACGGCGGCACCGGCGCCTACGACGGCACCGACGGCAGCCCCGGCGCCGGCGGTCTTCCGGGCTCCACCGGTGGCGGTACCGGCGGCAATGGCGGCGACGGCAGTGGCGGTGCGGGCGGCGGAGGAGGAGGAGGCGGGGCGCACGGCTTTTATGGCAGCACGCTGCCGGGCAGCGACGCGACCGGCGGCAATGGCGGCAATGGTGGCGAGGGCAGCGGCGCTGTCTTTTATCACAAGGGTGGCGGCGGCGGCGGCGGCGCCGGCGGCTTCGGCGCGGTCGTCACGGGTTCGGGTTACCTCGGGCAGATCAACGTCAACATCACCGGTGGCAACGGCGGCAACGGCGGTGACGGCGCGGGAGTCACTTCCGGTTACGGCGGCGGAGGCGGCACCGGCGGCATCGGCCTCATGCTCACCGGAAGCAGCCAGGTGGGGATCGGCGCCTCCTCGACTATTACGGGCGGCACCGGCGGCACCGGCGGCTCCGCCAACACGGATACCAGCGCCAGTAGCGGAAGCGGCGGGGTCGGCGTCTACTCGTCTACCGGCGCCACGATCACCAATGGCGGTTATATCAGCGGTGGCAATGGCGGCTACGGCATCTTCGGCGGCAACGGTGGCAACGGCGCCGGCGGTGGCAGCGGCGGCACCGGTGTCTCGCTCTCCGGCACTGGCGCCACCCTTACCAATAACCGCACGATCGCCGGTGGCAATGGCGGTACCGGAGGCGACGCCGGCAACGGCGGCATCGACCGCCAGGGCCTCACCGGCACTCCTGGCGGCGCCGGCGGCGGGGGCGCCGACGGCGTCCTGCTCTCCGGCACTGGCGCCACCTTGACCAATAGCGGCACGATCACCGGCGGTAGCGGCGGCACGGGCGGGACCGGCGGCAGCGACGCCAACGACGGCGGCAGCGGCGGCAATGGCGGCGGGGGCGGCACCGGCGTCTCGCTCTCCGGCACTGGCGCCAGCCTGAGCAACAGCGGTTCCATCAACGGCGGCGCCGGCGCCGGCGGCGGCACCGGCGGCTACGGCGTCCACGACGGCGGCAGCGGCGGCAGCGGCGGCACCGGCGGGACCGGCGTCGTCTTCTCGGGCACTGGCGCCACTCTGACCAATAGCGGTTCCATCACCGGCGGGGCCGGCGCCCTCGGCGGGGGCGGTGGCCAGGGCGCCTATGGATATGCCGGTAGCGGCCGGCCCGGCGCCGGCGGCGCCGGAGTCTCGCTCGGCAACGGCGCCACCCTGATCAATTCCGGCACGATCACCGGCGGTGGCGGCGACGTCGTCGGTGGCACCAGCGTGTCGGTGAGTAGTGGCACCGTGATCAACAGCGGCACGATCATCGGCGGCACGAGCGCGGTTCTCCCCAGCTACCACGCTGACGCCATCACTTTCGCAGGTAGCGGCAACCGGCTGGAACTGCGTCCAGGCTCCGACATCCAGGGCAATGTGAACGCCAATGGCGGAACCGACGACACACTGGCGCTGGGCGGGACCGCTTATGGGATCTTCGCGGTCAGTTCGATCGGTGCGACCCAGCAATATCAGGGTTTCGAGAATTTCGAGAAGACGGGGAGCGGCATCTGGACGCTGACGGGCACGACGGACGCCGTAACCCCCTGGACGATCAGCGCGGGCACGCTGTCGGTCTCCTCCGACGCCAATCTCGGCGACACCTCCGGTGGGTTGAGTTTCAACGGCGGCGTGCTCGAGAACGGCTCCAATTTCACCACCGCGCGCACCATCTCCCTGGAAGCCGGCGGCGGCACGCTGCAGACCGATGCCGACCTGACCGTGAGCGGCGCCATCTCCGGTGCCGGCGCGCTCACCAAGGCGGGCGACGGCACGCTGACGCTCACCGGCACCAACAGCTACACCGGCGGCACGACCATCAACTCGGGCACGCTGCAGATCGGCAATGGGGGCACCGTGGGCTGGATCCTCGGCGATGTGCTGAACAAGGGCGTGCTCGCCTTCGACCGCTCGGACGACGTCACCTTCTCAGGTGCCATCTCCGGCAGCGGCGCCCTGCAGCAGAACGGCACCGGCACCACCATCCTCACGGGCGCCAACAGCTACACCGGCGGCACGACCATCGGCGCGGGCACGCTGCAGATCGGCAATGGGGGGACGTCGGGCTGGATCCTCGGCGATGTGCTGAACAACGGCGTGCTCGCCTTCGACCGCTCGGACGACGTCACCTTCTCAGGCGCCATCTCCGGTAGCGGCGCCTTGCGGCAGAACGGCACGGGCACCACCATCCTCACCGGCACCAGCACCTATACCGGCGGCACGACCGTCAGCGCCGGGACGCTCATCGTGAACGGCTCGATCGGCGCCGGCGCGGTGAGCGTCGCCAATGGCGCGACGCTCACCGGCTCCGGCAGCATCGGCGGCACGGCGACCGTGCAGGACGGCGGCATCCTCGCCGGCGCGAGCGGTTCGACGCTGAGCATGGGGGCCCTTGCGCTCAACGCGACCTCGAACGTCGATGTCGTGCTCGGCACTCCAAGCGGCACCCTGTTCGACGTCGGCGGTAACCTGACCCTCGACGGCACGCTCAACCTCTCCGGCGCCACTGGCTTTGGCACGGGCGTGTACCACCTGATCGAGTATGGCGGCAGCCTCACCAACAATGGACTGGCGCTCGGAAGCCAGCCGCTCGATTTCACGACCGCGGTCAACACCGCCACCGCCCAGCAGGTGAATCTCACGGTCTACGCCGATCCCACCAAGACGCAGTTCTGGCAGGGCGGCTCGAACCCGGTCGGGGGCAGCGGCACCTGGACCGCGACCGCCACCAACTGGCTGAACGCGGACGGCAGCATGTCGACGCTGTGGGGTGGGGTGCAGGGGATTTTCCACGGCACGCCCGGCACCGTGACGGTCGAAGGCACGCAGGCCTTCGAGAGCCTCGAATTCGTCGTTGACGGCTACACGCTCGTCGCCGGCAGCGGCGGAGCCCTGGCTCCAACGGGCATGGCGCAGCTGTGGGCCGAAGGCACGCGGACGACCGCGACCCTCGCCACCCCGATCACCGGCGCGGGCGGCATCGTCAAGATCGGGGCCGGCACCATCGTGCTCGCGGCGGCCAACAGCTACACCGGCGGCACGGTCCTCCACGGCGGCACGCTGTCGGTGTCGGCCGACAACAATCTCGGCGCGGCGGCGGGCGGGCTCACCTTCGACGGCGGCACGCTTGAGAACACGGCGGCGTTCGCGACGGCGCGCGCCATCACGCTTGCCGCCGGGGGCGGCACCTTGCGCACCACCGCCGATCTCACCGCCTCCGGCGTCATCTCCGGTGCCGGCGCGCTCACCAAGACCGGCGACGGCGGTCTGACCCTGACGGGCACCAACACCTACACCGGCGGCACGAGCATCGGCGCGGGGGTGCTGCAGCTTGGCGACGGCGGCACGTCGGGCTCGATCATCGGCGATGTGCTGAACAATGGCGTGCTGGCCTTCAACCGCTCGGACGACGTCACCTTCGCCGGCGCCATCTCCGGTAGCGGCGCCTTGCGGCAGAACGGCACGGGCACCACCATCCTCACCGGCACCAGCACCTATACCGGCGGCACGACCGTCAGCGCCGGGACGCTCATCGTGAACGGCTCGATCGGCGCCGGCGCGGTGAGCGTCGCCAATGGCGCGACGCTCACCGGCTCCGGCAGCATCGGCGGCACGGCGACCGTGCAGGACGGCGGCATCCTCGCCGGCGCGAGCGGTTCGACGCTGAGCATGGGGGCCCTTGCGCTCAACGCGACCTCGAACGTCGATGTCGTGCTCGGCACTCCAAGCGGCACCCTGTTCGACGTCGGCGGTAACCTGACCCTCGACGGCACGCTCAACCTCTCCGGCGCCACTGGCTTTGGCACGGGCGTGTACCACCTGATCGAGTATGGCGGCAGCCTCACCAACAATGGACTGGCGCTCGGAAGCCAGCCGCTCGATTTCACGACCGCGGTCAACACCGCCACCGCCCAGCAGGTGAACCTCACGGTCTACGCCGATCCCACCAAGACGCAGTTCTGGCAGGGCGGCTCGAACCCGGTCGGGGGCAGCGGCACCTGGACCGCGACCGCCACCAACTGGCTGAACGCGGACGGCAGCATGTCGACGCTGTGGGGTGGGGTGCAGGGGATTTTCCACGGCACGCCCGGCACCGTGACGGTCGAAGGCACGCAGGCCTTCGAGAGCCTCGAATTCGTCGTTGACGGCTACACGCTCGTCGCCGGCAGCGGCGGAGCCCTGGCTCCAACGGGCATGGCGCAGCTGTGGGCCGAAGGCACGCGGACGACCGCGACCCTCGCCACCCCGATCACCGGCGCGGGCGGCATCGTCAAGATCGGGGCCGGCACCATCGTGCTCGCGGCGGCCAACAGCTACACCGGCGGCACGGTCCTCCACGGCGGCACGCTGTCGGTGTCGGCCGACAACAATCTCGGCGCGGCGACCGGCGGGCTCACCTTCGACGGCGGCACGCTTGAGAACACGGCGGCGTTCGCGACGGCGCGCGCCATCACGCTTGCCGCCGGGGGCGGCACCTTGCGCACCACCGCCGATCTCACCGCCTCCGGCGTCATCTCCGGTGCCGGCGCGCTCACCAAGACCGGCGACGGCGGTCTGACCCTGACGGGCACCAACACCTACACCGGCGGCACGAGCATCGGCGCGGGGGTGCTGCAGCTTGGCGACGGCGGCACGTCGGGCTCGATCATCGGCGATGTGCTGAACAATGGCGTGCTGGCCTTCAACCGCTCGGACGACGTCACCTTCGCCGGCGCCATCTCCGGCAGCGGCGCCCTGCAGCAGAACGGCACCGGCACCACCATCCTCACCGGCGTCAGTACCTACACTGGCAGCACAACCGTCAGCGCCGGTGCGCTGGTCGTGAACGGCTCGATCGGCGCATCGAGCTTGCTCACGGTCGATGCTGGCGGTCTCGTCGGCGGCACCGGCACTCTGCCCGCGACCACGATCAACGGCGGCACGCTGGCGCCCGGCAACTCGATCGGGACGATCAACGTGCAGGGTAATCTCGCGCTCTCGACCGCGGCGACCCAGCGGATCGAAGTCTCGGCGACTGCCGCCGACCGCACCAATGTCAGCGGCACAGCGACGCTCGGCGGCACCGTGCAGGTGGCGGCCACGCCCGATGACTATGGGCCCCATACCAGCTACACCATTCTTCACGCCGACGGCGGCGTGAGCGGGGCCGAGACGCTGTCGACGACGGTCAACTCCCTGTTCCTCGATCCGACGCTCAGCTTCGACGCCAACAACGTCTTCCTGGATCTGACGCAGCTGCCGTTCAGCTCGGTGGCGTGGACGCCGAACCAGCGAGCAGTCGCCGATGCGCTGCAGGTCAGCGGCACCCACAGCGCGCTCGGCACAGCGGTCTTCAATCAGGCCACGGGCGCGGACGCCCGGCAAGCCTTCGATGCGCTGTCGGGCGAGGTGCATGCGAGTGCGGCAGGCGTGATGCTCGACGAGTCGCGCTACCTTCGCGACGCGGTGCTCGGGCGCGCGCGGCAGGCCTACGGTGACATCCCCGGCCCGCTGGCGGCGCTCGGGCCTGAGGTGTCGACCGTCACCTTTGCACCTACGACGTCGCAAAGCTCTGCCGCGCTTGGGTACGGGGCAGCCGGCGCGCGGCCGGTGGACAGGGCGCCGCCCCAGACACCCAATGAGCCCGTGTCCGCGGCCTGGGCGCAGGTGATCGGCGCCTGGGGACAGCTGGACGGCGACGGCAATGCCGCCACGCTCGACCGCAGCGTCGGCGGCTTCATAAGCGGGTTCGATGTCACCTTCGCCGACAGCTGGCGGCTCGGTCTTGCCGCCGGCTACACCCAGACCTCGCTGGATGTGGATGCCCGCAACTCGTCGGCCTCCCTCGACAATCTCCACCTCGCGCTCTACGGCGGCACCCAGCAAGGCCCGTGGGGCCTGCGCGGGGGCGCTGCCTATACCTGGCACCAGCTCGACACCGTGCGTTCGGTCACCTTCCCAGGCTTTGCCGAGCTCGCGACCGCGGATTACGACGCCGCCACCACGCAGGTGTTCGGCGAGGTGGGCTATGCCATCCCGCTCGGCGGTGCCGCGCTCGCGCCGTTCGCCGGCGTGGCCTATGTCAACCTCCGCACCGGCGGCTTCACCGAGACGGGCGGCGTCGCGGCGCTTGGCGCGGCCGGTCAATCCCTGGACGCGACCTTCACCACACTCGGCCTGCGCGGCTCGGCCCTGCTCGGCGTAACGAACGGCATGGTGATGACCGCGCGCGGCACGCTCGGCTGGCAGCACGCTTTCGGCGATGTGACGCCGGAGCTGACGTTTGCCTTGAGCGGCGGCGTGCCGTTCACCATCGCCGGCGTGCCGATCGCGCGCGACGCGGCGGTGGTGGAGGCGGGCCTCGACATCGCTGTCAGCACTGACGCCAAGCTCGGCATCGCCTATTCCGGTCAGCTCGCCGAGGATGCCTACGACCACGGCGTGCGCGGCAGCTTCGTCTTGAGGTTCTGAAAGACCGGACAGCTCCGAAAAACACTGAATACCCGGAGTTCAAGACGGATCTTCATACGATGACAGTCGGCTCGTATCGGTCCCGGTCAAGGCAAGCCGACGGGGGGGGGGCGCTGCGCGGCAACCTCCCCGTCGGGAGCAAAAACCATGGCGACTGCTGTAGTCGAAACGACCGTCACAACCGCCGTCGTGGGCGGCGAGATGGTTTCATTCCGCTCAACAAACTCAAGAAGCATCCGCACAACTTCCGGAAGACCCGCATAGCGAGGCGTCTATCAACACAAAATAGTCGCGGGAGCCTGGAAGCGCTTGGGCTGTAAACCCTCTCGAAAAATCTCTCGAAACAGTTGCGGAATTCGCTCTCGGCTGTCGGCGGTGAAGTGAGCTGTATGCCATTTAACGTGCTGCACTCGCTAGCACTGTCCGATGACCGGACGTTCCGAACCGCCGCTTTGGGGCCGAGGGCAGACTGGCCGGTTTTGGGGCCGCTGTGCAGATAGCCGCCGTTGTGCAGTGCCGCTCGGAGCGCCGTTGTCGCCGCCCGAAACTGGCCCTTCGTTCGCTCTGCCAAACCGCAGCACTTGGGCCGGGCGGATAGGTTGGCTTGGGCGGGGGTGCTGCGGTAGCCTGCATTCGCAGTACCAACGTGCTGCGCTCAATCTCTTTACCCACGCGGCCGTCCCGGGAGATGACCCGAGCGGGGCGAATTTACAAGGAAACGCTTGACAATAGACCCGCAACTACTCGGCAGCTAAGCTATATCCAGCTTGGGGGAATACATGCCTTCATTGAAGACAAATCTCATTAAAAGAATTGATCGGCTTCCCAAGCCGACGAACGCGGCTGACGCCATGCAACCACTCTTCGAAGCGGTCAGTAACTCGATCCACAGTACCCAGGATCGATTCAAGGAAAACGTCGCAACCCAAGGGAAAATCATTGTCACGCTCTCCATGGCGAGCAGACAATCCCCCTCAAAGATTGTAGTCGAAGACAACGGCGTGGGGCTCGATAGCAAAAACTACGATGCATTCACGACCACCGATACCGACAACAAGATTGCGCGTGGCGGCAAGGGAGTGGGGCGTCTTTTGTGGCTGGACTGTTTTGAGGCAATCAGCGTATCCAGCACGTCGGTCGAGACGGGTGATCCGAAGCGCCGGAAATTTCGCTTTGTGCTGTCGCAATCCGACCAGATACAGGACTATGAAGAAAGCAAACCTGAGGGTGCCGCCACTGACACCGGAGTGATGGTCGAATTCGACGGCCTCCGGGACAATGGCTATAGAGCCAAATTCCCGGGGCGACCGGCTTATGTTTTTCAGCATTTTACGTCGCATTTCTTGCCGACTTTCATCGGGTCGCGCTCGCCTCGCATCACGGTGCACTGCGGTGATGAAACTCGGCACTATCCCGATGAAATTAACGCGATCATCCATCGCCGGGAGACCATCCAAAGCATACCCACTGCTGATTACGGGCCGCTCTCTCTCACGTTGATGGAGTGCGACAAGGTTGCGAGTGCGGATCTGCAGGGGTCACACTTCGTCCATTTCATAGCGCACGACAGAACGGTTCATTCCCAAAAGATCGACGGCAAGCTGGGCCTGAAGTATTTCGGCCCGAATGAGGATCGGGTCTTTCACGCCGTTCTCGCCGGCAAGTTTCTTGACGACAACGTCAATCAGGAGCGGACGAAGTTCCAGTTCGAGGACGCCGTACTCGATCAAATCGTGACCGACGTCTGCACGCCTTATATTGAGAAGTTTCTGGAGAAACCCTTGCAGGCGCTGCGTCAAGACCAGCGAACGCGGGTTAAGGCGATTGCGGAATCCTACCCATCTGTAGCTTTCGGCGACGTCGACGAACTGCAAGAGAGGCTCCCTTCGGGCGAGCTAAACGATGATGCGATCTTTGGGCACCTCTCCCGTGAGCGCTATCGGCGCGATCAGCGGCAGGCGGAGAAAATCCGGACCGTCCTGGAGCGATTGAAAGAGCCGTCTGTCGATGTCAATTCGTTCGCGAGCGCGATCGAAGCCGCCGGTAAGGCCATTGAGGAAGCCGAGCAGAAAAGCCTCACCGAGTACATCGTCCGACGAAAGGTCGTGCTCGATTTCATCGAGATCCTCCTACAAAAGGTCCGCGACGACACGCGTGACAGCAGTTATCAGCGCGAAGACATCCTGCACTCGTTCATCTGCCCATTACGGGTCAACACCCTATCCGATGGCGCCAGGAAGGTCGTGCCGGCCGCGTCGCACGATCTCTGGATAATCGATGAGCGACTGACATTCGCCCAGTATTTTAGCTCGGATGAGGAATTCCAGCATCTCTCTGACGCCGTCGCCAGCGACGAGCGGCCGGATGTCCTGATTTTCGATCACGTCCACGGGCTACGCCAAACTGATGATCCCTCGCGCGTGCTGCTCGTTGAGTTCAAACGCCCGGGTCGAACCAGCTATGCGGCGGACGAGAACCCTCAACACCAGGTCGAACGTTATGTGCGCCGGCTGCTCGAAGGGGGGAAGCTGGACGTCAAGGGGCGCCCCATAAAGCTGAAGGAGGACACGGTTTTCTACTGCTTTATAGTCGCTGACATCGTGGGCAAGATGGACGACTGGACCTATTCATGGGATCGCACGGCCGACGGTCGCGGGCGCTTCTACCAACCGCGTTCCGGCTTCAAAGGTTCGATTGAACTCATCGCATGGGACACCCTTCTCAGCGATGCCCGCGAGCGAAATCAGGCGTTCTTTGATCGCGCTGGAATCTCAGGCAAAAGCTTCTTCGTCGAGGCCCAGGAAACGTCGCATCAGCGCCTTCGGGCCCAGGACGAACTGGCGGCCGACGCCATGGCACCGGCCCACGCGCCTGTGACCTAATTTCGGCGGGGAGAAAGCGCATGCCGTTGTTCGATGCAGACGAGCTCAGGGGGCTGATTGCCGAAGGCGGGATCGTCGGCTTCACGCTCGACACGAATCTCATTGATGGGCTCAACAACAACGGAAATCTCGACAATCGCATCCTGCTAAGCCTCGAAAACCTCAAGGCGAAGCAAGTCGCCAAGGACGGCCAGGGCTGCGCGATCGGCTTCTCCAGGGAGATGTTCAAGACCGACAGTGACGACCTGCAACCGGTCGAGAAGCGCGTCTTCGTCGGGAGGGTGAGATACCCCGGCAGGCGCCTGCCGCCAAGGTTTCGCGATCCGATGGCCGTCACGCGCAGACGCTGAGCAATGCCGTCAGCGAGATCGGTGGGGCAGTCCGCGGCGACCAATCCGCACAATGGGAGATCATCCGGGAATTCGCCAATGAGGTCATCGCCGGACCAACGATGTGGAGCGCGCTGACGACGAAGCACTCCAGGATATAAGCCGGAGCGGAAGACACGCCTTGCCATGATTGGGCTCAAGAGCGAATACGATGCCGTGCTGCGAGTTAATGAGCGCGGAACGCCCTTCGTGCCCTACGCCTTCGACCGCACCAAAATGGTGACGAAGATCATTCTGGGGCCGAATTCCGCGGATGGCGCGATAAACGAGGTCAAGGGATACCTGGCGAGGATCGGCCTTAGCCACGTCCCGGTCCTGAAATCCACCTCGCGATACCGGTCGCTCGACTACTCCCGGACATCGCTGGACGACGTGAGAAACGCCCTCCGCTAGCTGGTTCCGATAGACAAAGAAAAGAAGCACATAGCTATGTTCAATGTCGTCACCGCCCAGGACTTCTACGCCATGCTGGTCCAGGACTTCGACGATTTCTGCGCCGAACAGCACTCAGCGCGAAAGGCGATTCACTGCGCGATCACCGCCAATCACATGGCGGACTGGGTGTGGGGAGACTGGCTCAGCAAGGACGCGGCCGCCCGCTCGACGATGGGGATCGCCGGCCGCGAAAAGGCGCTATTCATGGCGTGGATAGACCAGCACTGCGTCTGGTTTCGACCACTGCAGGACATAGCTAATGGCAGCAAGCACTTTAGCCGAGTGGGCATCGGCACTTCATTCGTAAAGGGCACCGGCACCAGCGGTCACGGAATGTTCGGAATTGGCTATCTGATGATCGATTGGGGCGAGGGTGCGGTGCCAGAGATGAGATACCAGGCCGTCGCGAGCCTGCTCGAGGTGGTGGTCCGGTTCTGGCGTGACTTCTTGCGACTCTATCGGCCCGATCCGAACCAGGTCGACAGCCGGAATCACGCGATGTGACCGCTGCAAATGACGTCATCTAGCAAAATGACGCCACGTCGAAGAGCGTTGCGTCGAAGGCGGTATGCAAATCGGCCGGGTTGGTGGACAGCGTCGAATTGGAACACATACGCCGAAGAAATCTGCTGTCGGTCGGCTGCTCCACCCCGTCGTGAGGCCCGACCGGAATGGTGCCCTTAAGCTCGTCCAGGAGTTCAACGACCAACTGCGCTTGGAGGGTTGGCAGCTCGTCGAAGAAGAGAAGATCGCCGGTCGGCCGCGCTTCGTCCCACAGCGTGCCCTAGGTGACCGACTCATAACTTCGCAGCCAGATGCGGATTGATGCGAGTTGGATCGAGGCGAGGAAATTGTCGTCTCGCTTGTCGTAGCGGGTGGCGACGGCCCTGAAGTGTTTGAGCTTGTTG
>NZ_JBMSDU010000010.1:0-166974 GCF_049445835.1 Ancylobacter sp. VNQ12 | reverse complement strand
CGCGGCCTGAGAACGGACGAGTACCCGACATGAACGCCATCGATCTCAAGGGCCGCGTGGCCATCATCACCGGCGGCGCCCGCGGCATCGGCTACGCCGCCGCCGAGCGCTTCCTCCAGTCCGGCGCCTCCGTCGCGCTGTGGGACATCGACGCCGCCCGCCTCGACGAGGCGGCCGCGACCCTCAAGGCGCTCGGCACGGTCTCGACCCATGTGGTCGAGCTGACCGACGAGGCCTCGGTGCAGGCGGCCACCGCCGCCGTCGCCGCCGTCCATGGCAAGATCGACATCCTCGTCAACAATGCCGGCATCACCGGCGGCAATGGCAAGCTGTGGGAGCTCGACACCGACACCTGGCGCCGCGTGGTCGACGTCAACCTGGTCGGCCCGTTCCTCACCTGCAAAGCCGTGGTGCCGGAGCTGCTGAAGAACGGCTGGGGCCGCATCGTCAACGTCGCCTCCATCGCCGGCAAGGAAGGCAACCCGAACGCCTCGCATTATTCGGCGTCGAAGGCGGGGCTGATCGGGCTGACCAAGTCGCTGGCCAAGGAACTGGCGACCTCGAACATCCTGGTCAACGCCATCACCCCGGCGGCGGCGAAGACCGAGATCTTCAACCAGATGAAGCAGGAACACATCGACTTCATGCTGTCGAAGATCCCGATGAACCGCTTCCTCGCCGTCGAGGAAGCCGCCGCCCTCATCGCCTGGCTCGCCTCCGAGGACTGCGCCTTCTCAACCGGTGCCGTCTTCGACATCTCCGGCGGAAGAGCCGTGTACTAGGGCCCTGCCCTATCAGGCCGCGCGAGCTCGACGGGGAAATATCTAACAAGTTGATATTTAATACATTATCCGATCAGACCGCCGCACGATCCGCTCGCCATCCCCGCCGGGGCACTGCCGCAAACAGGCGGCGCCTTGGCGAAAATGCGACCAAAAAGCGCCATCGCTAACTTCCCCCGTGACAGATAGGCTGGTTAGTTCAGGGCGGGGTTGCGGGGGCACATATCATGACGATTCGGTCGATTTCGCACGGCATGTCGCGAGCGGGCGCGCGCAGGCTTGCTGCCATAGGCGTCGGAGTGGGAGTCGGCGGCCTTGCCCCGGCCGCACAGGCCACGCCCCTGCCGACGCCGACGACCTATCAGACGCTGAATTTCGGCACGGCCGGCACGTTCCTCACCGGCATTCGCGGCAACAACATCGTCGGCAACTACACCATCCCCGGCGGGACCGGCGGGCTCATCTACAATATGGTGACGCAGACTTGGTCGGCCTTCCCCGAGGCGACCGCGAACGGCGCGAACTATCCCGGCGCCCTCGGCTCCTCGCCCTATGGGCCGAGCTTCGGCAATCCTGACGGCGTGCTGCGCGTGGTGGGCAGCTACAAGACCACCGAGACCTCGCCCTACGATACCAGCTATCTCTATGACGGCGCCGCCGCGCCGGGCCAGCAGCTCACCAACCTGACCTACCCCACCGACGGCGTGCTCTTCACCATTGCGCACAGCACATTCGGCAATCAGGTGGTCGGCGACTACGACACCCGGCTCGCGACCGGCAACGCCTTCATCTACAACATCGATACCGGCACCTACGTCACCAACAACATCCCCGGCGCCATCAGCACGACGGCCTATGGCATCTATGGCGACAAGATCGCCGGCGGCTATGGCGAGGTGATGGTCGATGGCGTTCTCCATGCCGAGCACGGCTACATCTACGACCAGCGCACTGGCACCTATGTCACCTATGACCACCCGGGCGCCGTCGCGACGCATTTCGAGGGCATCACCGGCGCCGGGCGGACGGACGAATACAACCTCGTCGTCAACTGGGTCTCCGCGGACGGCGTGGTGCATCCCGCGGTGATGCATGTCGACGCGCTCGGCATCGCGACCTGGTACGAGATCGACATTCCCGGCGCGGTCGTGTCGTCCAATTCCGCCTATGGCGACAATGTCGTCGGCATCTATGTCGATGCCAATGGCGTCAACGGCTATCTCGCGACCATTCCGGGCATCTACAACCCGATCCGCAACACCGGCACGCTGACCTTCGCCACCGCCAATGCCGCCGCGCTGGATGGCGGCCGGGGCGACGACATCGTCAACAGCGGCACCATCGCGGCCACCGGCAATGGCGGCATCGGCATGCGCGGCGAGACCTATGGCGTGCTGACCAATAGCGGCACCATCACCGCCTCCGGCATCGCCGGCGCGGCGGTCGAACTGCATGGGCTGTACGGCACCTTCCTGAATTACGGCACGCTGCAGACCACGATCGTCGCCGACGCCCTGCGCACCGGCCCCGATGCCACCGGCACGGTCATCGTCAATATGGGCGTCATCGATGGCCGGATCGCCGCGACGGCGGGGATCGGCAAGCGCTTCGAGAACAGCGGCTGGCTCGGCGTCAGCGGCGACTTGCCCTCGGTCACCCACCTGTTCGGCGGCACCTTCGTGCAGACCTCGGTCGGCACCTATGCCGCGCGCGTGACCGACACCGGCACCGATTATTTCGGCATCGCCGGCACGGCGAAGCTCGCCGGCACGCTGCAGGTCTCGTTCCAGACCACCAGCTTCGCCCCGACCACTACGCTGATCGCCGCGACGCAGGGGATCAGCGGCACCTTCGACGATTTCGTCACGGTCGGCCTGCCCGCGCTGTTCGATGCGAGCCTCACCTACGCCCCGACGACCGTCAGCATGAGCGTCGCCGCCGACCTCGCCGGCCTGCCGGGCATCACGCGGAACCAGCGTGCGGTCGGCGCCGCCATCGACGGCATCATCAACACCACCACGAACGGCCTGCTGACGACCCTGCCGGATGCACTGGCCCCGCTCTACGACCTCACCTCGAGCGAACTGCCCGGCGCCCTCGGCACGCTGTCCGGCGAAGCCTATGCCAGCGAGCAGTCGGTCCTGATCGGGGACAGCCTGTACAGCCGCCAGGCGCTGCTCGGCCGCCTGCGGCAGGATACCTATACCGGCCAGTCCGGCCCGATGGCGGCGCTCGCCTATGGCGGCCCGGCGCTGGCCTACGCGGCGCCCGCCAATGGCGGCGTGCCGTTTCCGACCAAGGCACCCGCGGCCACGGCCGAGCCGGCCTTCACCGGCACCATCTGGGCGCAGGCCTTCGGCGGCTGGAGCGACTACAGCGGCGGCACGGGTACGGCCAGCGTCGACGCCACGATCGGCGGCATCATCTCCGGCGTCGACGTCAACGTCGACAACTGGCTGGTCGGCGCCGCGCTGGGCTACACGCAGTCCAGCGCCGACATCGACACGCTGGCGAGTTCGAGCGATGTCGACAGCCTGCTGCTGGCGCTCTACGCCGGCACCAGTTCCGGGCCCTGGAACCTGCGCGTGGGCGCCAGCTACGCCTTCAACCAGATCGATACCTCGCGCACCCTCGTCTATCCCTTCGTCGAGCAGGCGAGCGCGGAATATGACGGCGGCACCGCGCAGGTCTTCGCCGAGGTCGGTTATGGCTTCGCGCTGCAGCAGCTGGCCTTCGAGCCCTTCGTCGGCCTCGCCTATGTCCATCTCGACACCGACAGCTTCACCGAGACCGGCGCTTCCGCCGGCCTGTATGGCGCGTCCAGTTCGATGGGCGTCGGCTATTCCTCGCTCGGCCTGCGGATGGCGACGACGATCGACTTGTCCGACGGCATGGCGCTGAAGCCTCACGCCTCGGTCGCCTGGCAATATGCCTTCGGCGACATCACGCCGGAGGCGCAGATGGCGTTCCTCAGCGTGCCGGCGGCGAATTTCACCGTCGCGGGCGTGCCGCTCGCCGAAAATACGGCGCTCGTTGAGGTCGGCGCGGACCTCATCCTCAGCGAGCAGGCCCGTATCGGCGTCTCCTATTTCGGCCAGTTCGCCGACAATGTGACCGTCAACGCCGTGCAGGCCAATCTGACGTGGCGGTTCTAGCCGTCCTCGGCGGCCACCTGGCTTGCGCGCGCGCCGCCACCGGCTAAGTTCACCGCAGCAGCGGTCGACGCCGATCGGGGGTGGGGATGGGTTTGCGCGGTAGCGGTCTTGTTGTGTCGCTCGCTCTGCTGGTCGGACTGGGCGTGCCCACCGAAGCTCCCGCGCAGCAGTTCACGAATTTCTACGTGTTCGGAGACAGCCTCAGCGACGCGGGCACCTATCGGTTCCCGGTCGACGGCGCACTGTTCCCCTTGAAGTTCACGGTGAACCCCTATCCGGTCTGGAACCAGGTGCTGGGCGCGCGTTTCGGCATCACCGTCTCGCCTTATCTCGCCACGGATGCGGTGACCCAGACCAGCACGGTGGTCGGCGGGAACAATTATGCGCAGGGCGGCGCCTGCGTGAACTCCGGCTTCAGCCCCACGCAGTGTCCCGTCTTCCCGTTGAATACCCTGGGCGAAGCGCAACAGATCGGCATCTATCTCGCGTCAACGGGCGGGCGGGCCGACCCGGATGCGCTTTATTCCGCCTGGGCGGGGGCCAACGACATCTTCGCGGAGGCGACCCTCATTGGGGGCGGCAAGTCGGTGGAGGCCGCGCTCACCAGCGTGGCGGGCGCCGCGCAGGAGCATGTGCAGAACATCCGCGCTCTTTCACAGGCCGGCGCGCGCTACATCGTCGTGCCCAACCTGCCCAACATTGCGCTCACCCCGGCCGGAGCCGTTCCCGAGGCCGGGGCGTTCTACGCGGCCTCCGTGGGTGTCTATAATGCGGTGTTGAGCGCGGGCCTCGCACAGCTGGGAGGCAGCAACCTCATCTATGCGGACATGTACCGCATCCTGACCGAGGTCTACACAGATCCGACGCGCTACGGCTTCACCAATGTGACCGGCACGGCGTGCACCACGCCTTCCTCCATCATGTGCAGCACGGCGACGCTCGCGGCGCCCAATGCGCAGTTCACCTATCTGTTCGCGGACGACGTCCATCCGACCCCGGCGGCCCACGCCGTGCTGGCGCAATACGTCGCCTCGATCATCGAAGCGCCAAGCCTCATCGGCCTTCTCGCCGATGTGCCGCTCACCTCCGGATGGGGTATTTTCCGCACGCTGGACAACCGGCTCGACGCGCCGGCGAAGGCCGGCTGGCAGCTTTATTCGAACGTGGATTACAGCAGCTACGACGTCGACCCGGCCGGCAACCGCTCGGGAGCGGACGGCAGCGCGGTGGGCGGATATCTCGGCCTCGAATACGGCTTCGGCAACGGCGCGAGCGCCGGCGCGCTGCTCAACCTCTCCCATGGCAGCTACGATTTCGACGGCAGTTCGGGCGGCTTCGATGCCGACATGTTCACGTTCACGACCTATGCGAACCTTCAGCTCGGCGGCTTCTACGGCCAGCTCTCCGGCACGCTCGGCACCGTTGGCTATGACAACGTCGAGCGTCAGTTCATGTTGGGCGCGGCGTGGCGTACCAATTCCGGCGAAACCGACGGCACCTATTACGCCGCGCGCCTTGCCACCGGCTATGACATGACGCTCGGCGCCTTCAGCCTCGGGCCGATCGGCCAGCTCTCCTACCAGCGGGCCAACGTGGACGCCTATGCCGAGACGCAGGACGATTCCTCCGCCATGCGGTTCGGCAGCCAGGCCAGCGAATTGTTCTTCGGCACGTTTGGCGGGCGGGCCGTCTACGCCTTCGAGGTCGGCGGGACACGCCTGAAGGCGCTGGTGCAGGCCACCTACAACTACAATTTCCTCGACAGTGACCGGCTGGTGAATGCGGGCCTCGTGGGTGCTCCCGTCACGTTCGACATGCCGGTCTACGCCCCCGGCGACGGTTGGACGGATCTGCGCCTTGGCCTCTCGGCGGAAGCGGGGCCGAACGCCCTGGCAAGCCTCATGGTGGGCACCCAGTTCTTCGACGAGGAGGGAACCGGCTGGTACGGCAACGTCGGACTGACCTACAGGTTCTGAGGCAGCACCAGTGCGGCAGAGCGAGCCGACGGAGCTGGATGGTTCTCGAACAGCGGCCCGATCCGCGTTTCGCGAAGCTGGTCGCCGTCCCGGTCGATGAACAGCGCGTCGAGCTGCTGCCGGCGCGCCAACTCCGCGCCGTCCCGGCTTCCCCGCACCATCAGCGCCGTCGCCCAGGCGTCGGCGGCCATGCAGGTCGCGGCGACGACCGTGACGGAGGCAGGGGACGCGGCGAGCGGCCCGCCCCGTACCGGGTCCATGGTGTGCGACAAATGTCGGCCGCCGACATCGACCCGATGGCGGTAGTCACCCGAGGTCGCGACAGCCGCGTCCTGTAAGGCGAGGATCGCGTGCGGTGCCCTCGCCTCAGGGTCCGGCCGCTCGACGGCGACGGCCCACGGCTCACCGTCAGGCTGAAGCCCGATGGCCCGCAACTCGCCATCGATGGCCACCAATGCCCCGGAGATCCCGAAGGCACGCACTACCTCGGCCAGCCGGTCCACGCCATAGCCCTTGGCGATGCCCGACAGGTCCAGCATCAAGGGAGCGTGCTTGCGCACCCGGCCTCTCGCCGGATCGACTTCCAGCATCTCGTGCGTCCGGTGTCGCGGGCTGCCGAGGATCTTGCGAATGCGTTCGGCATCGGCCTCCGCACGGCCGAAGCCCCATGCGTTGACGGCATCGCCGACACCGATGTCGAACGCACCGTTCGAGGCGCGCCCGACCGCCAGGGCGGCCTCCAGCACGGTCATGAGGCGCATGGGCACGTCGATCCAGACGTTCAGCGGCGCCGCATTGACGCGCATCAGGTCGCTGTCCGGCTTCCAGCTGGACATTTGCGCATCCACCTCGTCCGTCGCCGCCTGAAGCGCGGCCTTGAGCGGAGCCGCATCGACGCCCGGAGCGGCATGGAACAGGGCGGACCAGCGCGTGCCCATGGTGGGACCGTTCAATGCGTGGCGGGTGCGATCAGTAGACATCTTCGACATAGCGCCCCTCGGCTTTCAGCGCGGCCGGCGTCAACCCGGATGGCGCGAGGATCTCCGCCAGCGCATCCGCCACCCCGGCGGCCATGTCGCGCCCGCCGCAGACCATCACGCGCGCTCCGTCCCTGACCAGTTGGGCGACCTGCGCTCCCTCGGCGCGCAGCGCGTCCTGCACATAGTGCGGGCGTGCCCCGCGCGAGACCGCCGTGACGAGCCGCGAGAGGCGGCCCGCCTTCTTCCAGGCGGCAATGTCGTCGCCATAGAGGAAGTCGCTGCCGGGATGACGCATGCCGAAGAAGAGATGCACCGGGCGCCGCGCCGTATTGGCCCGGATGAAGCCGGCAAGCGGCCCGATGCCGGTGCCGGCGCCGATGAGGATGAGCGGCGTGCGGCCGCGACCGACCCGGAAGGCGGGGTTCGTCCGCACGAACCCGGTCACGCTATCTCCCGGCTCCAGCGACATGAGCTGTCCGGAGCACAGGCCGGCGGGGTGCTTCCGCACCACGATCTCAATGAAGCCGTCGCGGCGCGCCGAGGCGAGCGAATAGAAACGCGGCACGTCGGAGCCCGCAGGCAGGATGCCCAGCAGATCGCCCGCCTGGAATCCTCCAAAACCGCGGCCGGTCAAACGCTGCCAAAGCGCAGCCTTCGGCACGGCAAAGCGCAGGATCGCGGTCGGCGCCTGTACTTCCGCCCCGTAGTCGCGGCGCGAGATCAGCTTCAGCGCGTGCGACGGCGGAGGCACGGGCTGATGGAGAAGCTCCAGCGGGATCCCCATCGCCGCCCCGAGTTCGCGTCCCCAGCGGGCGAAATCCTGCGGCGACTGGCGATTCACCGTGTCGAAGGGAACAAGCTCCCGCCAGCCCTTGGCCTGCGCCGCCGCCGACACAGCTTGCGCGAAGGCGCAGAAGGCAGGGAAGCTACGGTCGCCGAAGCCGAGCACGGCGAGAGGAGCGGCGGGAGGCGCCGGAAGCTGCGCCAATCGGTCGAGGAACCCCTCGGCGGAGGCAGGTGCGGCGCCCTCGCCATAGGTCGCCGCGAGAACGATAATGCGCTGGGCATGGAGGTAGCGCGCCGGATCGAAGCTCGACATCGCCGCCACATGGACGCTCTGGCCCGCCTCCGTCAGCGCCCGGTGCAGCGTCGCGGCGAAGCCCCAGCTACTTCCACCCTCGCTGCCGACGAGAAGGATCGTCCCGGCGCGGCCGGAAGCGACGTTGTTGCGGATGCGCGGCCGTCCGCGCCGGCCCGCCCACCACAGGGCGAGCCCGGTCCCGCCCATCACCGGCACGCTCAGCGCCAGGAGCCCGAGCGCGAGGCCCAGCACGGCGGCGCCCCTGCCCGTGTGCAGCATGGTGATCGTTTCCGAGACCTGCTCCCAGATCGTCAGGTCGGCCCAGGCAAGAAGCGCCCCGGTTCCCTGGTCGAGATAGCCGGTGCCGCGATCCGTCTTCAGCGTGAAGACATCCGTCGCATCGCCGGGATAGGGAAAGGCCAGCTCGCGCAGCTCCGCGACCGGCATAGCCGCCAGCAGGTCCATCCGGGCAATCGCCACGCCGGTCTGCCCGCTGACCGCGGTCGGAACGGTCAGTGCCGCGCCGCCATGGGGGAGCAGATCGAAGGTGGCAGCCGTCATCCAAAGCGCGGTCACCGAGGAAAGGACAAGACCGACGACAGCGACACGTGCGATCTCGACATGCAGGCGTCCCGAAAGCGGACCTCGCAGGGGAGCCAGCCAGCGGCGCCAGCCGCCGGCACGACGCGCCACCAGAAACGCGCCGGAGAACGACAGCACCAGCATCGTGGCCGCGCCGGCCGCCATCGCGATCCGCCCCGCGTCGTCGAGGAAAAGCGACCGGTGCAGGATGGTCAGCCACCGCTCGGCCGGGTTGCGGTCCGCCGAGGCAACGCCCTGCCCGGTTGCGGGGTCGATGACCGCGGAACCGGGTGCGCCGCCATCGAACCAGTAGGCGGTGATCCGGCCCGACGGTGCGCGCCGGATCTGTTCGACACCCGGATAGACAGCCTGGATGCGCGAGGCGAGTTGCGCCACCGTGAGCCCGCTCTCGGCCTGCGGCACCGCGAGGCGCTCAGCGACCGGGAAGACAGACAGCGCCGCCCCGCTGAGCGCAAGCACGGTGACGAGAACCAGAGCCAGCAGAGCCGGCCAACGGTGAAGCGCGCGGATCATCGGCCCGGCCTCCTCACAGCCCGTAGCTGATGTTGGCGACATAGCGCCGGCCACGCACCGACTTGCCGGCGCCGGCCGTCGTCAGCGGCACCGACACATCGTTGGGGCTGTCGCGCATGTCCTCCACCGCCACGTCGACATGCAGCGTGTAGCCGGCGTCGAACAACGCGTCGGCCAGGTCGAGCGTGATCTTGAGCGAGCGGCCGGCACCGACACTGGCGCCGGTGATGCCGTTGATCTGCGCCGGTGCCCCTCCGGTCGCGCGATACCAGTCGGTGAGGTGCTCGTAATATTTCGACTTGCCGCCGGCCATCCACAGGCTGCCGGCATAGGCGCCCTTCGCGTCCGTGACGTAGAAAGCGAGATAGGCGCCGTTGCCGCCGTAGTTGTTGAGCGTCGTGGTCAGCGTGACGGGACGCGCCATGGCGAGACTGGGAACCGTGAGCGCGGTGGTCAGCGCGAGCGCTGCGAGAACGGATTTCATGGGGAATACCTTCTTCCGGGAGGGACGATCAGCCGCCGCGTTCAGTCCACCTTGACCTGCGGCGGCGCCCCATTGCCGAACAGTCCGTTCTGCGGCGGGGCGACGGTGCCGGCGGGCGCCGGATTGCCAGCGGTGCGCCCGCTGTCATCGTCATCGTCGTCGTCGTCGTCGTCGTCATCATCGCCACGGCCGTGGCCAGGCCGGCGGCGGTCCCCATCGTCATCGTCATCATCGCTGGCGAGAACGAGCGGGAGCGCCTCCTGTCCGTCATCGACAACCGCCGCAAGCGGGCGATCGGCGGCGACTGCGGGACTGCGCATGGCGCTCCATGCCGGCAGGCCGACGGCGGCGGTCAGGGCCGTTGAGGCAAAGAGAAGGGCGAGGGTCTTTTTCATGGCGGGGTCTCCTCATCTGAGGCCCCCAGACTGGAATGGCCGGCTGAGGCCTTCCTGACAGCGCGGCGATTTCCGCTTCAGCTTGCCGTCAGGAACGAAAAAGCCCCGCCGGACGGGCGGGGCTTTTTCGGAGCCGCAGACGGCCGACAATCTCAGTCCTTGTCGCCGTCCTCGTGTTCGATCTTGATCACCTCGAGCGTCGCGGGATGGACGGTCACCTCGATCCGGCGCCCCTCGGCATCCCGACCGTCGATCTCGTAGCAGCCGTCATCGATCTTGATCCGGCGGACCGTCCAGCCCTTCGCCTTGGCAAGCTGGGCCACGGCTTCGCGCGGCTGCCAATTTTCCATGGGCACGAAACACGCGTCATCCGCGAACGCCGATCCCATCGGCAGCACCGTGAGAAAGGTCAGAACCGTCAGTATTTTCCTCAAGAGCCAAACTCCACGCGACGACCATGTTGAGCGGACGATGCACGACGAAGCTGACGGCATCCTGAAGCACGGGTCCGACAACCGTAAGCTCCGTGTCAGCCCACGCGGACATACGGGGTGAGAAAAAAAGGAAAAGCGGTGAGCAATGCGCATTCTGCTGATTGAGGACGACACCGTTCTGGGCGCCGCCGTGCGGGACCAGATCGCCGGAGACGGACAGTCGGTCGACTGGGTCACACGCCTCGATGCCGCAGGCGATGCGATGACGAGCGCGGCCTTTGATCTGGTCCTGCTTGATCTCATGCTGCCGGATGGTCGGGGGATCGGATTTCTCAAGCGACTGCGCGCGCGCGGCGATGTGACTCCGGTGATCATCCTGACCGCGCTCGACCAGGTCTCGGACCGGATCGAAGGGCTGAACGCCGGCGCGGACGACTACCTCGTCAAACCGTTCGATCTCTCCGAATTGTCGGCGCGCATCGGTTCGGTTGCGCGGCGCTATACGGGCAACCCGAACCCGCTCATCGCTCACGGTGCGCTGGATATCGATCTCGCGTCACACAGCGTCCGCCGGGACGGCAGGCCGGTCCAGCTGACCGCGCGCGAATGGTCCCTGTTCGAAGCGTTTCTGGCACACCCCGGCCAGCTTCTTTCCAGGGCGCAGCTCGAAGAAAAACTCTATGCCTTCGATGCCGAGGTCGAGAGCAACACGATCGAGGTGCATGTCAGCCGGCTGCGCAAGAAGCTCGGGGCCGACGTCATCGAAACCGAGCGCGGCCTCGGCTACAGGCTGGGGGCGCCCTGATGTGGCCGCGCAGCCTGCAAGCCCGGCTGGGCCTGTCCATCGGCGTCATGCTGACGGTCCTGTGGATCGCCGCCGCCGCCGTGACGGCGGTGGTCCTTCGCCACGAGATGGACGAGGTGTTCGATTCCTCGCTCCAGGAGACAGCACAGCGCCTGCTGCCGCTTGCCGCGGTCGACATCGTCGGGCGCGAGGAGGACGGCACGACCCAGCGGCTTGGCGCGATCCGCGGCCATGACGAGTTCTTCACCTACATCGTTCGCGACGCGCAGGGGCGCGTCCTGCTTCAGTCGCACGCTGCGGACACCGCCATCTTCCCTGCCTATGACGGGCCCGGCTTCCGCCAGACCGCAACCCACAGGCTCTACAACGACGACGCCCTGCAGGGCAGCATCCGCATCACGGTGGCCGAGCCGCTGGATCATCGCGCGGCCATCGCACGGCAGATCCAGATGAGTCTCGGTCTCCCGCTTTTCGTGGTCATCCCCGTCGCGCTGCTGGCGATCATCCTTGCGGTTCGCGCGAGTCTGGCGCCGCTGCGCCGGTTTCGCGAAAGGCTCCAGGCACGCAATGGAAGGGACCTGTCGCCTGTCCCCGGAGGCGACCTCCCCTCGGAAATCGATCCGCTGGCCGACACGTTGAACGGCCTTCTGCATCGGCTGCAGGCGGCCTTCGACGCCGAACGCAGCTTCGCCGCAAATGCCGCCCACGAGTTGCGCACGCCGCTTGCCGGAGCCATTGCGCAGGCACAGCGCCTGCGCGCGGAAACCGGCGATCCCGCGGCGAGGACGCGGGCCGCCGACATAGAGGCGACGCTCAAACGGCTTACCCGCTTGTCGGAGCGCCTCATGCAGCTCGCCCGTGCGGAAGGCGGAAGGCTTCGGCTGGATCGCTCTGCGGATCTGCGACCCGTCGCGCGCATGGTGGCCGAGGATATCGGGCGCAGCGGAACGCCGGGGCGCATCGTGCTGACGCTTCCGGATAGTCCGGTGATGTCGGATCTCGATCCCGACGCCTTCGGCATTCTTTGCCGGAACCTCATTGAGAATGCGCTGCGTCACGGCCTGGAAAGCGCCCCCGTCGAGGTGACGCTGAGCGCGGATGGAACCTTCACCGTGGCGAACGAGGCGCCTGTTCTGCCGCCCGAAACGCTGAGCCGCCTGTCCCTCCGCTTCGAGCGCGCCGACGCGAGCGGCGATGGCAGCGGTCTCGGCCTTGCCATCGTCGCCGCCATTGCGGAGCGCATCGGCAGTCCGCTCATTCTGGCGTCGCCGCGCCGGGGCCGTGTGTCGGGATTCGAGGCGACAATCGGATTACCGACGGAAGATCGCGCCCGAACGCCGGCGACCCAGCGCCATGGCGTCGATGATCGCGCCGGCTCTTTCAGTCCCGATCCGGGAAGAGGCGCTTGCTGAGGATGGCATGGACGCCCCAGTTGCCGTCCACCACCTGGGTAATGCCGAAATCCACGGCGGCCGACATCAGTGCGATCGCCTCATCCTCGCTCAGTCCCTTCGTGGTCATGAGGAAGCGCCGCACCTTGCGGAAGGCATCGCGCATGGCGAGATCGAGCGAGGACTTGGCATAGACCTCGCTCTGGCCGTTGGCGCCGAATTCCGCGAGATAATTGGGGTGACTGAAGCCCGTCAGCACCCAGCTCTCCGGCGTCTCGATCAGCGGGTAGGTCAGGTCGGCGAGCACGGTGCCGGCAATGTCGGCCTTCTTGTGCAGCGCGACCCGGAAGGTCCCGGTCATGGAACACTCGATCGCCGTGCCGGAAAGCTCCCCATCGCCCTGCGTGGCGTGCGGATCTCCGACCGACAGGAGCGCCCCGGGAACGGACACCGGGAGGTAGACCGTCGCGCCCTTGCCGAGCCGCCAATTGTCAAGATTTCCGCCGAAATAGGCGGGTGGAACGGAATCCACCAATTCGGCCTCGCGCGGCGCCACCGCGATGACGCCGAAATGCGGCCGCAAGGGGATGCGCACGCCGTCGAGGACGTTCCGCTTCGGGGTGATCGTCTCCGGTTTAACGAGCACGCCCGGATAGTCGTACAGCACGTGCCGCGTGCCGAAAGGGTCCGTCTGGGGCTCCCAGCGATAGGAATGGAGGGCCCGCGCATGGGGCTCCTCCGCATCGGTGACGATCTCGTAGATCGTCACCGTCTCGCGCGGATGCGGCTCGCTGAGGAATTCCGAATAGTGGAACCCCCACCAGGCCGCGACGCTGCTGCCGAAGACGCGGCCCGCATGATCCGGGTGGCATGAGGGGCGCGGCTCGATATCGAGAATATGCACCTCCAGCACATCGCCCGGCTGGGCATCGCGCACCGCGATGGGGCCGGTACAGATGTGCACGCCGAACCCCTCCCCGGCGCCCCGGCCGAACACCGATGCGTCCAGCGGTCCGGCGCCGCGCCGGTCGACCGCCTTGGAGCCGGGCGTCCAGTGGAAGACGCTTTCCGCGCCGGCATCGCCTTCGATCATGCGCTCGGGATCGTCCGAGGCATGCTGCGTCAGCGTCTCGACCGTGACGATATCGCCTGAAGCTATCTCGATGAGAGGTTTCAGCGACCGGCTGAAATAGCCCCAGTGAACGTGCTGGGCGTTCACCGGCAAGTAATGGCGCATCGGCGCCCGGGCGGCGCGATCGGGCCGCGCCGCGCCGCCCGGCGGCGCTATGCGGCGCGTGTCGGGATCGGCCCTCGCCTGTCGCGCGCGCAGCTGGACCAGGGCGTCCTGCGGCCAGCCCCGCTGGCCATTCGGCATGGCGGTCTGACTGTTCCGCGTCGCCTCGCGCCGGCGCAGCTCGCGCGGCGGCAGACCGAAGCGTTCGCGGAACAGCCGGCTGAAATGGGCCGAGTCGGAGAAGCCGTAGCGATAGGCGATTTCCGAAATGGGCGCGGCCGTCTCCGTGGGATTGGTGAGATCATGCCAGGCCCGCTGCAGCCGGCGCTCCCGCACATAATGGCTGAAGCTCTCCCCGGTGCCCTCGAACAGCTTCTGCACGTAACGTTCGGAGATGCCTTCGGCCTGGGCCAACTCGGCGACCGAGATGTCCTCCTTGCCGATGCTGCGTTCGATGATGGCGTAGAGCCGCTGGAGCAAGGCGGCGCGACTCGAGGATGGGTCGGCGGTGGTGGCGACCAGTTCGGCCGACAGCTGGAGAAGAAGCTCCGACACGCTCTGGGCGACCGCCTCCCATTCGGGATCCGACAACCGATCGAGCGCTCCGACGGCCGCGCGGGCGGTGCCGGCGAGGATGTCGGCCAACCCCTCGGCGTCGAAGACGCGCGGCGGACAGGCCGAAAGCGACGGAGCCTTACGCCCTCGGAAGGCCTCCGGCACCACGGACAGCACGATGGCACGCAATCCGCGCTGGAATTGCAGCTGCCAGTCGGTCTCACGCGGCGCCAGAATGACCTGCCCGGCCCGCACGATCTGCTGCTCATCCCCGACCGTGAGAACCGCGCTGCTCTCGACCGGAAGCACGAAAAGCGGCAGCCCCCCGCGCGCCGGCAGGGAGCGCAGGATCGGGGCATCGGCAGAAACCCGGCCGAGCCGCACGCCCGCCGATGAGAGGCGCCAGAGCGCCGTGGCATGAACCGGTGGACCGCTGCGCGATCCGGGACATTCAAGGCCGAAACCGCGCAGCACGTCCTGCCACGCGCGCTCGCGCACGTCGCCGGAATAGGACTCGCTCGTGAACGGCTGGGCGCTCATGGTTCCGACCTTGGCATCGGAGCCATGGAAGCAAGGATCGTGCCTTGCCGCGGCCCAGGCGACCGGCCCGACGGCTCAGCGGCCTGCGAACAGGCTCTTGCGGATGGTGCCCGTGACGCCCCAATTGGCGTCGACAACCTGCGTCACCGCGAAGTCGGCCGCCACCGACATGAGCGAGATCGCCTCGTCCTCGGAGAGCTTCTGCGTGGTCATGAGGAAGCGGCGCAGCTTGCGGAAGGCGTCGCGCATCGCATTGTCGAGGCTGCCACGCTTCAGGATCTCCGTCTGGTGGTCGGGGCCGAGCTCGCTCAGATAATTGGTCACGCTGAAGCCGTAGACCGACCAGACCTCGTCGTTTTCGAGCAAGGGATGGGTCAGCCCCTCCAGAATCCCGCCCTCCAGCTCCGCTTTCTTGTGCAGGATGAACTCGAACTCGCCGGTGAGCGAAATCTCGATGGCGGTGCCGGAGAGTTCACTATCTCCCTGCGAGGCGTGGGCGTCGCCGCAGGAGAACAGCCCGCCGGGGACGGCGACCGGGTAATACATCCGCGCGCCCTTGGCGATGCGCCAGTCATCCATGTTGCCGCCGGTATAGTTCGGCGGAATGGTGGAGACGTAATCCGCCTCGGCCGGGGCCAGGCCCATCGTGCCGAAATGCAGCCGCGCCGGCACCTTGATGCCGGAAAGGATGCCCTCCTTCCTGGTGACGGTCGAATGGTCGACCCGCACGCCGGGATAGTCGATGGTCGGGTGCACGATTCCGTCCGGGTCGGTCTGTGGCGTCCAGAGATAGGAATAGAGCGCCGACACCGAGGCTTCGCCCATATCGAGTTCGTAGATCGTCACGACCTCGCGCGGCTTCGGCTCCTCGATCAGATCCTTGTACTGGAAGCCCCAATTGGCGGAGGGGTTGGAGCCGAAGAAGCGGCCCTCATAGGCCGGATTGGCGCTCGGGCGGGGATAGGTATCGATCACCCGCACTTCCAGCACGTCGCCCGGCTCAGCGCCGTCGATGGCGATCGGGCCGGTGAGCAGATGCACGCCGAGGCCCTCGCCCGAGCCATAGGTGAAGGGGCCGTCCGTCGCGCCCGCGCCGCGCCGACGCAGGGTCTTCTGGTCCTTGGTCCAGAGGAAGATCGCCTCCGCCGCCGGATCGCCCGCGATCATCCGCTCATAATCGTCATTGGCGTGGTGGGTGATGCTCTCCACCGTGACGCGGTCGCCCGACTTGATGGTCAGGACGGGCGCGAGCGTCCGGCTGAAATAGCCCCAGTGAACGGTCTCGGGCGTGGCGGGCAGATGATGCTTGGTCATGTCGGGCCTCTGATCTGAAACGGGTGCCGAGCGCGTCCGGAAGCGGCGCGCGGCGACGCGCTATTCGGCGGTCATGGTGCTGAGGAAACGGGCGGTCAGCGGATGGCGCGGGGCCCGCAGAACCTGCTCGGCCGGCCCCTGCTCGATCACCGTTCCCTCGGCGAGGAAGACGATGCGGTCGGCGACCTCGCCGGCGAAACGCAGCTGGTGGGTCGAGATGATCATGGCGAGCCCCTCCTCCACCGCGAGGCGGCGGATGACTTCCAGCACCTCACCCACGAGTTCCGGGTCGAGCGCGGAGGTGGGCTCGTCGAGCAGCAGCACGGCAGGGCCCGGCGCCACCGCGCGGGCGATGGCGACACGCTGCTGCTGGCCTCCGGAGAGATGACGCGGCAGCGCATCGGCACGGTGTGCGAGGCCGACACGTTCAAGCAGTTCCTGGGCACGCCTGTCGGCATCGTGACGCGAAGGGCCCTGCACCCAGCGCAGCGGCCCGGCGATGTTCTCCTTTGCCGTCAGATGGCCGAACAGGTTGAACTGCTGGAACACCATGCCGACGCCGACGCTGGCGCGCATCTGCGCGGTGGCGCGGGGCGAGAGCGGACGCCCGGCCTCGTCTCGTCCGAGGAAACGGCCCCCGACGCGGATCGTCCCGTCCTCCCAGCCCTCCAGCCGATTGATGCAGCGCAGCAACGTGCTCTTGCCCGATCCGCTGGGTCCCAGCAGCGCGATGATTTCGCCGGCCCGCACCGTCAGGTCGATGCCGTCCAGCACGGTCTGGCGGCCATAGCTCTTGCGCAGGCCCTGCACGTCCACGGCGACATTGTTGCCGGCCAGACGCCGGGCTCGCGCCGCGCGGTCGATGGACACGGGCGCAGCCTTCACCGAGGCCGGCGGCAGCGGATCGGCGGCGATCTCCCCGACAATCTCCGCCGCCACATCCGGCGGTGTCGCCGCCACGGAGACCGGCTCGCCGCGGCCGGGCAGCAGCGCGCGCAGGAAGCGGGCGAGCTGCTCCTTCGGTGGCGGCCGATCAAGATCGAGCAGCATCTCGACCACGATCTGGATCACCGCGATGGCGCCGGTCAGGATCAGGTACATCAGGCCGGAAGCGAAGAAGATGGAGAAGAAATCGAAGGTCGCCGACGCGAGCTGCGTCGAGCGCAGCGTCAGTTCCTGCACGGCCACGACGGAGGCGAGCGAGGAGTTCTTCAGCGCGCTCACCGCCTCGTTGCCGAGCGCCGGCACCATGGAGCGTATGGCCTGCGGGGCGATGACGCGGCGCATGATCGCCGCCGGCGTCATCCCCAGCGCCTGGCCCGCACTCACCTGCCCGCGATCGACGCCGATCACGTTCGAACGCAGGATTTCGGCGATGAAGGGCGCCTCGTTGAGCGCGAGGGCGAGACCGGCGGCCGCGATCGCCGAGAGCTTGATGCCGATCATCGGCAAGGCGTTGTAACAGAACACCATCTGCAGGATCAGCGGCGTGCCGCGAAAGATGATCGAATAGCCGCGGGCGACGATGGCGAGCGTAGGGAAGCGGCTGAGTTGCATCGCCGCGAGCACGACACCCATGACCAGCCCGCCGAGCAGACCCAGTACCGTGATCAGCAGCGTGTAGCCCACCCCGTCGAGCAGGTACGGCATGCGCAGATAATGCAGGAAGAGATCCATCGGCCTCATCGCGATCATTGGCAGACCCGGCCGCGGGCGCTTGGCCCGCCCGCGGCTCGGGAGGGAGGGGACCTCAGTCCGCCAGCACGAGCGTGGGGGACTCCAGCTGCTCGGCCGGCAGATTCCACTTCTTCATCAGTTCAGCCTGGAGACCGGACTTCTGGATTTCGGTCATCGCCCCCATGACCGCGTCGCGGAACTCGACATTGTTGCGCGGCACGGCGATGCCGACCGAATAGGGCAGCGTCACCGCCGTCGCCTTCGCCAGCTTGTCCGGATAGGCCTTCACCGCGCCGTCGACCGTGTTCACGTCGTTGATGTAGGTGTCGGCCCGTCCGGCGAGGATCGCCTGGATGCAGTTGGCGTTGTTGTCGAACAGCAGGATTTCCGGCGCCGGCTTGCCGGCCTTCTTGCACTCCGCCTCCAGCGCCTGGATCAGCGGCACCTCGACATAGCCGGTGTTCTCGGCCGCGACCGTGCCGCAGAGCGAGAGATTGATGCCGTCGATCTTCTTCGGATTGCCCTTGGCGACCAGCACGCCGTCGAACACCTTGAGATAGGTGATGAAGTCGGCCGCCTTGGCGCGGTCCTTGGTGGCGTAGATGTCGGAGATGACGATATCGGCCTGCCCCGCCTGCAGCGTGGTCAGCAGCGCCGCGAAGGTCACCGGCTTGTAGGTCAGCGTGAAGCCGAGGCACTCGCCGATCGCTTCGCCGAGGTCGATGTCGAAGCCGATATATTTCGTCGGGTCATTCGGATCGATGGTCTCGTAGCCCGGCGTATGCGGGTTGATGGCGTTGACCAGCGTCTTGCCCTTGAGCGAGGGGTACTTGGCCTGAAGCGCGGCGCAGGCAGCCGGAGAGGCCGCCTCGGCCTTCTGCGGCAGACCGGCGGCAATGCCGGTGGTAGCGACGGCGAGACCCAGAACGCCGAAGAGCGCCGACCGGAGCTGCGCGGCGACGGAGTCGCGGCGCCCGCCGAAATGCGTATCGTGATTGAGTGCCACTGAACCTTCTCCTCTGCTTCCGCATGCTCATGCCGCGGTGACGGGGACTGAGGAGCAGAGTGTGGTGCAGGCGGCCTCCAAGATACTTGTCTATGGGCGCACCCATTGTTGGACGTGCGGCTTCCAACATTCGGGCAGGCGCTGCCCATTCGATGGGCATATCCAGCGGCAAGCCCGCGGTCTCGCATGCGCCTCGCGCTTCGACGGCACAGCTCCGACAGCCGGGGGATGGTTCCGATGCCTTGCAGCCATGCGCGGGTCGTGAACGGCCTTCAATCCGCCGCCGGCTCGCGGGCCAACGCACGCGGCGAAAGGGCAACCAGGCCTTCCGCCAGCTTCACGGCGGCGAGAACGGCATCGATGACGGGGATGCCGACATGCCGGCGCAATATGTCCGCGCTGCCCGTCAACCCTCCTGATCCAAGAAGGATGGCCTCCGCGCCGTCGCTCCGCACCGCAGCGTCGATCGCCTGCACGAGCTTCTCGATTGCCGCGCCGCCACCATTGGCGGCTTCCGCCACGCCGATATCGGCCGCGCGCGCCGTCGCCATCTGCGCGACGCCATGGCGAGCGAACTGCCGGCGGATGCCCGGCAATGCGCCTGATACCGTGGTGACGACGGTGAAGCGGCGCGCCATGGCGCGGGCAGCGGCGATCCCGGCCTCGACCGCGCCAACCACCGGCGCCCGGAGCAAGGTACGCGCGCCGGCAAGACCGATATCGTCGAAGGCAGCGAGCACATAGCCGTCATGGCGCGCCGTCATGGCGTCCCGCAGCAAGGCAAGCACATGCGTCTCAGCCGCGTCACGATCCGCCTCGGTCTCGATCGAGAAGGGACCGGCGGCCGGATTGACCACGAGAGCCTGCGTCGAGGGCAGGATGACCCGCGCGACCTCAGCCCTGATATTGGCGGTGACGCGCGGATTGGTATTGGGGTTGACGACCATAAGGCTCGTCGCAAGAGCGTCCCGATCGGACAGGAAAGGTTCCATCATCGACCCGCCAGCATGTCGGGCAGCCACATCACCACCTGGGGAAACAGCATCAGCAGGACGGTGAAGATCATCATGACGACGACATAGGGCCAGGAGCCACGTGTCACGTCGCTATAGCTGCCGCCGTCGGTTCGCACCCCGTGCACGACGAACAAGTTCATGCCGACCGGCGGCGTGATCAGCGCGATCTCGCACATGATGACGATGAAGATTCCGAACCAGACCGGATCGATTCCCGCCGCGAGGATGACCGGAATGACGATCGGCACGGTCAGCACCAGCATCGACATCGCGTCCATGAAGGTGCCGAGCAGCACATAGAACACCAGCAGGGCGAACAGCAGCGCCAGCTGGCTGAGTTCGAAGCCGGCGATCCACTGCGTCATCGCCTGCGCCGCACCCGTCATCGAGATGGTGACGTTGAGCAGCAGCGAGCAGACCAGCACGATGATCACCATGCCGCTGGTCTTGGCGGCCTGGATCGAGCAGTTGACCAGCAGGTCCAGCGTGAGCCGGCGGTTCAGCGCCACGAAGCCGAGCGCCAGCACGACGCCGATGGCGGCGGATTCCGTGGGAGTGGCGAGGCCGCCATAGATCGATCCCATCACCACGCCGAAGATGATGAAGGGCGGGATGAGATATTTGCCCAGCGCCAGCTTCTGGCGGAACGGCATGTCGATCAGCTCGGTCGCCTGCGCCCCGGCCTTGCCGTGGAAGATGAAGATGTAGAGCGAAAAGCTCAACGCCAGCAATATGCCGGGCACGACGCCCCCGGCAAACAGCTGGCCGACCGAGGTGTTGGCAAGAGAGCCGTACACCAGCAGATTCACGCTCGGCGGAATGAGGATGCCGAGCGTGCCGCCAGCGGCGAGCGAGCCGAGCGCCGGCGCCATGGGGTATTTGTACTGCTGCAGCGCCGGCAGGGCGATGGTGCCGACCGTGGCGGCGGTCGCCACCGAGGAACCTGAGGTCGCCGAAAACAGCGTGCAGGTGGCGATGTTGCTGTGGAGCAGCCCGCCGGGCAGGCGCGCGAGCCACACGGCCATCGCGTCATACATGCGGTCGGCGATGCCGCCGCGCAGCAGCAGTTCGCCCAGCAGCATGAACAACGGTATGGCGAGGATGGACGGGCTGTTCATGCTCGACCAGATCACCCCGCCCATCATGTCGACCAGCGGCATGCCGTAGATGAGGTAGCCGCCAAAGGCGCCGACCCCGATGATGGCTACCGCGACCGGAAGGCTGAGGAACATCAGCCCCAGCATCAGAAGAAAGCCTATGCCGACGATGACGATGCTCATGGCGCGGCCCCCTCATGCGCCAGGGATTCGCGCTTCTTCAGATCGTCGAGTTCGGCTTTCAGTTCCTCCTCCGGAGAAGGAGGTCCGAAGCGCCGCATCAGACCTCGCCAGTCGCCGCGCACCAGCAAGCGCATCGCCTGCACGGCCAGAATGATGGCGGCGATGGGAAAGCTGGCGCTGGCGAGCAGCCAGAGCAGCTGCGGATAGATCAGCGGCGTCGCCCAGGGCGTCTGCGCGATCGACTGGTACTCCCGGGTGTCGAGCACTGTGTCGACGGTGAAGTAGAAGAAATAGCCGGCCAGCAGCGCCATCGAGAGCACCGACACTGCGTCGAGCATCGCCTGCGCCGGCTTGGGGAACAGGGCGGTCAGCTGGTTGATGCGGATGTGCGAATTCTCGACCAGCGCGACCGTGAAGGCGAGCGGGGCCGCGATGGCGATCGCGTAGCCGCCCAACTCGTCGATGCCGCCGAGCGTGACGGAGAAGAACTTGCGGAGCAGCGTTTCCGCCGTCACCGCGATCGACAACGAGATCATCAGAACCCCGAAGACGATGCCAAGCAGGCGTGAATAGGTGTGCATGGGTCTTCTCCGCCCCTCCGATAGCCGTCAGAGACCCAGCTGGGAGCCGACCGTGGCGCGCCAGCTCGCTTCGCAATTCGGCGCGACGGCGTTGCATTGCTTCGCCCAGATCGGCAGCGAGACGTCGCCGACCGCCGAGGCGACCACCTTGAGATCGGCCTCGGAAGGGGCGGCTTCGGTCAGCTTGTAGGAGACGCCGCGCTCGCACGGCGTCTTGCCGGTGTTGCAGCGCATGGCGTCCTCGTAGAGTTCCTCGGAAAAGGCCCATATCTCGGTCGTCAGCTCGCCGATGGCGGCGGTGAGCTTGGCCTGCTGTTCCGGCGTCAGCTTCTTCAGCGAGGCGGTGTTGATGGCGTAGCCGTTGACGGCGAGTTGCAGCGCGATGGGCAGCACGGTGGTGGTCGCCTCCGGCCAGCCGCCGGAATTGGCCGAGGCAGGGCCGGTGATGGCGCAGTCGACCACGCCGCGCGCCAGCGACTGCTGCACCTCGCCGAAAGGCATGGAGATGCCGGTGGCCCCGAGCTTGCCGACGAAGTTGGCGGCGCTCTGGTCGCCGACGCGCACCTTCAGCCCCTTGAGATCGGCGAGACCCTTCACCTCCGGCTTGCAGAAGATGACCTGCGGTCCGGCCGGCCAGACGCCAAGCAGCTTGGCATTGAACCGGCCCTGCAACCGCTCGTCGACGAAAGGTGCGAAGGCGTCGATGTGCTTCTTTCCTGCGGCGTAGCTGGTGTTGAGCCCGACGAGATCGAGGCCGAGCATCGCCGGCTCGTCGCGGCTGACCTGCGGTCCGCGGATGGAGACGATGTCGAACAGGCCGGACTTCAGCACGCGCAGCCCATCCGTGTCGGGAATGCCGGCGACGTCGACGGGCAGGTACTCGATCTTGATGTCGAGGCCGGTCGTTGCCGCCAGCTTCTCGAAGAAGGGCTGTTCCTTCTTCTGGGCGATGAGGCCGGAGCCGGACGGTTGCCCGAGCACGCGCAGCGTGACGGTTTCGGCATGGACGGGCGTGAACATCAGCGCGGTGATCGCGGCGAGAACGATGCGGCGTGACATGCGGATTTCCTTTCCCAAGCGAGGATGAACGAGTGCGAGACGAGTTGCGGCACTGCCTAGGCGATGGAAGAGCAGCCGAGCCTACCGTCCGGTGGTTCCGTCGATCTTCCCTGAAGGATGAGGAATACAGATTTCATGCCAGTTTATATGAAAACATAGTTTCATATTTATAATCAGATATTTATTTCGATCTCGTCGATGTCGCATGGCGTGAAACCACAGCTTCTCGTGAGACAATAATAGACGCCGATTTCGTGCATCTGCACAAATCAACGTCAGAGTTCGTCGAGGACGTCGTTTATGGCCTCGATGTCGCGCAGCCGCGTGCGACCCGAGGCGGCGGCGCGCTCGATGCAGCGGGTGACCAGCAGGTGGCAGACCGCCATGACCGAGACATGGCTGAACAGCGGTCCCGGCGCCAGCGTCTGGCAGCGCAGATGCCAGCTCGCGCTCGGCAGGAAGCTCTCGCCCTCGTCCGTGATGTAGAGAAGCCGTGCGCCGCTCTTCTGTATCTGGTCGAGGATGAGGCCGAGGCGCGATACACGTCGGCGCAGGCCGAAGACAATCACCAGATCCTCCGACGCCAGGCTCACCAGATGCTCGCCGAGCGTCTGGCCGGCGCCGGGAATGGCGACGATGTTCTCGACGACCTGCGTCAGCTGCCATTGCAGATAGGCGGCGAACGGAGCGCTGGCGCGGAACCCCACCACCCAGATCTTGCGCGCTGACAGGATGGCGCCGGCGACATCATTCGCCTGATGGTCGGTGATGGCGAGAAAGGTGGCCTCAAGGTTGGCGATTGCCTGCGCCGTGTGGGCGGCGACCGACTGCTCGCCGCTCGCATCCACCGACGTCGTCAGGAACAGCCGCGAGCCGGTCTGCTTCTCCGCGCGGGCATGCCGGCGCGCCTCCTCGTAATTCTCATAGCCGAGCCGCTGGACGAAGCGGGACACCGTCGCCTTGGAGACATGGGCGAGCGCCGCAAGCTCCTGCGCCGAATAGCTCGCCAGTTCGCCGGGAAAGTCGCAGACGAAGTCGCCCAGCCGGCGCTCGGCGGGATGCAGCGTCGGCAAGGCCTGGCGAACGCGGGTGAGGAAGGAGCGATCCTTCGGGGGCATGAACGATTCCGTGAAAACACAGTTTCATGGACTGTCCTATGTCGCCCCAGGCAAGGCAAGAGACGATAGGTGCCCGCACGCAACGCAGGCCCTGCCAACGTTTGCAGAGGTTTGACAGCAAGAGCGGCCACTGCGGCGATCGCCGCCTTTCCCTGCAAGCAATTTCATTGACATCGGTGACCGAGCCCATATTTTAGGGGGGTGATTATCTGGTAGGCATGACTGGATAAGCATCACATCGGCTGCAGAGGCCCAGGGCAATAGCGCCCCACGACACCCCCGCCCTACCGGCGGCAGCGGTATCGTGGGGTTTTTGCGTTTTGGTCCGCGGATCCATTGTCGGGAGTAGAGATGGGCGCGCCCATTCGCATTGGCATTCTCTATTCGACCACCGGCGCCTATGGCGCCTTCGGGCGTGACTGCCGGGACGGCGCCGAGCTCGCCGCCGACCGGCTGGTTCGCAAGGGCGTGCCCGTGGAACTCGTCATCGCCGACCCTGAGGGAGAGGCGAGCCGCTATGTCACCCTCGCCCGTGAATTGCTGCGCGACAAGGGCTGCCGCCACATTGTCGGCACGGTGCTTTCCGCCGCGCGCAAGGACGTGACACCGCTCATCGAAAAGCACGATGCCCTGCTGTGGTACATCTGCCCCTATGAGGGGTTCGAGGCCAACGAGAACATCATCTACACAGGCGCCTGCCCGAATCAGCATCTGCTGCCGGTGTTCGACCATCTCATCCCCCGCCATGGCGGACGGGTGTTCCTGCTGGGCGCGAACTATGTGTGGGGCTGGGAAATGAACCGCCTCGCCCGCGAGCTCCTGCGGTCCATGGGCGGCGAGGTGGTCGGCGAGCGCTTCCTGCCCATCGACGAGACCGAGATCGACCGGCTGATCGCCGAGATCCGGCTGCAACGACCCTCCTTCATCCTCAACAACCTCATCGGCCCGTCGAGCTACGCCTTTCTCGCCGCGATGAGCGAGCTTGCCCGTCAGGATCCCGCCTTCCGGCCGGAGCTATGTCCGGTCGTCAGCTGCGACCTCACGGAATGCGAACTCGCCGAGATACCCGCCGGCGCCGCGATTGGCCAACTCGCCGCAGCCAGCTACTTCGACAGCCTCGACACGCCCGAGAACCGCGCCTTCAAGGCGACGGCGGCGGCGCGCTACGGCGTGGGCCGGCGCTTCTCCTCCTTCTTTTCGGGCGCCTATGAAGCCGTGCGGCTCTGCACTGAGGCGATCATCGCCGCCGGCACGGAAGACCCCGCCGATGTGCGCCGCGCGGTCTGCGGCAAGGTGCACCAGACCGTACAGGGGCCGCTGCGCATCGACCCGCGCACCAACCATGCGGCCCTGCCCTTCCACCTCGGGCGGATCAATGGCGACGGCGGTTTCGATGTGATCGCCTCGCGCCCGCCGATCGCCGCCGACCCCTATCTCACCGGCACGCGCGCGACCCGCGCGACACATCTGAGGGTGGTGTCATGAGAACGCCGAACCTGGTCGGCCGCCGGGCCCTCGTCCTTCACCGTCCCGACGAGGCCATTGCCCGCCTCGATCGCCAGCTACGGCTGATCGGTCTCGACGTCGAGCACCGCTGGACGCCCCTGCGCGCCGGCGAGACTCCCGACATCGTACTGGTCGACGCGGATCAGGGCTGGAGCGGGCTGCTGCCCTGGGAACCCGGCGCGAGAGCCGCCATGCCGGTGGTCGCGCTGCTCGGCTCCGAAGCGCCGGGCCGCATCGCCTGGGCCATCGATCAAGGCGCGGGCGCGATCATCGCCAAGCCGGTGACGGCGGCGGCGGTCTATCCCGCGCTCGTGCTCGCCCTGCACGCCTTTGACGAGCGGCGCGCGGCGGACCGGAAGATCGAGGCGCTGGGCGAGCGGCTGCGGCTGCGCGCATTGGTCACCAAGGCGGTCGAGGCGATCGCGCTCGCGCAGCAGGTGGATGAGGAGGCCGCCTACCGCCTGCTGCGGGATTTCGCCATGCGCCGGCGCATGACGCTTGAACAGGCAGCGGCCACGGTCCTCACGCGTCGGCACGCCCTCCCGGAGGTCGGCTGATGTCGGCCGGCCCTCTCGTGCGCGGCCTGTTGCAGCGTCCCGTCCTTGCGCTTGCGCTGACGATCATAGCCGTCGTCGTCGCCTGTGCGCTGCTCGCGCCGCTGCTGGCGCCCTATGCGCCGGACGATCAGATCTTCGACGGCCTGTCGCTGGAGGGGGCGCCGCTGCCGCCTTCCCAGCAGTTCCTGCTCGGCACCGACACGCTCGGGCGCGACCTGCTCTCGCGACTGATCTACGGCGCGCGCACCTCGCTGCTGATCGGGCTGGTCGCCAACGGCACGGCGGTGATGATCGGCCTCGCCGTGGGCGTGCTCGCCGGCTATTTCTCCGGCCTGTTCGGCGGCGTGCTGATGCGCTTCACCGACCTGATGACGGCCTTTCCCGCCCTGCTTCTTGCGATCGTGCTGGCGGCGCTGCTGAAGCCGAGCCTCTGGATCGTCGCCATGGTCATCGCCATGGTGAACTGGGTGCAGGTCGCGCGTATCGGCTACACCGAGACACGCTCGCTCAGCGAGCGCGATTTCATTCTCGCCGAGCGCGCCATGGGGGCCGGCGATCTGCGCATTCTCGCGCGGCACATCCTGCCCCATCTGGTGCCCACCGCCATCGTCTGGGGCACGCTTGGCATCGCCACCACGGTGCTCCTGGAGGCGACGCTTTCCTTCCTCGGCATCGGCGTGCAGCCGCCCGAGCCCTCCTGGGGCAACATCGTCTTCGAGAGCCAGAGCTATTTCCAGTCGGCACCTTGGCTGGTGTTCTTCCCCGGCGCGGCCATCCTCGCCACCGCGCTCTCCTTCAACCTCGTGGGCGACGCGCTGCGTGACCGCCTCGACCCGACGCAGCGCGGGAGGGACTGATGGCCCTCCTCGTCGCGCGCCGCCTGATGCAGGCCGCGCTCATCCTGCTTGGTGTGGCAGTGATCACCTTCGTGCTGCTCTATGCGCTGCCGGCCGACCCGGCGGTGCTGCTCGCCGGTCGTAGCGCGACGCCGCAGACGGTTGCAAATATCCGCCACCAGCTTGGCCTCGACCTGCCGCTGCCGGTGCAGTTCTGGAACTACCTGACCAACCTCCTGCAAGGCGACCTCGGCCGCTCCTTCAACCAGAAAACGGCGGTGGCACCGCTCATCCTCGCGCGCCTGCCGGCGACGCTGACGCTGATGGCCGCCGGCATCGCCATCGAGGTGGCCGTCGGCCTCACGCTCGGCGTGATCGCGGCGGTGCGGCGGGACGGCCCGGTCGACCGGCTGGTGATGACGTTGTCCTTCATCGGCGTCTCGACCCCGCAATTCCTCGTCGGGCTGCTGCTGCTTTATGTCTTCGCCGTCACGCTCGGCTGGTTTCCGATGTCCGGCTACGGCACGCCGGCCCACCTGGTCCTGCCGGCATTGACGCTCGGCATCCTCGGCGCCGGCTGGTACGCGCGCATCGTGCGCTCGGCCATGATCGACGTGCTGGCGCAGGACTATGTGCGCACCGCCCACGCCAAGGGCGTGCCGGCATGGCGCGTTGTGCTGCGCCATGCGCTGCCGAATGCGCTTCTGCCGGTGATCGCCATGATCGGCATCGATATCGGCCAGTTCATGGGCGGCACCGTGGTGGTCGAGGCGGTGTTCGGCTGGCCCGGCATCGGCCAGCTCGCCTGGCTGGCGATCCAGCAGGTCGACATCCCCATCATCATGGGCGTCACGCTGGTCTCCGCCCTCGCCATCGTCCTCGGCAACCTGCTCGCCGATCTCATCGCCCCCTTCATCGATCCGCGCATCCGCGCGGCCTGATGCTCTGCCAAGACGCGTTCAACCAAACAACCAGAGGGTTCCACGCCATGCTGAAGACCTTGCTGCGATCGACGGCCCTCGCGGCCGCCATCGCCTTCGCTCCGGCCGCCGCGCTGACGATCGTCGCCGCCACGCCTGCCGCCGCGCAGGCGCAGGGCGGCGACATCATCGTCACCTACAAGGACGACATCGCCACGCTCGATCCCGCCATCGGCTATGACTGGCAGAACTGGTCGATCATCAAGAGCCTGTTCTCGCGGCTGATGGACTACACGCCCGGCACGCCGGACCTCGTGCCCTCGCTCGCCGAGAGCTTCACCGTCTCGCCGGACGGCCAGACCTACACCTTCAAGCTGCGCAAGGGCGTGAAGTTCTCGAACGGCCGCGAGGTCGTGCCCGCCGACGTGAAATATTCCATCGAGCGCGCGGTCGATCCGAAGACGCAGGGCCCCGGCGCCGGCTTCTTCGGCGCCATCGCCGGCTTCGACGACTTCTCCGCCGGCAAGGCGGACGGCCTCGCCGGCATCGAAACCCCGGACGCGAACACCGTTGTCTTCAAGCTCTCGCGGCCGGACGCGACCTTCCTGCACGTGCTCGCCATCAACTTCGCCTCCGTCGTGCCGAAGGAAGCGGTCGAGGCGGCCGCCGGCGATTTCGGCAAGAAGCCGGTGGGTTCGGGCACCTTCGTGCTCAAGGACTGGGTGATCGGCCAGAAGCTGGTCTTCGCCCGCAACCCCGACTATTTCGTCAAGGGCGTGCCGCATATCGACAGCTTCACCATCGAGATCGGCCAGGAGCCGCTCGTCGCCTTGCTGCGCCTGCAGAAGGGCGAGGTCGACATCGCCGGCGACGGCGTGCCTCCGGCAAAGTTCCTCGAAATGACCAAGGCGCCCGACGCCAAGGACCTGATCGTCGACGGCCAGCAGTTGCACACCGGCTATGTGACGCTGAACACCAGGATCAAGCCGTTCGACAATGTGAAGGTGCGCCAGGCGCTGAACATGGCGATCAACAAGGAGCGCCTCGTGCGCATCGTCAACGGGCGCGCCACGCCGGCCAACCAGCCGCTGCCGCCGCTGATGCCGGGCTACGACACCGCCTATAAGGGCTACGCCTACGACGTCGCCAAGGCCAAGGCGCTGCTGAAGGAAGCGGGCTATGCCGACGGCTTCTCCACCGTGCTCTACTCCACCAACACCGACCCGCAGCCGCGCATCGCCCAGGCGATCCAGCAGGATCTCGCCGCCATCGGCGTGAAGGCGGAGATCAAGGCGCTGGCGCAGTCCAACGTCATCGCCGCCGGCGGCACCGAAGGCGAGGCACCGATGATCTGGTCGGGCGGCATGGCCTGGATCGCCGACTTCCCGGATCCGTCCAACTTCTACGGCCCGATCCTCGGCTGCGCCGGCGCGGTGCAGGGCGGCTGGAACTGGTCCTGGTACTGCAACGAGGACCTGCAGAAGCGGGCCGTCGCGGCCGATTCCATGTCCGATCCGTCGAAGTCGGCCGAGCGCGTGGAAGCGTGGAAGAAGATCTTCGTCGACGTCATGGCCGACGCGCCGTGGATCCCGGTGTTCAACGAGCGCCGCGTCGTGGCGAAGTCGAAGCGGATGGGTGGCGAACCGAACATCTATGTCGATCCGACCCGCGTCATCAATTACGACGCGATCTTCGTGAAGCAGTGACCTCCTGATGTCTTCCGCCGCGGCTCGCCAGGCCGCGGCGGCGTCTCCCGATGCAACGAACGAGAACCATCATGTGCGTGGCCTGCAACCACACGATCCATCGCGCCAGTCACCATTTCGGCTGGAACCGCGACTTCGCGCCCGTGCTGACCGCGAAGCCGGGTGAGACGATCCATTTCGAGTGCACCGACTCCTCGGCCGGCCAGCTCGGCGAGGGCTCGACCGTCGACAGCGTGAAAACGCTAGACTTCAGCAAGGTCAACCCGGTGACCGGCCCGGTCTTCGTCGAGGGCGCCGAGCCGGGCGACGCGCTGAAGGTCACGATCCGCAAATTCATCCCCTCCGGCATCGGCTGGACGGCGAATATTCCCGGCTTCGGCCTGCTGGCCGACCAGTTCCCGGACCCCGCCATCCATGTGTGGAAATACGACGCCGCAACGCTGAGCCCGGCGCTCCATGGTCCCGGCGGGCGCGTGCCGCTCAAGCCCTTCGCCGGCACCATCGGCGTCGCGCCGGCCGAGGCGGGGCTGCACTCCGTGGTGCCGCCGCGCCGCGTGGGCGGCAATCTCGACATCCGCGACATCACCGAGGGCGTGACGCTTTATCTTCCCGTCGAAGTGACGGGCGCGCTGTTCTCGATCGGCGACACCCATGCCGCGCAGGGCGATGGCGAGGTGTGCGGCACCGCCATCGAAAGCCGGATGGATGTGGAGGCGACCATCGAGCTGGTGAAGGACGCTCGGCTCGCCTCCCCCCGCTTCACCACGCCGGGTCCGGTGACGCGCCATCTCGACGCCGCGGGCTACGAGGTGACGACCGGCATCGGCCCCGACCTGATGACCGGCGCCCGGGAAGCCCTGCAGCGGATGATCGACCTGCTCGCCGCAGAGCACGGCCTCAACCCGGTCGACGCCTATATGCTCTGCTCGGTCTGCGGCGACCTGCGGATCAGCGAGATCGTCGACATGCCGAACTGGGTCGTCTCCTTCTATTTCCCGAGGATCGTGTTTTCGTGACGATGCCGGTCCTTTCCGTCGAAGGCCTCTGCGTCGACGCCCGTACGCCGCTCGGCGCGCGGCGGGTGCTGCACGATGTGAGCTTCGACCTCAACGCCGGCGAGACGCTCTGCCTCGCCGGCGAATCCGGTTCGGGCAAGTCGGTCACATCGCTCGCCATCATGCGCCTGCTTGCCAAGGGCTCGCTGCGCGTCGCCGCGGGTTCGGTAAGGCTGGCCGGGCAGGACCTGCTGGGCCTGCCGGAACGCGCCATGCGCCGGGTGCGCGGCGGCGACGTCGCCATGATCTTCCAGGAGCCGATGACCTCGCTCAACCCGGTGATGAGCATCGGCGCGCAGCTTATCGAGGCGATCCGTATCCATCAGGCCAGCGCGAACGCCGAGGCGCGCGCCCGCGACATGCTGGACGCGGTGCGCATCTCCGATCCGGCGCGCCGGCTCGGCCAGTACCCGCACGAACTGTCCGGCGGCATGCGCCAGCGCGTGATGATCGCCATGGCGCTGTCCTGCCGGCCCAAAGTGCTGATCGCCGACGAGCCCACCACCGCGCTCGACGTCACGGTGCAGGCGCAGATCCTCACCTTGATGCGCGAACTGAAGGGCGAGTTCGGCACCTCGATCGTCCTCATCACCCATGACATGGGCGTGGTGGCCCAGATGGCCGACCGCGTCGCCATCATGCAGAACGGACGGATCGTCGAGGAAGCTGACGTCCTGTCGCTTTTCACCGCGCCGCGCGAAGACTATACGCGCACGCTGCTCGCCGCCGTGCCGCGGCTTGGCGCACGAGCGGGCGAGGACGGGCCGCCGCGAGTGACCAGCATCGCCCCGCCGGAGCCGCAGCCGGCGGAGAACCCGGTGCTCTTCGTGCGCGACCTCTGCGTCACCTATCACGCGCGCCGCAGCTGGTTCGGCGGCGCCGCCGCTCCCAAAGCGGTCGAGAACGTCTCGTTCGAGCTCAAGCGCGGGCGCACGCTCGGCCTCGTCGGCGAGAGCGGCTCGGGCAAGTCGACCACCGGCAAGGCGGTGCTGGGGCTGATCCCCTTCGCCGGCGAAGTGGTGCTGGACGGTGTGCCCATCGCCGGCCTGTCCGCGCGCGAGATGCGGCCGCTCCGCCGCAAGGCACAGATGATCTTCCAGGATCCCTACGCTTCGCTCGATCCGCGCATGTCGGTCGGCGCGGCGATCGCCGAGCCCCTCGCCATTCACGGCATAGGGACAGCCTCCGAGCGTCGCGAAAGGGCCGCCGAGCTGCTGCGGCGGGTCGGCCTCTCGCCGGACCATGCGATCCGCTACCCCCACGAGTTCTCCGGCGGCCAGCGCCAGCGCATCTGCATCGCCCGCGCGCTGGCATTGGAGCCGAAGCTCATCGTGGCGGATGAGAGTGTAGCGGCGCTCGATGTCTCGGTGCGCGCCCGCGTGCTCGATCTGATGCTGGAACTCCAGGAGACGATGGGGCTCGCCTACCTCTTCATCTCGCACGACATGGCGGTGATCGAGCGCATGTGTCACGACGTGGCGGTGATGCGCGGCGGACGCATCGTCGAAGCCGGCAGCCGGCGTTCGGTGTTCGAGGCGCCCACCGATCCCTATACGCGCGAACTGATGGCCGCCGTGCCGGCGCCGGACCCGACCGGGCGGCTCGCGACGGCGCGGGATGCCGGTGAGCCGGTGGCAAGCCGCGTATCCCTCTGAAGCGGCAGCCAGCCGCGACCCGAGCGGAGGACGCTAGAAACGCAGGGTGAAACTGGCCTTGACCGTGTTGTCATAATCGCTGCTGGCCAGCGCACTACTATAGTACACGCCGAGGGTCGAGTTCGCGGCCACCGCGACGTCGACGCCGGCCGCCACCAGTGCCGCGTCGCGGGCAATGGGCACGCCGGCAATGGCGAAGGGGGCGCCGCCGCCGAACGCCACCAGCGCCTGCGGATCGGTATCGCCGAACGCGTGTTGCCAGCCCAGCGTCCCGTTGAACGTGGCCGGCATGCCGAACAGGGGAACGCTGCCGGAGACATGCACGCCGAGCGTGGAATAGGTCACCGACTGGTCGAGCCCCTGCCCCGCGAGCGCCGCGACACCGCCGGTCTCCCGAAAGGCGTTGGTGTCGACATTCACGTAAGCCAGCCCGGCGAAGGGTTCCAGAACGCCGTTTCCGGTGGCCAGCCGATAGCCGATCTCGCCGAACACCTGTCCGGTCAGGGCGGAATAGTCGGCCTGCGCCGTCTGAAACAGACCGGGAAAGGCGACCGTGCGTTGATTGGCAATGTCGCTCCAGGCGAACGCGCCGCCCAGCTTCACATCCAGCGCGCCGAACGCGCCGGCCCCATAGAGCGCCATATGATAGTTGTCGCTGGAGCCTGACGACGACGTGGCTTCCGTGGAGAACGCGGTGGAACTGTAGCCACCGGCAAAACCGATCCGCCAGGCGTCGCCCATCGGGCCGTCATAGCCGACGAACAGCCCGTCCGTGTTGCGCTGGAGCGTCGCGGCATTGCCGTCGCCCGAGGTGGTGCCCCACGAACCGAAAGCCTGCGCCCAGAACGCATTGCCGGTGCCGGGCACGCCGGCCACCGAAACGTTCGAGGCGGGGGCCGGGTCGCCCTGCATGCGGTCGAGCAGTGCGGTGCGGATGAGCCGGCTGTCGTCCATCAGCACGGTGACCGTGCTGGCATGGATCTCGCCGGAGACCGCATTGAAAGCCTGCCGCGCATCGGCCGCGCTGGCCTGACCGACGACCGCGTCATAGAGCGCGGTGGATGATCCGAGCGCCTCCACGGCCGCGGCGGTGGCGATCTCGTTGCGGGTGACGCCGACCGAGGGGAATGTCACCTGGTTGCGGACGATGTCGAGATAGACGGCGGTGGCGTCATAGGCCAGCGCCAGATCCAGGAACGGCAGGTTCTGGGTGGGCCCTGCGAACGTGCCGGACACGCCACCCGCGGCGGTGAGGACGGTGTAGCGCGTGCCCGGCAGATAGCTGCCCGCCGCCTTCTCCACCTGCACCGTCGCCCCGCCGAGAGTGGCGGTGCCGGAGACGGCCAGACGGTCGGATTGGCCGTCGACGGCAATCTCCACCAGATAGGTCGAGCCCGCCGCGAACGCCGCATCGCCGGCCACATGCAGCGTGCCGATGGAATTGCCCGGCGCCACGGTGCCGCCGGCCGCGACGGCGAGCGTGCCCACCGTGCCGAAGCCGCCCAGCGTGCCGCCATTGCCCACCGTGACGGCGCCGCCCAGCACCGCATCGGGCTGGCTGTCGTCACCCACCACCAGCTTGCCGGACGTGATGCTGCTGGTGCCGGCGAAGGCCGAGGCATCGCCGGTGAGGTTGATGACGCCGGCGCCGGAAAAGACAAGGGCGCCCGAGCCGGTGATGGCGCCGCTTTCCGTGGCGCTGCCCGATTCGAGTGCAAAGGTGACGGCGCCCGCAACCACCAGCGGATTGGCGACGCTGATGCCGTCGACGAAGCCGAGCATGGTCCCGTCGGCGAGCGAGATCGGGCCCGTGCCGGCCGCCGTCGAGCTGCCGAGGACCAGCGCGCCGGCGGACACCGTGGTGCCGCCGCCATAGCTGCTGGCGCCGCTCAGCGTGGTGCTGCCGCTGCCCATCTGAACCACCGCGCCGGTGCCGGAGATGGCGCCGGCCAGCGTCAGTTCGCTCGACAGGTTGACGACCAGCGTGCCGTTGTCGGTCACATCGCCCTGGATCGCGCCGGACGCGCCGCCATCGCCGATCTGCAAGGTGCCGGAAGCGATGACGGTGCCGCCGGTATAGCTGTTGGTGCCGGTGAGGATTTGCGTGCCACCGGCGATGGTCAGCCCGCCGGTGCCGGTCACATTGCCGGAGAACGTGCCGGCGGCATCAGCCAGGGTCAGCACCTTGTCGCCAAGGACCACGGAGCCGGTGCCGGTGAGCGTCGGGAGGGTCGCGCCGGCGCCGGACACGCCGGAGATGTCGAAGGTGCCGTCGGCGACGAGGCCGCTCGACGCGGAGATATCGCCGGCGCCGACCAGAGCCAGCGTGCCCTGGGAGATGGTGGTCAGCCCGGTATAGTCGTTGATGCCGCCGAGCTTCAGGGTGCCGTAGTCGGTCTTGGTCAGGCCGTCGGTGCCGATGAGCGCGGCATCGATCTGCGCCACGGTGGATCCGCCCGCGAGGCTGCCGTCGCCGACCCGGATGATGGCGGTGCCGGAGGGATCGGCGAGCGCGATGGCGCCGCCCGTGACCACATAGCCCGTGGTCTGGAACTGCATGCCGGTGACCGTCACCTGCCCCGGCGTGTTGTCCACGCTCACCGTCCCGGCATTGCCCTGGAACAGGGCGAAGCCGGGCTGGGGCTGCATGGGACCGGGCAGCGTGCCGGTGGCGTCGGTCCAGTTCAGGCCGGTGGTGCTCCAGGTGCCGGTGCCGCCATTGATGGTGCCGTCCGGACTGGCCGTGCTGCCGTTCCAGAAGTGCAGGGTCGCGCCCACGGATGAGAGCAGGTTCACCTGCTGGGCCACCGACGTCTGGACCTGGAGATTGGCCAGCGGGACGCCGACGGGCGTCGTGCCGATGGCAAGGCCCAGATCGGTGAGGGTGCCGCCATAGTCGAACAGCCGATAGCTGCCGGCCCCGAACCCGCCGGCATCGGCCACATTCAGCGTTCCCGCGAGGGTCAGGTCGCCTGCCACATCGAACAGGGCGGTGGACGAGGCCGTCCCCAGGGTCACGTTCACGTTCGAGGCGGCATTGAGGGTCAGCGACGCCATGGTGAGCGTCCCGCCGGCCGTACCGGCGAGGGTGCCGCCGGCGGCCACCGTCACCGCGCCGGCGAGGGTGCCCTGACCGCCCAGTGTGGCTCCGGAACCCACGCTGGCCGCGCCGCCGAGGGAGCCGTTCACCAGGGCCGCGCCGGCGGCGACGTCGAGCGCGCCGGTGAAGCCGGTGCCCGTGCCGGCGAGGATGAGCGTGCCGGCGCCCGCCTTGGCGAGGGCGCCGGTGCCGGACAGGGTGCCGGCCGTGGTCAGGGTGTGGCTGGCATCGATGCTGAAGCCGCCGCCGCCGATGCCGACCGAGACCGCGCGCGCGGTGGAAAGGTTCGACGTCACCTGCAAGCCGCCGCCGCTGAACGCGAGGGCGCCGGCAGCGTCGCCGAGATTGGCGTCGGCAGAGACGGAAAGGGTGCCGGCGGCGAGGCTCGTCCCGCCGGAATAGGTGTTGCTGCCGGTCAGAACCGTAGTGCCGCCGCCAATCTGGCTGAGTGTGCCGCTGCCGGAAATCGTGCCGCCGAAGCTGTAGGTGTCGGAACGGTTGAAGCTGAGCGCGGCATCGTTCACGACGTCGCCGGCGAGGGTCCCGGTCGTGCCACCATCGCCGATCTGCAAGGTGCCGCCGGAGATCGTCGTCCCGCCGGAATGGCTGTTGCTGCCCGTCAGCACCAGCGTTCCGCTGCCGATCTGCGAAACCGAGCCTGCCCCGGTGACGGAGCCCGTGAAGGTGGCCGTGTCGCTGCGGTTGAACGCAAGGGTTCCGGCATTGGCCACGGGGCCGGTGAGGGCGCCGCCTGTCCCGCCATCACCGATCTGGAGGGCGCCCTGCGAGATGGTCGTTCCGCCGGCATAGGTGTTGTCGCCGGTCAGGATGAGCGTCCCCGTGCCGGTCTTCGTCAGGGCGCCAGCGCCGTCGATCGCCGCACCGATGGTCGAGGTGAAGGACTGGAGGTCGAGGGTGCCGCCGCCGGTGTCGAGGGTGACGGTGCGCGTGCCCGCCAGGTCGAAGCTTGCGCCGTATCGCAAGGTTCCGCCGTCGAAGGTCAGGCCGCCGGTGCCCGCGCCCAGGCTGGCGGCCGCGGAGACCAGCAGGATGCCCTGGCTGATGGTCCACGGCGTGACCGCGGCCGTCGTGCCGGTCAGCGTCCACGTGCCCGTGCCGAGCTTCTCGAAGGTGGAAAAGCCGGCATATTGCGCGCCGATGCCGGAGGTGTCGAAGCTGGCGGCGACGGCCCCGCCCAGTTGCAGCGTGTCCGATCCGGCGCCGGCCACCGCGCCGGTGAAGGCATAGCCGGCCCGCAATTGCAGCGTATTGCTGCCGCTGGTGAAGGTGATGGCGTTGGCCCGCGTGACCCCATCGCCGGACAGGCCGCCGGAGATGGTGCCGCTGGTGGTGATCGTCAGGTTGGAACCGGAAACCCCGACGCCGCCGGCGCCCGGGCTTCCATCGGCTAGATACACACCGACACCGCCCGCCCCGCCATTCCCGCCGGAAATGGTGCCGGAATTGGTGAGGAGGGTGGAGGAGGCTGAAACACCGGCCCCGCCCTCTCCGCCCGCTCCGCCATATCCAGAAGACAGGCCGTAGGTGGGGTCCGAACCGTTTCCGCCGGCTCCGCCATTGCCCCCGGCAAGGGTCCCAGCATTGGTGACCGTGCCACCCGAAAGCACGGCGCCGGCGCCGCCCGCGCCGCCATCTCCCCCCAGCAGGCCGATATAAGGGGTACCACCAGCCCCGCCGGCGCCGCCGCGGATGGAAGCACCGCTCGCATTGGACAGCGATTGGTTGTCGCCTCCCAGGAGCACGCCGACCCCGCCGGCTCCACCGATTCCCCCGATCCCGCTTGCGCCGGGGCCACCAGCGCCCATGCCGGGGGCATAGCCACCGCCGCCTCCGGTGCCGCCGGCCCCGCCCGTTACTGTGCCGCCGGCCGTATTCGAGAACGCGGCACCGGTGCCTGTGAAATAGGCGCCACCGCCGCCACCGCCACCCGTCCCGCCGGCGTTGCCGCTGCCCCCCGTTCCCCCGAGCCCGCCGCGGATGCTGCCGGAATTGCTGCTGGCGCCCGTCCCTGTGGCGACCGCTCCATAGCCGCCGGCGCCGCCACCGCCGCCGCCGCCGGTATTCACGCCGGTGGGGGTGAGGTCCTGGTTGCCGCCCTTGCCGCCCGTGCCGCCCGTCAGCGTGCCGCTATTGGAGAGGGTGGTCGAGACGCTCCCGTTCAGGCCGCCGCCGCCGCCGCCACCGCCGGACCTGCCGGTTCCATCGCTGCCATCGGCGCCGGCCGCGCCTCCCGCCCCGCCGGCGGTGCCTCCGCCCGCGCCGCCGGTTCCGCCGCCGGCACCGCCACCGCCGCCGCCAGCGCCCGTGTCGTAGACATCGGTCGCTCCGACCCCGCCCGACGCGCCGGTGTAGCCGGTGCCGCCCGCGCCGCCCGCCCCGCCGTAAGGGTTCTCTCCACCTGCGCCGCCGGCGGTCTGCGCCGCCGCCGAGGTGGAGGAGAGCAGCCCGGCGAGCAGCAGCAGGTGAGCAGGCCGGGGCCGCGGCAATCGGCCCTGACCATTCGACCGCGGTGATGCTCCGGCTTGCATGTGCACGCGCCCCCCCGCCCCGCGTCGCTTCCCACGGTCGCGAGCCGACGGAGCCGCGCGGCGCGCCGCTGGCCCGGTCCTGTCCGATCGGCGGAAAGCGACGCAAATCCCCATTGAGTGCGGTGCACCCTTACGAGGCATGTACCAAGCCGGGCGACGTGCCGCTTTGCCGGCCGTCGCACGCGGGCATGCCCATCGTCTCAAGCGCGACGACGCCCCTATGCGGGACTGCCGGAAAGCACGGTGCCGGTCAGCTGGGCGATCCAGCGGGAGGCCTCCGCATCCGGCGCCGGGAGCGCTTGCCCGCTGCCGGGCGGTGCGCCGGGCACCCTTTGCTCGGCCAGCTTGCGGGCCTCGCCCGGCGAAAGGCCGAACTGGCGGCGGAAGGCGCGAATGAAGGTGGCGTCCGAACTGAACTGGCACTCCAGCGCGATATCGATGATCCGCCACGCGCGGAAGGCGGGCGAGATCAGCATGGCGAAGGCGCGGTGCAACCGGCGCTGCTGGATATAGCCCGCCGGGCTTTGCGGCGCGAGCAGCCGATAGAGCCCGGCCCGCGACAGGCCGAACTCCCGGCACAGCGACTCGATCCCCAGCGAGCCCAGGCCGAGATTTGCATCGATGTGCAGCTTGATGCGGGCGCGCACCGCGTCCTGGGACAGGGTCGCGTTGGTATCCCCGGCGTCGGGCCGGCTGTCGAGTGCGCTGGCGACCAGCAGCGCCAGGGACTGGACGACGGCCTGGCTTTCGCTGTGGGTCAGTTCGGCGGCGCAGCGCCGCACCGCCAGCATGTAGTCCCCCAGCATCCGGCCATAGGGCGTCTCGCGCGGCAGGATACGCACAGTCGGGCCGGCGTCGGTCATGGCCAGGGGCGTCAGGAGAAGGCGCGGCAGAACGAAGCTCAGGACATGGGTGGCACCGTCCCGCGCCTGCATTTCGCGGGTCAGGCTCGGGCGCGCCATGTCGATGATGCAGATGTCGCCGGCCCGCTGAAGGAACGTCCGATCCCGCGCGACGAACTCGGCGCCGCCGGCGAGATACATCACCACCTGAAAATGATCGATGCCGCGCGCCACATGCTGCGCCGTGCGGTCATAGCGCAGCGCGCTGGTCTGCGATTCCAGCAGCAGGGCACCGCTGAGGTGAAGCGTCGCGGAGGAAACCCGAAAATCCTTCGCATCGCCATAGATGATCACGTCGCAAAGATCACCCGTCAGCTGGCGAAAACGTTCGATCGCCAGCTCCGGCGTGTCGAAATCGGCGCTTGAGAACCGCAACGTTTGTTGTGGCGCGGCAGGTGGCGGGGACGAATTCATGTCTTGCGGCGGATCATCAATCGATTTCTCTGTTCCAAGCGATAAACCTTATGATGAACTTTGCAACGCCGTTGATCTCAAACGGCTGGGCCACCGGCAAGCGTCGGCCGAGAGCGGCGGGCGGCACACCGGAGGGCGTGCCGATTGGCGCGAGCACCGCACGCGCAGCGCCGGCGGCCACCTCGCGGTCGGCCCCCTCATGGAGAAGCCGTCATCCGCCCGCCGAGCGCAGAATCCCGACCTCGCGCCGTCGCGTCACGCCAGGGTCGGAGACGTCTTCCAGTCGCGCAGCTTGTAGACCGTGCCGGGACGCGGGCGTGGCGCGTCGGCTCCCTCGCGCATGCGCCTCTTGAACGAGTGGATGGGCGTGGCGAGGTCGTCGATGCGGAACTCCACCACCGAGGGACCGTCATAGGCGAAGGCCGCGTCGAGTGCGGGACCGATCTCGTCCGGCTTCTCGACGTAGAAGCCCTTCAGCCCGAGCCCGGCGGCCGCCTGCGCGAAGCTCGGGTGACAGCTCTGGCTTTCCAGCACGGCCGACTGCACGTTCTTGAAGAAGATCTCCTGCCACAGCTGGATCCAGCCGAGCCGGCCGTTGTTGAGCACGATATTGACCACGCGCTGGTTCTGCTGGACCTGCGTCGCCAGCTCGCCGATCGTGTAGGAGAAGCCGCCATCGCCGGCGACGGTCACGATGCGTGCATCCGGCCGCGTCGCCGCGGCGCCGATGGCGGCGGGGGTCGAATAGCCGAGGCCGCCCTGCCCGCGCGCATAGAGGAACTGCCGGCCGGCCTTGCGTGCCGGCAGGAAGTTGGCGATCCAGCCGGCCGAGAAGCTGGCGTCGGAAACCACGATGTCGTCCTCCGACAGCCGCTCGGCGAGCGCCGCCATGACGCGGGGCGGGTTGAGCGGCAGCTGTTCGCTGGCGATCTCCTCGCGCTTCTGCGCCTCGCCGGCCTCCTTGACCTCGGCGATCCGCGCCATCCAGCCGGGGTGGCTCTGCGGTTCGAGGGAACGGTCGATCAGGTGCAGGGCCTCGCGCACGTCGCCGAACAGCGAGACGGTGGGGCGGAAGGTGCGGCCATGCTCGTTGGGATCGGAATCGATGGTGATGGTCGCCTGCGTGGGCAGCGGCAGCGTCCAGTTCATCGCCGTGTTCTGGCTGGCCTTCGAGCCGCACCAGATCACCAGATCGGCTTCCTTGATCAGTTCGATCGCCGCCCAGGAGCCGAGCGGGTTGAGCGTGCCCGCCACATAAGGCAGCGTCTCCGGGACCGAGCCGCGCCCGGTCAGGCTGGTCACGACGAGGCCCTGCAGCTTCTCCGCGACGCGGCCGACTTCGGCAGTGGCGTCGGCGCCATGGACACCGCCGCCGCAGACCAGCGCCGGGCGCTTGGAACGGCCGATCAGCGCGATCGCCTCCGCCACCGCGTCGCCGGTCGGGGCGGAACGGACGAAGGGGGCCTGGATCGCGCGGTCGTCAATGGCGATCTTGACGAGGCTCTCGTCCCATTCGGCATCGAAGATGTCGTGCGGAATGATCAGCGCGACCGGCCCCGGCCGCGGCGAGGTGGCGACGCGGAAGGCGGTGCGGATCATCTCCGGCAGCGCCGTCACCGAGGGCACCAGCCATGAATCCTTGGTGATGGTCTTGAAGAAGGACAGCTGGTCGAAGCCCTGGCTGGCAATGCCCTTCTCCTTCAGCGTCAGCCAGTCGAGCGGCAATTCGCCGACGATGCCGATCATCGGCACCGAGGCGTTCAATGCCTCGATGAAGCCCGCCGGCAGCAGGTTGGCACCCGGTCCCACGGTCACGTCGCACACGCCGGGTTTGCCGGTAAGCCGCGCATAGGCGTCGGCGGCATAGGCGGCGTTGCGCTCATCGCGCATCAGCACATGGCGGATGCGGTCCGTCCGCCGCGATATGCCGTCATGCAGCGCCGTGGTCTGTCCGCCGGGCATGCCGAAGACCAGCTCGACGCCATATTGCGCGAGCATCTCGGCAACCAGATCTCCAATGTGGGCCATAAGTCTCTACTCCAGATAGGTACGTTGCCCGTCCGGGATCGGACGAGAGGGGATGGGTGCCGGGTGTTTGGCGGTGGCGACAGGGCGACGCGCGGGGCGGCCGTCGGCCTGGAGGGCGTCAGGCCTGCATGGCGCTCTCCCGCACCTTGGCGTGCATGAGCGGGGCGAGCGCGACATGGGTCGCGCGATAGTCCTCGAAGATCGAGGCATAGCGGGCGCCGGCGTCGCGATCCGGCTCGATCACGAAATCCTCCCGCACCATCGCCGCGGCGCCTTCGGGCAGGTCGCGGAAGGCGCCCGCGCCTACGGCCGCCACGATGGCCGACCCGAAGGCCGAAGCCTCGCTCACCGCGGGGACATGGATCGGCACACCGCTGACATCGGCATGCATCTGCAGCAGGAAGCGGCTACGCACCGTGCCGCCGCAGGCCGTGAGCGAACTCACCGCAATGGCGTTGGCGGCCAGCGTGCGCAGGATGTTCTCGGTGCCGTAGGCGACGGATTCGATCAGCGCCCGCAGGATGTGGTCGGGTGAATGCTTGAGCGTGAGCCCCCAGATCGCGCCACGCAGATCGTAATCGGTATAGGGATTGCGGTTGCCCTGCCAGAAATCAAGCGCCACCAAGCCTTCGGCGCCGATCGGAATGCCGGCAGCGCGGCTCATCATGGCGACATAGGGATCGCCGTCGCGACACAGCGCCATGCCGAAATGATCATGCCACCATTTGATGATCGAGCCCGACGAGACCTGCCCGCCTTCCAGCACATAAAGGCCCGGCACCACGCAGTCGGGATGCGGACCGAACAGGCCCGGCACCTCGCCCGCCTGGTCGGTCATGCTGAGCACGAGGTGTGACGAGCCGGTGATGAAGGCGGTGCGCCCGGGACGGCACACATCGAGCCCCACCATCGCCACATAGGCATCCGTGCCGCCGCAGACCACGAGCGTCCCGCGCCCGAGCCCCATGGCCTCGGCGACGTCGGGCGCCACCGGCCCGATGGGCGTGCCGAGCGCCAGCACGTCGCCGGGAAAGCGCTCGGTGATCCCCGCGAGCCCGATGCGCGCGAAGAAGTCGGTCGGCCACCCGCCGGCGATGCCGCCATGGAACCAGCGATTGGTCGCCTGGTTGAGGCCGAGCGTCAGCCGTCCCGAGAGCCGGTAGGCGACGTAGTCCGCCATCTCGACGAACCAACGCGTGCGCTCGAAGACCTCCGGCCGGTGCTCCTTGATCCACAGGATGCGCGGGATCATCCACTCCGCGCTCACGCCCGCCCGGCAGCGGGCGAGTGCGGGGTCGCCGCATTCGGACATGCGCCGCGCCTGGGCGGAGGCGCGGGTATCCATCCACAGAATGGCCGGCCCGATGGGGGTGCCCGCCTCGTCCAGCGCCACCAGCGTGCTCGACGTACCATCCGCCGAAATGGCGAGGATGTCGTCCGGCGCGACGCCGGCCCGGGCAACAGCCTCCCTCACCGCTTCGCAGGCAGCGTGCCACCAGTCGGCCGGGTTCTGCTCGGTCCAACCCGGCCGCGGGTGGGCGGTCGGGTAGTTGCTGGTGGCGGTGCCCCGCACATTGCCGGCGAGGTCGGACACGATGGCGCGCGCACCGCCGGTGCCGCAGTCCAGGCCGACGACGAGCGGTGTCCCTTTGACGGAGTGCATGTTCACGGCCGTTCCCCCTTGACGAAGCCGTCCAGCGACCGCCCCATGCGCACCGCCATGGCGACGCCGGCGAGCAGCAGCGCGCCCTTGATGATCTCGCGCTGGTAGTCCGGCCACCCGAGCAGGGCGCCGCCGCTCACCAGCACCGCCAGCAGCAGCACCGCGGTCGCCGTGCCGATGACGTTTGGCCGGCCGATGCGGATCATCATGCCACCGAGGAAGACGGCGGTGAGCCCATCGATGAAATAGGAACTGCCGATCATCGGCTGTCCGGACGACAGGCTCGCCACCAGCAGCACACCGGCGACCGAGGCGCACAGCCCGCTGATCAGATAGACCAGCACCAGCAGGCGCTGGACCGAGACGCCGACATCGACCAGCGCGGCCTCGTTCTGCTCGGCGGCGTAGATGTAATGGCCGAAGGTCAGCCGCTCCTGCATCCACCACGCCGCCGCGTAGAGCACGACGACGACGAGCGCGAGGAGCGGAACCGGCCCGACATGGGCGGCGAGAAAGTCGCCGAGCACGCCGGCATCGTTGATGCGGATCGAGGTTCCCGCGCCGATGGCCGCCGCGGCGGAGGCGCACACACCGCCGGTCGCAATGGTGGTGATCAGCGGCGAGAGACGCATCCGCCCGACGAGAAGGCCGTTCACCAGACCCACAATGCCGCCGACGGCGACGCCGCTGAGGCCGGCCAGCGTCCAGCCGCTGCCCTGCGAGAGCAGGCCGGCGGTCGTCATGTTCGCCAGCGCGGCGATCTGCATGAAGCTGACGTCGATCTTGCCCGCGGCGATCACCCAGGTGAGGCCGAGCACCATGATCGCCATGATGCTGGCGCTGCGCAGGACGGTGACGATGTTGCCTCCGTCGAGCATCTGCGGCCGCGCCGCAGCAAAGGCGAAGAGACCGCCGATGAGGGCCAGCAGCAGCCACCAGCGGCCGATGCCCTTGACGCCGGCGAATGAAATCTGCGGGCGCATGGTCGAGGAAATCTCGCTCACGGGTGTGTCTCCCCGATCTTTCGGCCGAAGCCGAGGAAGGCCATCAGCAATGCCGCTTCCCGCCGCAGGCGCTCGTCGAACAGGATGACGCCCGCCAGAAGGATCACGCTCACCACCCCGTCGCTGTAGTAATAGGGCACGCCCAGCAGCGAGAAGCCGTCGAGCAGGATGGTGATGAGTGCGGTTCCGGCCAGCGTGGCGGGGATGGAGGCGCCGCCGAGCAACGCCGCGCCGAGGAAGACGGCGGCGTAGGCCGGCATCAGGAAGTTGGCGCCTTCATTGGTGTCGGCCGTTCCCGATTCCGCGAGGATCAGCACCACCGCCAGCACCGCGGTCGCCGCACAGACGGCAAAGGCGCCCATGGTGTAGAGCCGCACGGGAATGCCCGAGAGATAGGCCGAGACCGGGTTCTCGCCGGCGGCGCGGAAGGCGGTGCCGAACCGCGAATGGTGCAGCACCAGGTAGGCGACGCCATAGATGGCGATGAGGAAGTAGAACGAGGCGTTCAGGCCCAGGAAGCGGACATCGTTGAGGTCGATCAGCCCCGAGGTCATGAAGTTCTGGAAGATCGTCCGCCCGCCGGTGAAGAGGAAGGCCATGCCGCCGACGATCGAGCCGGTGGCGATGGTCGTCACGATATCCGGCAGTCGGCCATAGGCGACGGCGACGCCGTTGACGACACCGACGGCGATGCCGACCGTGAGCCCCGCTGCGATCGCCACGCCGAGCCCGTAGCCGCCGGCGATCAGGAAGCCGATGGTCATCGCCGCGAAGGACGCGATGCCGGGAAACGACAGGTCGTATTTGCGCACCACCACCACGAAGGTCAGGCCGAGGGCGGCGAGCCCGTTGGCCGCCATGTGGCGGGTCACGGCGGTGAGGTTGCGCATGGAGAGGTAGCGCGGCTCGATCAGCGCGAAGACGGTGATCACCGCCACGACGAGGACGAGGAACGCCAGAAGGCGAAGAAGGCCGGATGGAAGATGCAGCGTCCGCTTCATCAGTGCAGACTCCCCATGATCCCGGCGGCGAGGAGCCGGCTGCGGGAAATGTCGCCGGAGGGCTGCCCGACCTGGCGGCCCTTGTAGAGCGCGAAGCTGCGGTCGGAGAGGCCGTGAACCTCGTCGCAGTCGCTCGACATGACGATGACCGCCGCGGTCGAGGCGAGTTCGCGCATGAGGCCGTAGAGCCGCGAGCGCGCGCCGATGTCGACGCCCACCGTCGGCTCGACGAAGATGTAGAGGTCGGCGCCGGCGAAGAGGCCCTTGGCGACCACGATCTTCTGCTGGTTGCCGCCGCTGAAGTCGCTCACCGCGCGGTCGAGCAGCGGCGGATGCAGCGTCACCTTGTCCGCCAGCTCGGCGCTCGCCCGCCGGTTCCGCCCGCGCCGCAGCAGGCCGGCGAGGCCGGAAGCCTTGCCCAGATTGGCAAGCGTCATGTTGAACACCGAGGCCTGGCTGAGCGTCAGCCCCTCGGTGCGCCGGTCGCCCGGCACCAGGAAGATGCCGTTCGCCAGTGCCTCGCGCGGCGTGCGCGGGGCGATTTCCCGCCCGCCCAGGCGGATCCGGCCCTCCGCCGGCCCCATGGCGCCGAACAGCACCTTCGACAGTTCGTCGAGCCCCGACCCGATGAGGCCGAAAACGCCGAGGATCTCACCGCGCCGGATGTCGAAGCGGATGTTATCGAGCACACCCGGCAGCCGCAGGCCCTCCACCGAAAAGACCACGTCGCCGTCTGCCGCCTCGTCACGCCGGGGCGGATAGACGTGGTCGAGCGTCTCGCCGAGCATGAGTTCGGCCAGTGTGACGCCCTGGACGCGGGCGGCCTCGACGCTCAGCGTGGTGATGCGCCGGCCGCCGCGGAACACGGTGAGGCGATCGACGATTTCCATCACCTCCTCAAGGCGGTGGGTGATGTAGATGATGGAAATGCCGGTGGCGCGCAGATGCGCCATCAGCCGGAACAGCACGCCCTTTTCTACCTCGGTCAGCGTCGAGGTCGGCTCGTCGAGGATGAGGACGCGAATATTCTCGCGCGACAGCGCCTGCAGGATGGCGACGATCTCCCGCTCCACCACCGACAGGCTGGAAACCCGGCGCGAAAGATCGATCTCCACCGGAAAGCGCGCCAGCAGCGCGTCGGCGCGCCGGCGCATCGAGGCATGATCGATGCGGCTCCAGAAGCCGCGCCGCTCGCCTTCCATGCCGAGGAAGATGTTCTCATAGCCGGTGAGATCGCCCACCAGCTCGGGATGCTGCTGCACGGCGGCGACCCCATGGGCGATGGCGTCGCGGGGCGAGCGGAACTCGACGCTGCGACCGTCGATCTCGATCGTGCCCTCGTCCTTGGTGTAGACGCCCGACAATATCTTGATGAACGTCGACTTGCCCGCGCCGTTGACGCCGAGCAGCGCGTGGATCTCCCCGCGTTCCAGGATGAAATCCACCTCGCCGAGCGCCTGCACGGGGCCGAAGCGCTTCGCGAGCCGCGATATGGTCAGGACTGGTTGGGCCAAGGGCAGGCCTCCCTAGCGGATGTCGGCAGCGATGCCATCGAGGGCCGGAAGCGGCGGGCCGCTTCCGGCCGATGAGATGCTCAGACGGCGCGCACCCATCCCATCTGCTCGGCGCGGCCGGGTACGTCGTAATCGTCCGGCAGCCCTTCCTTGAGCATGTCCTGGGTGACGGCGTAGGTCGGAGTGATGACCGTGCGCGGCGTCTTGCGGCCGGCGAGGTGCTCATGGGCGTACAACACGTCGAGATAGGCCATCTCGTAGAAGGACTGGGCCATGCTGAGCTTCAGCTGGGAGCCCGCCGCGATGTAGTTGAAAGCCTGCGATCCGCCGTCGATGCCGGTGATGATGAGGTTCGGACGGTCGGCCGCGCGGGCGGCGAGCGTGCCCTCGACCGCCGCCCCGTCCCAGGCGCACCAGACCGCCGCCAGATCGTCATGCGCGGTGAGGATGTTGTCGACCGCCTGACGGGGCGTCACGTTGCCGGCGAGCGCGAAAGCCCAGCTGGTCACGATCTTTATGTCGGGATAGCGCCGGAGCGCCCATTCCATGCCGAGCGTGCGCTGGTCCCAGCTCTCGTTCTGCGGCAGCAGCACGCGCGCGATCGGGCCCTTGCCCTTGAGCCTGCGGGCGATGAAGTCGCCGGTGTAGAAGCCCATGCCGAAATTGTTCGACATCGCCGTGGTGTTGACGGCGACGCCCGGGATCATGCTGTCGGCCGCGAAGACGGGAATGCCGGCATTGATCGCGCGTTGCACCGCCGGGGCAATGGCGACGGCGTCGGCGGGAGTGACGAACAGCGCGGACGGCTTGGTGGCGACGAGCGAGTCGATCTGGTCGGACTGCTTCTTGGCGTCGAAGCCGGCATCGGTGGTCGTCAGCGTGCCGCCCAGTTCCTTGACCGCGGCGGTGAAGCCGTCCTGCAGATGCCGGCCGGAATCATAGGTCGTCCAGCCGAGCGCCGCGGCGAATTTGTAGTCGGCGGCCTGGCCGGGACGGATGTTGAGATACTGGGCCGCCGCCAGCGTCGCACCCGCGGTCAACAGCGTGCGGCGCGATAGTTCAAAGCCGCGGCCGGCACCTTTCGCCGCCTTCGCGGGCGTCGTCTCGTCGTTCTGCGCGATATCCTTCATGGTCGTCCTCCCTGGTCGAAGATGTCCTGGTCCGCCGGTTGCCGACGGAGCGGCTCTTTCGTTTTCGAGTGCCTCCCGACCACAGCGCCGGGAGGGTGGCGTCAGTGTCGGGTGGCACCGCGAAGCGCCGTCGAGGCGTTGCGGACCGGGGCGTAGAGCCCCTGCCAGTGCACGAAGGCCTCGCGATAGCTTTCCGCGAGCGCGCGGTCCGGCTCGACCGTGCGCGCGATCCTCGGCCGGCGCAGCACGTCGCGCGGCGCCGCGTTGGTCGCCGCGATCAGGCCGAGCCGGGCCGCGCCGAACGCCGCACCGAGTTCGCTGGCCTCCGGTATGTCGATGACGCGGTCGAGGGCGTTGGCCACCATCGACATCCACAACGTCGAGCGCGAGCCGCCGCCGATGCCGAGCAGGCGCTCGAAGCGCGCGCCATTGTCGTGAAAGCCGTTGGCCGCATCGGCGAGCGCGAAGGCGACCCCCTGCAGCACCGCATGGGTAAGTGCCTTCGCGTCGGTTCCATGATCGAGGCCGACGAAGGCGCCACGGATCTCCGCATCGTCCTGCGGGCTCCAGCAGCCGTCGAGGAAGGGCAGGAACAGGAGATTGCCGGCCGGGCGCGACGTCTCGCCAAGGTCACGCACGAGGTCGCCAGCCGGACGCCCCAGCAGCCCGGCGAGCCAGTTGAGGCAGGAGGTCGCCGAGAGGATGACCGACATCTGGTGCCAGACGCCCGGCACGGCATGGCAAAGGGTCTCGATCGCATGATCGTGGCTCGGCCGCGCTTCGTTGGTGGCGACGAACAGCACGCCCGACGTGCCCAGCGACACCGTGCCGGCACCCGGCTCGATGATGCCGCTGCCGCAGGCGCCGCAGGCATTGTCGCCGCCGCCGCCGGCGACCGTCGGCCGGCTTGCCATGCCCCAGCGCGCCGCAAGACCGGCGGTCACGAACCCGCCCGGCTCGGTGCCCTCGATAAGGCGCGGCATCTGCGAGCGGTCGAGGTCGGTGGCGGCCAGCAGGCGGTCGGACCAGTCCCGGCGGTTGACGTCCATCCACAGCGTGCCGGAGGAATCCGCCATGTCGGACACCTTCTCGCCGGTCAGCTTGAGCCGGACATAATCCTTCGGCAGCAGGACCGTGCGGATGCGGGCGAAGTTCTCCGGCTCGTGCCGCTGCACCCAGATCAGCTTGGGAGCGGTCACGCCGGGCGTCGCACGGCGGCCGGCAATGCTGCGCAACTCCGGTTCGCGCTCCTCGATCAGCCGGCACTCGGCGGTCGAGCGTGTGTCGTTCCAGAGAATGGCCGGCCGGATCGGCCGATCCTCCGCGTCGAGCAGCGTCGCCCCGTACATCTGCCCCGACAGGCCGATGCCGCGCACCGCCGCCATCTCCTTCGGGCGATGGTGCGCGAGATGGTCGAGCGCCTCGCAGACGGCGTCCCACCAGATGTCGGGATGCTGCTCGGACCAGCCGCGATGCGGCCGATCGACCGACAGCGGACGCGATGTGCCCTCCGCGACGATGCGCTGCTCGCCGTCCATCAATATGGCCTTCACCCCGGACGTGCCGAGGTCGATTCCCAGATACATGTCGTCACCCGTTCTTACGGTGCGAGGTGACCCGGGGGTTTCCCCAGGGGCGTCTTCTCCCGTGGCGTCGGTCTTTTGACCGTCCGCCGATGAGCGGCTTGTGCCGCCCTTTCTTGCTTCGGCACGGCTGGCTAGGCCGCGCTGGACGTCTCGTTCTCCGTTCTTCGTTCCGCGTTCAGGCGACCTGTGACAGGCCGTTCAGATAGTGGTCCATGTCCCCGACTTGCTCTTTGGTGAGATGCAGGCCGAGCTTGCTGCGCCGCCAGAGGATGTCCTCGCTGGTGTTCGCCCATTCGTTGCGGCGCATATGCTCGATCTCGGCCTCGGTGAGCCCGGCACCGAAGTGGCGGCCGAGATCCGACGCCTTCGACGCCTTTCCAAGGATCGAGGCCGCTTCGGTGCCGTAATAGCGGGCCAGGCGTACCGCATCGCACGGCGCGAGGAAGGGGTAGGCCTCGCTCAGCTCTCGCCGCAGCTCGTCGAAGGCGCGCATGGGAAAATCGCCGCCGGGCAGCGCCGCGCGTCCGGTCCAGCCTTCGCGCGCCACGATCTGCGCACGCAATTGCGGGGGATAGAGCGGCGCAATCTTGTCGAGCACGGCTTCGGCCAGGCGGCGGTAAGTGGTGATCTTGCCGCCAAAGATCGACAACATCGGTGCCCCGCCGGCCGGATCGAGCTCGAGCACATAATCGCGGGTCGCGGTCTGGGCTGCGCTTGCGCCATCGTCATAGAGCGGACGCACGCCGGAATAGTGCCACACCACGTCGCGCTCGGACACCGGCCGGGCGAAATAGGCGCTTGCCGCCCGGCAAAGATAGGAAACCTCCTCCTCGCTGGCCCGCACATGGGCGGGATCGCCGGTATAGTCCCGGTCCGTGGTGCCGATGAGGGTGAAATCGTCCTCATAGGGAATGGTGAAGAAGATGCGCCCGTCATCATTCTGGAAGATGAAGCATCGGTCGTGGCCATAGAGCTTGCGCACCACGATGTGCGAGCCCTGGACCATGCGCACGCGGCCCTTCGGCGAGCGGCCGGCGAGGTGACGCACGACGTCGCCTGCCCACGGGCCGGCCGCATTGATGAGAACCGGCGCCCTCACCTCGCGCCGCGCGCCGCCCTCCCCTTCGACGGTAAGCGTCCAGCCCTGCGCGTCCGACCGGGCCGCCGTGCAGGCGCTGCGGCTGAGAATCCGCGCGCCCTTGCGCTCGGCATCGCGCGCGTTCAGCACGACGAGACGGTTATCCTCCACCCAGCAATCGGAATATTCGAAGCCGACGGACAGGCCCGGCTTCAGCCCCTCGCCGAGGGGGCTGGAGGCGAAATCCACCGCGCTGGTGCCCGGCAACGCCTTGCGGCCGCCGAGATGGTCATAGAGGAACAGCCCGAGCCGCAGCATCCACCGTGGACGCATCTGCGGCACATGGGGGAGCACGAAGCGCAGCGGGCGCACGATGTGCGGCGCGATGCCCCACAGCACTTCACGTTCCTCCAGCGCTTCGCGCACCAGCCGGAACTCGTAGTGCTCGAGATAGCGCAACCCGCCATGCAGCAGCTTGGTGGAGGCCGACGAGGTGGCGCCGCCGAGATCGCTGCGCTCGCAGAGGAAGACCTTGAGCCCGCGTCCCGCCGCGTCGCGCGCGATACCGCAGCCATTGATGCCGCCGCCGATGATGGCGAGGTCGTAGCTGTCCGTCCCGCCGGGGATCACCGCTTCAGCCATGGCCGCGCACCCCGCCCTTGCCCGCGCGGGCGGCGAGAACCAGCTCGGCGACCTCGACGAAGCCCTCGCCTCCCCGTCCCTTCGCCACGAAGGTCGGCAGTTGCGCCACGGCGTCCCTGAAATCGAGCACGTTGGCGACGCCGAAGGACAGCGGGAAGAAGTCGAACATCGGTCCGTCGTTCGGGCTGTCGCCGACGAAGACGATGCGCCCGCGGTCATCGTCGAGGTCGAGACCGAGAATGTCGCGTGCGAAGATGCGGCTCATCGCCAGCTTGTCATAGTCGCCGAACCAGCCATTGACGTGGATGGAGGACAGCTTGGCGACGGCCCCGGCCGAGGCGAAGAGGTCCAGCACCCGATCGACCGCCTCCTTGGGAAGCGGGGGAACGTCCTCGCAGACATCGATGGCAAGATCCGCCTCGCGGTAGAGCTGGTCGGAGGCAATGCCGGCCCCCGGCACCTCGCGCAGGATCACCTCGCGCAGCTGCGTGAGGCGCGCGCGGTTGTGCCGGCGTTCCTCGTCGGTGGCGAAGAAGCGCTGGATCATGCGCTTCTCCTCGCGGCGATAGGAGAAGTAGAAGGCGCCGTTCTCGCCGACCACGCCGGCGACGGGCCAGAAGCGGGCGATCATATCGCACCAGCCGGCGGGGCGGCCGGTGATCGGGACCACCGCGAGACCGGCGGCGTCGAGCCGTTCCAGTGCCTCATAGGCGGCGGCCGGCAGGCGCCCGTCGCTGGTCAGCGTGTCGTCAATGTCGGTGAAGACCGCCGCGATGCCGGACAGGGCCGAGGTGTCGAGCGTGGAGAGCGGACGCAGGCTCATCGACCTTCCTCCGCGATGAAATCTTCGAGGATGCCCATGCCGGCGGCCAGATCGAGGAAGGAATAGCGGTCGCGCATCTCGGGGCTGTAGCGCAGCGCGTCGCGGTAGAGATCGAGGTCGATGCCCAGTTCACCCGCCGTCGCGGCCCCACCCGCCGCATGCATGTGCCCGGCGAGCACGGCCGAGGGGATGGCCATGTCGAGAAGCCGCGCCCGCAGGTCCGGCCACAGCAATTCCAGCCGGGCGTTGAACGCCTCGCAGGCCGCCTCGTCGAGCGCCTTGGCGCGGCTCGCCGCGAGGCACGCCTCGACCGCCGCCGCGGGATAGCGCCGCCGCAGCCCCTCCTCGTCGACGCGGACGGGGCGGACGACCGGGGCCTGCTTCTGCGACAGGATCCGCTCCTGCAACCGCGCCATGGTCACCGAGGTCACGCCCACCTGCTGGCCATGCACCGTGCCGGGATGGCGGTCGCCGGCGAAGCTGTCGATCCAGTGGGAAATCTGGTGCTCGCCCATGGAGCCGGGGTGGCTCATGCGGGCGACGGAGATGCCGAAGCCGGTCAGGGTGAGCAGGCGGTGCAGATAGCCGACCGCTTCCCGGTCGCCCCGGGCGAGATCGGCGGAGCGCGCCAGCAAGGCGCGTTCGTCGTCATCCTGCAGCGCGTAAGGCGCCTCGCGATAGATGGTGCCGAACATCCGGTTGGAGAAGTACCAGTCGACCTGCGCGGTCGAGCGGCACAGGCTGTCGCCGAGCCCGGCGGCGATCAGATAGGAGGGCGCGGCGGCGTTCACCGCCAGATCGATGAAGACGCCGCGCGCCGCGTGGGCGTTCTGTGTCGTCTTCAGGCCGGAGGCCAGGGTGATCGACGCCGTCGTCGAGGTGTAGCCGTTCATCGAAGGCGCGGTGCCGAACACGCAATAGGGCCGGCCATCCCCGGCAGTCGCGTATTTGCACAGGTCGTTGATGGTGCCGGAGCCCACCGCGACGAGCGCGTCGGCGCCGCGCGTCTTCTCCTGCAAGGCGGCCACCTGCGCCTCATCCGCATGTGGATGGTCGAGCACGACGGCACGGACCGAGGCGCCGAGCGACGCGGCGACGGCGGCGCCCTGCGCCTCCCAGGTGTCGCGGTCGGCGACCACCGCATAGGTCTCCGCCGGCATGTTGGTGCGGACGAGGTCGGCATGGGCGCCGTCCAGATCATCGGCGATCACTACGCAGGCGAAAGGCACCTCGGCGGGACGGCCGGTATCGGGGCTGATCCAGCGGCCGGCGATCACGTCGTCGATCAGCTCGGTCCAGGGCGCGCGCGCGGTCTCGCGCACCATCACGGGGCGATTCATGCCGGTGTTCCCTCCCAGGGAGCGTTCTTGTCTTGTTGTTGGCATATTTCAATTAACTATGACTTTTGTCAATAGCGTTTTTCACGATCTACTGGCAAATGCCGAGAGAGTGCCGAAAGCCCCGAAATCCGTTAGAACTGCGGGAGGAATCGTGACATCGCCGCCACCCGCCGGGGCAGGCGGCGCGCGGCGAATGAGGGGGCATGCATGGGCGAGCCACATGAGACACAGCCGCGCCGTCCGCGGCGCCAGCCCGCCGTGCCGGCGGAGTTCGGCCTCGATCCGGTCCTGTGGGCAGCGTGGCTCTATTATGAGGAGGGCCTCAAACAGGACGACATCGCCGAGAAGCTCGGCGTGTCGCGCGCCTCCGTCTTCAACCTGCTCCAGCGCGCACGCGACGAAGGGGTGGTCAACATCAAGATCGATCCCGCACGCATGGAGCGGATCAGCCTGGCCCGCGACATCGAGGCCGCTACCGGCATCGACGAGTGCTTCATCATTCCCGACGAGGGCGCGAACGAGCCGCTGCACGACCGGATCGGCCGTTTCGGCGCGCGGCTCCTCGAGCAGCGGCTGACCGGCGAGGACGTGCTGGGCGTCGCCTGGGGCCGTACCGTCATGTCGCTGTCGAAGGCGCTGGCGCCGCTGCACCTGCCCGGCGCGTCCATCGCGCAGGTCACGGGCAGCTCGATCGCCACCTACGATTTCTCGCCCGAGCTGTGCACCTCGAACATCGCCATCCGGGTCGGCGGACGCTGCATCAACCTGCACGCCCCCGGCATCGTCTCCAGCGCGAAGATGAAGCAGCTCCTGATGGAGGAGCCGATCATCGAGCAGCATTTCAAGCTTCTGCGCACCTGCACCAGGACGCTGTTCGGCGTCACCCATGTCGGCAGCGAGACCCTGCTCAAGGACAGCGGCTTCATGTCCGAACCGATCCTCGCCGAATATCAGCGCCGCGGGGCCATCGGTTTCGTTTCGGGCTATTTCTTCGACAAGCAGGGCAACCCGGTGCTGACGGAGATCGACGCCCGTCACATCGTCATGCCGCTCGAGGACTTCCTGAAGGTGCCGGAGCGCATCTGCATCGGCGGCGGAGTGGAGAAGGTCGAGGCGATCTCCGGCATGCTGAAGGGCGGCTACGCCAACATCCTCGTGACCGACGCCGCCACCGCGAGCAGGGTTCTGAAGCTGTATTGAACGACGCGGCTCGGCAAGGCCGCCGGGATACGCTGGCCCGAGAGCCATTTTCCTCCGACGCGTCGTGCTCTTGCCATCTCCGCAGGCGCGCGCCAAAAACCGGCGGGATAGGTCTCGCGCGCGGCCTCGGCCCCACGTTCCTACGTGGAGGCGTCGACCCGTACCTCGCACAGGATGGACGGCACAGTGGACAATCTCGCCAGTATCGATACGGGCTCAGGGCCGGCAAGCGCCTGGCGGGTCGGCGTGCTGTTTTCCCGCAAGGGCCACATGCGCGAGCCGGAGACCGAGCATTTCCGCGGGACCGCCCTTGCCATCGAGGAGATCAACCTCGCCGGCGGCGTTCTGGGCCGGCCGATCGAGCCGGTCTGCTACGACCCTGAATCGACGCCGGAGCTCTACCGCCGCTATGCCGAGCGGCTCCTCACCGAGGACAATATCAGCACCATCTTCGGCTGCTGCACCTCCTCCTGCCGCAAGGCCATCCTCGCCACGGTGGAGCGGCGCAACGCGCTTCTCTGGTATCCCTCGCTGTATGAGGGCTTCGAATACTCGCCGAACGTGATCTACACAGGCGCGGCGCCGAACCAGAACAGCCTGCAACTCGCCCGGCACCTGCTCGCCAATTACGGGCCGCGCTTCTATCTCGTCGGCTCGGACTACATCTATCCGCGCGAGTCGAACCGCATCATGCGCGATCTCGTCTCGCATGAGGGCGGCGAGGTGGTGGCGGAGACCTATGTTTCCGAGCAGCCCCACCAGGACCAGCTGCGCCGCGTGGTGGAAGACATCCGCCGCCGCGCGCCCTCCGTCGTGTTCTCCACCGTGGTGGGCCAGGGCGGCCAGGCGCTGTACCGCATCTTCCGGGAAGCCGGGCTCGATCCGCGCAGCATGCCGATCGCCAGCCTGACCATGGCCGAAGGCGAGATCCGCGCCATCGGGCCGGAGCTGTGCGTCGGCCATATCACCTCCGCGCCGTATTTCTCCACGGTCGACACGCCCGCCAATCGCCGCTTCGTCGGCGCCTATCGCAGCCGCTTCGGTGCCGACGCGGCGGTGACGATGTATGCCGAGGCGGCCTATTTCCAGATCCATCTCTTCGCGGACGCCCTCGCCCGTGCGAAATCGCTCGATACGCAGCGTCTCGTCGACGCCGTGCTCGGAACCGAGTTCGACGCACCGCAGGGCCGCATCCGGGTCGACCCGGACAATAATCACACCTATCTGCTGCCGCGCATCGGCATGGTGAACGAGCACGGCGATTTCGACATCGTCTGGCAGGCCCGCGCGCCGGTGAAGCCGGACCCCTATCTCGTCGACCACATTTACGACCATGCGTGAGCGGGCACAGCGGCGGGAAGCCGCGCCGGGACGGGCGGCATGAGCGCGCTCATCCAGAATCTGCGCAACATGCGCGTCGCCGTGGTCCATCCGCGCGACCAGGATGGCGACGATCTGGTCCGCCAGCTCCAGCGCATCGGCTGCCAGGTGCAGGTGGTGTGGCCACCGCCGGCGCAGCTGCCCCTTCCGCTCGACGCGGTGTTCTTCCTGCTCGACCGCGACACCCGAAGCTCGATGCCATGGCGCATGAGCGACCTGCAGGTCGCTCACATCGCCATTGTCGATTACGAAAACCCGACCGTGCTGAAGGCGCTGCTCGATTCCAGCGCGCATGGCGTGCTGGTGCGGCCGATCCGCGCCTCCGGCGTGCTCGCCAATCTGGTGCTGGCGCTGTCGCAGCGCGGCTATGAGGGGCGGTTGCTGGCCAAGATCGCCAAGCTGGAGGACACGCTGCGCACCCGGCGCGAGGTGGAGAAGGCCACACGCCTGCTGATGAGCCTGCGCAGCCTGACCGAGGACGAGGCGTACCAGTTCATTCGCAAGCAGGCGACCGCCAAGCGCGTGCCGATCGGCACCATGGCGGCCTCGATCATCAACGCCCATGCGATGCTGATCGAGCTGGGGCGCGAGAACCCGTCCGACGACTAGCTGAATGCCTATCCTATAGGCAGAAGATGGCGTGCCTTTATCCTCGGCATTTCTGCTTGACTCGCGTGACGGGCTGCGCTTCCATCACCTCCAGCGCTACGTGAGCGCGGCGGCAGCGTTGCCGCTCTACATCCAGGCTATGCAGCCCTCGATGGTGCCGGAAGGCACTGCCGGGGGCTTTTTGTTTTCACGCCGCGGGGCGCCGCGGCGATCGCAGAGGTGTGCCCTTATGCCGAGTTCGAGTCTTGTCCGCGTGGCCTGCATCCAGATGGAGCCGCGCTTTGGCGACACGAGCGCCAATGTCGAGCACTCGCTCGACCTCATCGGCAGGGCCGCCGACGCGGGAGCCACCTTGCTCGTCCTGCCGGAACTCGCCAACACCGGCTATGTCTTCGAGACCCGCGAGGAGGCTTTCGCCCTCGCCGAGACCGTTCCCGATGGGCCGAGTTGCGCGGCCTGGGCGAAGATCGCCGCCGCGCGCGGGCTGCACATCGTCGCCGGCATCACCGAGCGGGAGGGCACCTCGCTCTACAACAGCGCGGTGGTGATCGGCCCCGAGGGCCATGTCGGCACCTATCGGAAGATGCATCTGTGGGGCAACGAGAACCTGTTCTTCGAGCCCGGCAATAACGGCTTCCCGGTGTTCCACACCGCCATCGGCCGCATCGGCGTCGCCATCTGCTACGACGGGTGGTTCCCCGAGACCTTCCGGCTGCAAGCCCTTCAGGGCGCCGACATCGTCTGCGTGCCGACCAACTGGGTGCCGATTCCCGGCCAGGCCGAAGGCCGCGAGGCCATGGCCAACATTCTCGCCATGGCCGCCGCCCATTCCAATTCGCTCTACATCGCCTGTGCCGATCGCATCGGCACGGAGCGCGGCCAGCCTTTCGAGGGCCAGAGCGTCATCGTCAGCTACACCGGCTGGCCCGTGGCCGGCCCGGCGAGCCGCAGCGGCGAAGAGATCGTCAGCGCCGAGATCGACCTCGGCGCCGCCCGCCGCGCCCGCAACTGGAACGACTTCAACCAGGTGCTCCGCGACCGGCGCACCGACGTCTACGCCGAGATGCTCGGCTCCGACATCGCTCGGGGCTGGTACTGACGCCCACTCCCCACCGCAGAACACCAACATAACCTTCCGGAGAAAGCCATGTCCCGTACCTCCCTGCTGATGGCCGGCGTGTTCGCCGCCGGTCTTCTCGCCGGCCCGGCATTCGCCGCCGGCGACACCATCACGATCGGCATCCCCGTCGGCCTGTCGGGCGCCAATTCGGTCGTTGCTCCCTCGGTCGTCCAGTCGGCGGAACTCGCCGTCGAGGAGATCAACGCCAAGGGCGGCATCCTCGGCAAGAAGGTCGTGCTGGAAGTCGCCGATGACGCCTCCGGCGCGGCGGGCGCGCAGAAGGCCTTCGACTCACTGATCTTTCAGAAGAAGGTCGATGTCCTGATTTCCATGGAGACGTCCGCGGCACGCAATGCGGGTCTGCCGATCGTCAATCGCGGCAAGACGCCCTACATCTACACCTCGTTCTACGAGGGCCGGTCCTGCAGCCCGTATATGTATGTGAACGCCTGGGTGCCGGACCAGCAGGTCGCCCCCATCGTCGACTTCTTCAACAAGGAAGGCGCCAAGACCTATTTCCTGATCGGCTCCGACTACGCCTTCGGCCGCGGCATGCTGGCCTTCACCAAGGCGTATATCGAGAAGACCGGCGGCAAGATCGTCGGCGACGAATACGCGCCGATGGACGCCACCGACTGGACCGCCATCCTTTCCAAGGTGAAAGCCGCCAACCCGGACGCCATCATCACCTCCACGGCGGGCGGCGCGCCGAACGTGACGCTGACCAAGCAGCTGCGCGCGGCGGGCATCAAGTCGCTCTACGGCAATCTCGCCGTCGACGAGGGCACCGCCAAGAGCATGGGGCCGGATGCCGAGGGCATCTACATCGCCGGTTCCTACTTCACCAATATCGATACTCCGGCCAACAAGGCCTTCCTCGCCGCGATGGAAAAGAAGTTCGGCAAGGACCTGAAGACCCCGAATGACCTCTCCGTGCCGGAATATGAGGCCGTCTACGCCTACAAGGCGGCGGTGGAGAAGGCGGGCACGACCGACGCCGCCAAGGTGATCCCGGCGCTGGCCGAGGTGGCGGTGGCCGGCCCGCGCGGCACCATCGTGATGAACAAGCAGCGCCACGCGCCGCTGACCATGTATCTCGGCCAGGTGAAGGGCGACGGATCGGTCGCGATCATCTCGACGTTCAAGGACGTCGATCCCGGCGAGCAGTGCCCGAAGCTGAAGTGAGCCGAGGCTCCATTCCCCGCCATCCCCGGTCTCCGGGGATGGCAGGCCTTCGACGGCCTGCCTTCGAGACAAGGACTTCCGCATGATCGGCCAGACGCTGGACATCGTGACGACCGCCGCGATCCTCTACGTGGTGGCGACCGGACTGCTGCTCGTGTTCGGCGTCATGAAGATCATCAACTTCGCCCATGGTGGGCTGATGACGCTTGGCGGCTATGCCGCGCTCGTCACCACGCAGGCCGGGCTCAACCCCTGGCTCGCCATCCCCGTCGCCGCGCTGTTCGGCGGCGTCGCGGGCATGGCCATCGAACGCTTCGTGGTGCGCCCGCTCTATTCCCGTCCGCTCGACGCCATCCTCGCCACCTGGGGCCTGTCGATCATCATCGGCCAGCTCATTACGATCCTGTTCGGCCGCGGCGTGCAGTTCACCCAGTCGCCGCTGAGCGGCACGCTTGATCTGCTCGGCGAGAGCTATTCCGCCTACCGCCTCGCCCTTGTCGGCATCGCCGCCGCGCTCGGCATCGCTCTCACCGCCCTGCTGCAGGGCACGCGGCTGGGGCTGGAGACGCGCGCGGTGATCATGAACGAGGACCTCGCCCGCGGCCTCGGCATCAATAGCGGGCTGGTGCGCTTCCTCACCTTCACCCTCGGCTCGGCGCTGGCCGGCATCGCCGGCGCGCTGATCACCCCGCTCTCTAGCGTCGATCCGCAGATGGGCGTGCCGTGGCTCGTCAACGCCTTCATGCTGGTGCTGGTCTCCGGCGCCTCGCTGGTCAGCCTTCTCTTCGCCTGTCTGGTGCTCGGCGGGGCGCAGGTGCTGGTCGCCACCCATTTCAGCCCGGTGCTCGGTGGCCTCACCATCGCGGTGCTCGCCGCCGTCATCCTGCGCATCCGGCCGAAGGGGTTCGCCCGTGACTGAAGCGCGCCGCCTCTCCCTCATCCTCGCCGTCGCCCTTCTGGCGCTGGCGGCGATCTTCGTCGGCCCTTACGTTCTCGACACCTATTCCGTGAACGTCCTCACCCGCTCGCTGCTCTATGCGGCGGTGGCGCTCACCGTGGATCTCCTATGGGGCTTCCTCGGTATCCTCACCTTCGGTCAATCGGTGTTCTTCGCCTGCGGCGCCTATGCTGCCGGCCTCGTCTTCACCCATATGGACTTCACGCCGCCCAATGCGCTGCTGGCGCTGGGCCTCGGCGTCGGCGGCGCCCTGCTGGTCGCGGCGATCATCGGCTGGCTGGCCTTCTGGCACGGCGCCTCGGCGCTCTACGCCTCGGTGATCACGCTGGTGCTGCCCATCGTGGCGACACAGCTGCTCTATTCCGGCGGCACCTTCACCGGCTCGTCGAGCGGCCTGTCCGGCTTCATGAGCTTCGACCTGTCGATGGAAGCCTGGTTCTGGCTGGCGGGGTCGTTCCTCGTCGTGGTCACGACGTTCGCCTATATCTTCGTCAAGAGCGACGCCGGCCGGCTGCTGGTCGCGGTGCGCGAGAACGAGCAGCGCTGCAAATATCTCGGCCTCGACACCTCGCGGCTGAAAATCCTCGTCTACCTCGCCTGCGCCGCCATCGGCGCGGTGGCCGGCTATATCTATGCCGGCTACGCCATGGTCGTGGCGCCGGAACTCGCCGGCTTCGTCTTCGGCACCGAGCTCGTCATCTGGACCGCGCTGGGCGGGCGCGGCACGCTGCTCGGGCCGGTGTTCGGCGCACTGATCGTGGACTATGAGAGCGCCCAGCTCGCCGGCGACTATCCGTTCATCTGGCAGCTCATCATCGGCGTGCTGTTCGCGCTGGTGATCGTCGCCTTCCCGCGCGGCCTGCTGCCGGTGGTATTCGACCTGCCGCGCAACCTCCTCGGCCTGCTGCGTCCCCGCCGGGCCGCTCCGACGGCGGCCGTGACGCTCTCGACGCTCGACCCCGCCGAGTCCCAGGGGGTCGAGCCCGGCGATGGTCCGGCATTGGCAGTGGCCGGCGTCGCCAAGCGCTTCGGCAGCCTCACCGTGCTGGAGGCGATCGATTTCGAGGCCCGCGCCGGCGAACTCGTCAGCCTCGTCGGCCCCAACGGTGCCGGCAAGACCACGCTGATGCGCTGCATCGCCGACGGCGCCGAGCGCTCGGCCGGCAGCATCGTCGTCAATGGCTACGACATCGGCCGCAAGCCGCCGGAAGCGTGCGTCGCGCTCGGCGTGGGCCGCAAGTTCCAGATGGCCAATGTGTTCGAGACGCTCACCGTCGCACAGTGCCTGCAGATCGCCCGCGTGCGCCACGCCCGTCCCTCGCTGTGGCGCCGCGCGAGCCATCTGCCACTGCCGGAGGCGGCGATGCACGTCATTGCCACAACCGGCCTCGACAGGCAGCTTGCCACCCCTGCCCACCTGCTCTCGCACGGCATGAAGCAGGCGCTGGAACTGTCCATGGTGCTGGCGCTGGAGCCGCGGGTGCTGCTGCTCGACGAACCGACCGCCGGCCTCACCAAGACCGAGCGCATGCAGATCGGCGCGATCCTGATCGACCTCACCAGGAAACAGGGCCTGTGCGTGCTGCTGGTGGAGCACGATCTCGATTTCGTCCGCGAGATTTCCTCGCGCGTCATCGTGCTGCATCAGGGGCGCATCGTGCTCGACGGCTCGGTGGAGGAGGTGGTGGCCTCCGAATTGGTCAAGCAGGTCTATGCCGGTTCCGGCCACGCCGGCATCGATCACGAGACAGCGCCATCCACCGCGAAGGAGATGCCGGCATGAACATCCTCGCCGTCGACGCCCTCTCCAGCGGCTATGCCGGCGCGGTGGTGCTGCGCGAGGTAAGCCTTTCCATCGCGCCCGGCGAGATCCTCGCCGTGCTCGGCAAGAACGGCATGGGCAAGTCGACCCTGCTCAAGGCGGTAATGGGTTTCCTGCCGAAGATGACCGGGACGGTGGCCATTGCCGGCAGCGAGGCGACGCGGCTCTCCCCGCACCGGGTGGCCCGCCTCGGCGTCGGCTATGTCGCACAGGAAAAGGCGCTGTTCCAGGACATGACGGTGGAGGAAAATCTGCGCCTCGCCGTGCGGCACCCGGATTTCGAGGCGGCGCTCGCCGAGGTGGAAGCCTCCTTCCCCTTCCTGCTCCAGCGCCTGAAGCAGCGTGCCGGCACGCTGTCGGGCGGCGAGCAGAAGATGCTGCTGATGGCCCGCTCGCTGGCGACCGGGGCCAGGCTTCTCCTCATCGACGAGATCACGGAAGGGCTCCAACCCTCGGTCATCGACCGGCTCGCCGGGGTGATACGCAACGCGCGGGACCGCCACGGCACCACCATGCTGCTGGTCGAGCAGCATCTGCCCTTCGCGCTGGCGGTGGCCGATCGCTGGGCGGTGCTCGACCGCGGCGAGATTGCCGAGACGGGCGCTGCATCCGAGGCCGATGCCCGTGAGCGCGTGCTGAAGCATCTGAGCGTGTGAGACAGGAGACGCCTCGTGACCTTCTCCATCGTCGCCCGCTGCTCGTCCACCGGCCTTCTCGGCGTCGCGGTCGCCACCGCCGTGCCGGCGGTCGGCTCCATGTGCCCGTTCACGCGGGCCAATGTCGGGGCGGTGTCGACCCAGTCCTGGGTGAACCCCTATCTCGCCCTCGGCGCGCTCGACGCCATTGCCGGCGGGATGTCCGCCCGTGCCGCGCTCGACACCGTTCTTGCGGGCGACAGCGCACGGGAGCTGCGCCAGATCGGGCTGGTGAACGCGGCGGGCGAGGCTGCCGCCTTCACCGGTGCGGACTGCACACCCTGGTGCGGGCAGGAGACCGGCGAAGGCTTCGCCGTGCAGGGCAACATGCTGACCGGCCCGGAGGTGATCGCCGCCATGGCGGCGGCCTTCCGCACCAGCATCGGCGCGCCGCTCGACGAGCGGCTGATGCGCGCCATGGAGGGGGGTGACGGTGCGGGCGGCGACCGGCGCGGGCGGCAATCAGCCAGCCTGCGCCTTCAGGGCCCCGAGGATTATCCCGCGCTCGACCTCCGGGTCGACGAGCATCCGCACCCCGTCGAGGAGCTGCGCCGCGTATTGACCATCGCGCGGCTGCAACTCATGCCCTTCGTCAACGGCATGCCGAAGCGCGACGCACCTGCCGGCCCAGCGTCGGCGAGCGTCACCTCGATGCTGGCGCTCTCTCCTCCGCAGCGGCCCGGCGGGGGTGGAAGCGGACCAGTCTGAACGGCAGGCGGCGCCATATTGTAACAGTTCGTACGCGCAGCGGGCGGCGGCGACAGGTCACGACAAAGTTGGCGCCCCACTGCGCAAACTGCGCGACAAATGCCCGCTAACCTTCCCTCCGCATCAGTCGAGGCGGCGTGGTCCCACGCCCGCGACGCCCCAGGGGCGCTCCGCATCCTCGCAGGGCCTGACGGAAGGAACGTCATGAAAAAGCTTAGCGAAGACCAGCACCCCGACTACGTCCAGCGACGGCTTGAAGGAAGGGGACGGCTCATCGATGTCCTGCTGGTGGAAGGCACACTCTGTGCCGCCGCCATCGGCATGCTCGTGCTGATGCCGGCCGGGGCTTCCGTGCCGCCGCCCGCCGCGCCGCCTGCGGTCCTCACAACGCATCGCGTGTGCACGCCTGCCTTCACGTCGGAAGAACTCGACGACGAGCCCGCGGCGGCAGAGCTCGGCACCTCCCGCCACTTGACGTCGTCCTGTGCCGCGTCGGCGCGCCCCACGCTGCTCGTGCGACAGGACAAGCGGCAACCAGCCTCGTTGGAATGAGGCGGTTGAAACTCAAAATATCCATGCAACTCGGCAAAGCGCTCGTAGAAACTAGAATAAAGACTATCTATAAATATTGACGAATACTCAGATAATACGAGCCATTATCATCATTATAAACATGAACAATTCATATAATTCTCATTGCTGTAACGCCGACCTCTATTATGGCCGCACCAATAACGCCCAGCTGAACGCACCTTCGGACTCGCAACCCGACGCGCGCGAAATGACCGCTTTCCGCTAAACGGACCCGCACAGCCGGTGCATCTTCTCCAGGTCAATACCGTCCGCCGGGACATAGACCATCAGCCTGAGGTCCGGTCGACCATCGACGGCAAAGGACGAGAATTCGAAGGTGATCTCCCCCACCACCGGGTGGCGGATCGTCTTCGCGCCTTCCCCGGTCATCTGCACGGCGTTCTCTTTCCATAGGTGCCTGAAATCGACGCTCTTGGCGGAGAGTTCAGCGACGAGTTCTGCCGCCCGCCCGTCGTCCCCCGCGCGCGCCGTTCCCGCGCGAAAGGTGGCAACCAGAAATCGCGCCACCGGCTCCCAGTCGCGCTGAGCCGCGCGCGTCGCCGGATCGAGAAACATCCGCCGCAATATGTTCCGCTCGCCGGGAGGCAGGGCTTCGTAGTCCGTGAGAGCCAGCCGCGCCGCGCGGTTCCAGCCGACGATGTCCCACATTGCGGTGGCGACGGTCGCCGGGATCATCGGCATGGCATCGAGGAACCGCTGCAGGCGCCCCGAAATGCCTTCGCGCTCGGGAGTACGGGCTTTCGGCGGATGGCCGATGCCGACCAGGAACAGATGCTCCCGCTCCGCCTCGGTCATCATGAGAGCCCTGGCGAGACTGTCGAGCACACGCGGCGAGGGCGCACCCCCGCGCCCCTGTTCGAGCCATGTGTACCACGTGGTGCTGATATGAGCCCGCTGAGCCACTTCCTCGCGCCGGAGACCCGGTGTCCGGCGCCGACCGCCAAAGCCGAGCGCAGCGGCATCGAGCCGTTCCCGGCGATCCTTCAGGAAGGCTCCAAGACGGTTCGCATCGCAGGCGGCATCCAGCATGTTGATCATTATAATAGTATAAACTCACATCTTTAACTGGGTATATTCTGCTCGGCATTCTTCTTCCCGGCAAGAAGGAGAATGGCCATGCGAGTATTTGTGACCGGCGCGACAGGGTTTGTCGGCTCGGCCGTGACAGCGGAACTTCTGGCAAACGGGCATCGGGTTTTAGGATTGGCCCGCTCGGATCGCGGTGCCGACCAGCTCCGGCGGGTAGGCGCGGAAATCCTTCGCGGCGCTCTCGAAGCCCCCGCAACGCTTGAGCAGGGCGCGCGGACCTGCGACGCGATCATCCATACCGGCTTCATCCACGACTTTTCCCGGTTCGCGGAATCTTGCGCAATCGATCGGGCGGCCATCGAGACCCTTGGCGCCGCGATCGAGGGCACGAGCAAACCGCTGATCGTCACATCGGGCCTCGCATCGCTTGACGCCGCCGGGCGCGTCGCGTTGGAGGCCGATGCCGCCCGGCCGCCCTCGCACGCCTATCCCCGGGCGTCGGAGGCCGCGGCACGCGCGCTCGCCGAGCGCGGCATCCATGCAGGCATCATGCGCCTGCCGCCCTCCGTCCATGGCGAGGGCGACCATGGCTTCGTGCCGATGCTGATCGACATGGCGCGGCAGAAGGGTCTGTCGGCCTATATCGGCGAGGGCAGCAATGTCTGGCCGGCGGTGCATGTGAAGGATGCCGCCAGCGCCTTTCGCCTCGCCGTCGAGCACGGCCCCGGCTCCGGCACTTTCCACGCGGTGGCCGAACAGGGCATCGCGTTCCGCGAGATCGCGCAGGCTATCGCGGCCGGGCTCGGCATTCCCTGCGTGTCATTGACCCCGGCGGAGGCGGGCGATCATTTCGGCTGGTTCTCCGGATTTGCCGCCTTGGATCAGGCAGCCTCCAGCCAACAGACCCGAGCCCTTCTGGGGTGGGTCGCCACGGGGCCGGATCTTCTGACCGATATCCGGGAAGCGGGTTACTTCCGGGCGAGCACCGGCTGAAGGCTGGAAGGCAGAAGGGCTCACGCCCCCCCGCGCGCCACGGCACTCCCGGCAGGCGCGCGGGGTCTTCCGGAGTAGGGCTGACCCACTTTGTATCAATTCTTATCTGAATCCTCCCCAGCGACACATCGCGACAATCATGCGCGAGGGCGGCACGCTTCTGCGACACCGCGTGCCTAGCATTTCCCGGTCGACCAACGCCAAGCCGTCCTGTCGCCGGAGCGCTGCTGCCTTCCGGCTCGAGCGGCATGCACCGTTTCTCCAGCCGGGAGTCCATCATGGTCCAGCTCACCGTCAACGGGCAGACGCACGACGTCGAGGCCGAGCCCGATACGCCGCTTCTCTGGGTGCTGCGCGAGCAGATCGGCCTGACCGGCACCAAGTTCGGCTGCGGCATCGCCCAGTGCGGCGCCTGCACGGTCCATATCGACGGCGTGGCGACGCGCTCCTGCGTGATGCCACTTTCCGCTATCGAGGCCAACCAGAAGATCGTCACCATCGAGGGCCTGTCGCCGGATGGCGCGCACCCGGTGCAGAAGGCCTGGCTGGCACTCGACGTTCCCCAATGCGGCTATTGCCAGGCCGGCATGATCATGGCCGTCGCCAGCCTGCTGGAGACCAACCCGACGCCGACCGACGAGGACATCAACGCCGAGATCACCAATATCTGCCGCTGCGGCACCTATAACCGCGTCCGTGCCGCCATCCATATGGCGGCCGACGGCAAGACCGGCTGAGGGAGAGCGTGATGAGCATCAATCAGTCGGTGTCGCGCCGTAATTTCATCGTCGGCTCGGCCGCCACGGTCGGCGGCCTGTCGCTCGGCTTCCATGTACCGTTCGCCATCCCCGCGCTGGCGCAGGACGCGGCCTCCGCATTGCCCCCGGAGATCAATGCCTGGGTCGTGGTCAAGCCCGACGACACGGTCGTCATCCGCATCGCCCGCTCCGAAATGGGCCAGGGCACGCTGACCGGCCTTGCCCAGCTCGTCGCCGAGGAACTGGAATGCGACTGGTCGAAGGTCACCACCGAATATCCCCCGCCGGGCGAAAATCTCAAGCGCAACCGCGTCTGGGGCAGCTACTCGACCGGCGGCAGCCGCGGCATCCGCGATTCCCATGATTATGTCCGCAAGGGCGGCGCCGCCGCACGCCACATGCTCATCGCGGCGGCGGCGGCGGAATGGAACGTGCCAGCCGGCGAATGCGCGGCGGCGAACAGCGTCATCACCCATGGGCCCAGCGGGCGCTCCACCAGCTTCGGCAAGGTGGCGCAAGCCGCCGGCCGCCTGACGCCGCCGAGCGACGTGACGCTGAAGGACCCGAAGGACTGGAAGATCGCCGGCAAGCCGCTTGCACGTCTCGACACGGTCGAGAAGCTCACCGGCCGCCAGGTCTACGGTGCGGACCTCAAGCTGCCGGGCATGCTCAACGCCGCCATCAAGGCCTGCCCCATCTTCGGCGGCACGCTGGCGAGCTTCGATGCCGCGGCCGTCGAGACGATGCCCGGCGTGAAAAAGGCGCTGAAGGTGGACGACACCTCCGTCGCCGTCGTCGCCGACACCTGGTGGCGCGCCAAGACCGCACTGGATGCCCTGCCGATCACCTGGAACGAAGGCCCCAACAAGGACCTGACCAGCGCCGCCATCCGCCAGACGCTGGCGGAGGGACTGGAGGCCGATGAAGCCTTCGTCGGCAACAAACAGGGCGATGCGAAGACCGAGCTTGCCCGGGTCGCTGCCGCCGGCGGCAAGGTCATCACCGCCACCTATGCCTTCCCCTACCAGAACCACGCCACCATGGAGCCGATGAACGCCACGGCACTCTGGACGGCGGAGAAATGCGATGTCTGGGTGCCGACCCAGAACGGCGAAGCCAGCCTCGCCGCGGCCGCCGAGGCCTCCGGGCTGCCGGTCGCCCAGTGCGAGGTCCACAAGATTCATCTGGGCGGCGGCTTCGGTCGGCGCGGCAATTTCCAGGACTATGTCCGCCAGTCCGTCAGCATCGCCCGTCAGATGCCGGGCACCCCGGTCAAGCTGCTGTGGTCGCGCGAGGAGGACATGCTGCACGGCGCCTACCACCCGACCACCCAGGCCAAGCTCACCGGCGCGCTGGATGCGGATGGGAACGTCACGGCACTGCACATGCGCATTTCCGGCCAGTCGATCCTCGCCGCGGTGCGGCCGGAAGGCATGCAGGGAGGGATGGACCCGGTCGTCTTCCAGGGGCTGACGGCAAACCTGCCGGAAGGCCATCTCGCCTACACCGTACCGAACCTGCTGATCGACCACGCCATGCGCAACCCGCCGATTCCCCCCGGCTTCTGGCGCGGCGTGAACCTGAACCAGAACGCCATCTACATGGAGTGCTTCGTCGACGAGCTCGCCCACGCGGCCGGTGCCGAACCGCTCGCCTTCCGCCGCAAGCTGATGGCGAACCATCCCAAGCACCTCGCCGTGCTGGAGGCGGCGGCCAAGGGCATCGGCTGGGAGACACCACCCGCCGCAGGGCGCTTCCGTGGTCTCGCTCAGATCATGGGCTTCGGCTCCTATGTCGCTGCCGCCGCCGAGGTGTCTGTCGAGGATGGCCAGCTCAGGATCCACCGCATCGTCGCCGCCACCGACCCCGGCCATGTGGTCAACCCCGCACAGGTGGAGCGGCAGGTCGAGGGTTCCTTCGTCTACGGCCTCTCCGCCTGCCTCTATGGCGAATGCACGGTCGCGGGCGGCAGGATGGAGCAGGAGAACTTCGATACTTACGAGGTGCTTCGCATGGCGGAAATGCCTGCGGTGGAGACCATCATCCTGCCCTCCGGCGGCTTCTGGGGCGGGGTCGGCGAGCCGACCATCGCGGTCGCGGCGCCGGCGGTGCTCAATGCGCTGTTTGCGGCCACCGGCAAGCGTTATCGCACCCTGCCGCTGAAGAACCACGAGCTTGCCTGATGCGCCTGTTCCATCTCCTGCTGCCGGCGCTGTGGATCGTCGCATCCACAGCGTCGGCGAATGCCGCGCCGCCGCGCGGGGCGGCATCCTGTTCGGGTTGCCATCCGCGCACCGCCAGCACGGGGCCGGTCCCGAGCCTGAACGGCCAGCCCGCCGGGCAGATCGTGTCGCAGATGGCCGCGTTCCGCACGGGCGAGCGCCGCTCGACCGTGATGGCGCGCATCGCCAAGGGGTTCACCGATGAGGAAACGCGCGCCCTCGCCGACTATTTCGCCGCCGGCGGCAACGCTCCCGCTCAGCCGTAGGAGCATGCTGCAGGGGCTGGCTGCCGGCGCGTGCGCCGCGCTTGGCAGTCCGATCGTGCATGCTCAGGCCGCGCCGAAGGTCGTGGTGATCGGCGGCGGCTTTGCCGGCGCCAGCTTCGCCCGTGCCGTAAAGCGGGAAGACCCGCAGGTCGCGGTCGCCCTCGTCGAGCCCAACGCGCACTATACCGCCTGTCCGCTCAGCAACGCAGTCATTGCCGGACTGCGGGACATCAAGGACCAGCATTTCGGCTATGCCGGGATCGAGGCGGACGGCATCGTCCATGTGCCGCAGAAGGCGGTTCGGGTCGAGGCGGAGCAGCGTCGTGTCGTGCTCGCCGACGAAACGCGGCTCGGCTATGACCGCCTCGTCGTCGCGCCGGGCATCGACATGCGTTTCGACGCCATTTCCGGCTACGACGCCGCGGCGGCCGAGCTGATGCCCCACGCCTGGAAGGCGGGCGAGCAGACCCTGCTGCTGCGCCGCCAACTGGAAGCGATGGACGATGGCGGCCTTGTCGTCCTCTCGGTGCCCGCCAACCCATTCCGCTGCCCGCCCGGCCCCTATGAGCGGGCGAGCCTGATGGCGCACTACCTCAAGGCCCACAAGCCGCGTTCGAAAATCCTCATCCTCGACGCCAAGGACGCCTTCTCCAAGCAGCGCCTGTTCGAGGCGGGCTGGGCCGCGCTCTATCCCGGCATGATCGAATGGGTGTCGCTATCCTCCGGCGGGGCGGTGACCGAGGTGGACGCCGGGACCCGGACGCTGCGCACCGAATTCGGCGAGCACCGCGCGGCGGTGGCGAACGTCATCCCGCCGCAGCGCGCCGGCGCCATCGCCGCGATCGCCGGCGTCGCCGACCGTACCGGCTGGTGCCCGATCGACCCGGTCACCTTCGAGTCCCGCCTCGTGCCGAATGTCCACGTCATAGGCGACGCGGCGATTGGCGGCGCCATGCCGAAATCCGCCTTCACCGCCAACGCCCAGGCCAAGGCCTGCGCCAGCGCCGTCATCGAGTTGCTGCGTGGCCGCGCGCCGGGTGAGCCGAAGCTGATCAACACCTGCTACAGCCTGCTGGCGCCCGATTACGGCATTTCGATCACCGGTGTGTACAGCCCAAAGGACGGCCTGCTGGCAGAAGTGGAAGGCGCCGGCGGCACCTCGCCGCTCGACGCTCCGACGGCCGTGCGTACCGAGGAAGCCGCCTTTGGCGAGGCATGGTTCGGCACCCTCACCGCGGAAGCCTTCGGGTGAGGTGCGCGGCGGCGGGCGCATGGGCCGCCCTGGCTCTCGTTTCGATGCCGATGGCGGCCGCACAGGAACTCGCGCCCTATGTCGTCACGGAAGACGCGATCCTGAAACCCCTGGCCGGGCGGCGCGGCGACGCGGCGCGTGGGCAGGCGCTGATCGGGGAGCGGCAGCGCAGCCTGTGCATCCTGTGCCACGCCCTGCCCTCCGGAGCGGCACAGCTTCAGGGCACGCTGGCGCCGAGCCTCGCCGGCATCGGCTCCCGGCTCAGCGAGGGGCAGATCCGGCTGCGCCTCATCGACATGAAGCGGCTCAACCCGGAGAGCATCATGCCGACCTATTACGCGCTCCGGGACGGCTTTCGCGTCGCGTCCGCCTGGCAGGGCAAGCCGGTGCTCGGCGCCGCCGAGATCGAGCATCTCGTCGCCTATCTCGTGACGCTGAAGGAGTGAGCCCATGAAGGAGCCCGCCACGCCGGCACCCGCCGGACATACCCTGCTGGAACGGCGCGCCGTGCTCGCCGGCGGCGTCGGCATCATCGTGCTCGCTTTGCCGTTGCGGGCGCTGGCGCGCCCCTCGCTTCGGGAAGCCGTCGCCGGCTTCACCGGAGGCGCGTCGGTCAGTGCCGGCCGGGTGAAGCTCACCGTGCCTCCGCTGGTGGAGAACGGCAATGCGGTCGGCGTCACGGTCGAGGTCGAGAGCCCGATGACGGAAGCCTCCCATGTGCGCCGCATCGGCCTATTCAACGAAAAGAACCCGCAGGCGGACATCGCCGTGTTCCAGCTCGGCGCGCGCAACGGCCGGGCCCGCATTGCCACCCGCATCAGGCTGGCCACCTCCCAGACCATCCTCGCTGTCGCCGAACTCAGCGACGGCACCTATTGGTCGAGCGAGGCCAATGTCATCGTCACGCTCGCCGCCTGCATCGAGGACCTGACATGACGAAAGCCCTCGTCAGCGTGCCCAAGGCCGCGAAGCGCGGCGACATCGTCGACATCAGGGCGATGATCGCCCACCCGATGGAAACCGGCTACCGGATGGGACCGAACGGCGTCGCGATTCCTCGGCGCATCATTACGCGCTTTGTCTGCACCTATGCGGGCGAGGAGGTGTTTGCCGCGGAGTTCTTCCCTGCCGTCTCCGCCAATCCCTTCGTCTCGTTCAGCCTCGTCGCCGCGGAGAGCGGCACGGTCGGCTTTGCCTGGACCGACGACACGGGGCAGACGGAAACCGCAAGCGCCGAGATCGTGGTGAGCTGATGGTCCGGCCTGCCCTGGGCGTGATCATCCTCGCTTTGCTGGCAGGCGATGCCGCATCGAGGGACATCGCCCCTGACGAGAGGCACTCGGGGCGCGACTTCATGGCCCCGGAGACGCAGGCCATGCAGGCGGACGATGCGAGCAATCCCGGCATGCTCTGGGTCCTTCAGGGAGCAGGACTGTGGGAGCAGAGGGCGGGTAGATCGAACCTGTCCTGCGCGGGTTGCCACGGCGCCGCCGTGGAAAGCATGCGGGGCGTCGCGGCCCGCTATCCCGCCCTCGATCTCGCCGGCGGCAAGCCCATCGACCTCGCGGGCCGCATCAGTCAATGCCGCAGCGAACGCCAGGGTGGAGCGCCACTAGCGCGCGAGAGCGACGAGCTTCTGGCCCTCACCACCTTCGTGGCGCACCAGTCGCGCGGACTGCCGATCACGCCGCCGGAGGAGCCGCGTCTCGATCCATTCCGCCAGACCGGGCGACGCCTCTTCACCACTCGCATGGGCCAGCTCGACCTGGCCTGCGCCTCCTGCCATGACGACAATTGGAACCAGCGCCTCGCCGGCAGCGCCATCACCCAGGCGCATCCGACGGGCTATCCCCTGTATCGTCTGGAATGGCAGGAGATCGGTTCGCTACAGCGCCGCATGCGCAACTGCATGGTCGGCGTGCGAGCCGAGCCGTTTGCCGCCGGGTCCGACGCATTCATCGCGCTGGAACTCTACCTCATGCAACGCGCCGCCGGCATGACGATGGAGACACCCGGCATCCGCCCGTGAGCGACTTCGCTTTCCTGACGCTGCCTCCGGCTCGAAAGGCTCATTCCGCCGGCGAGCGCCGGGCCGCGCCGATGGGACGGTCGGCCCGGCGAAATGAACGCGCCGTTCCCTTCGGCTCCGGCGTCGGCGGGGCGGCATGGGGCAGGCTGATGGTGGCGCGCAAGCCCTGTCCGGTATTGGCGAGGGTGATGTCCCCGCCATGGTGGCGCACCATGTTGCGCGAGATCGACAGGCCAAGACCTATCCCGCCGGTTGCACGATTGCGCGAATGCTCCATGCGGAAGAACGGCTCGAAAACCCTCTCGACGGTGTCGGCGGGAATGCCCGGCCCGTCGTCCTCGATCACGATCTCGATCGCCTGGGGGGTGGTCCGCAGCGAGACGCGGGCGCGCTCGCCATAGCGCACCGCATTCTCCACGAGGTTGCGCACCGCCCGCTTCAGCGCGTCGGGCCGGCAGCGGTAACTGATCTTCGGGACCTCGGCGCAGGACACGTCGTGGCCCAGTTCCACGAGATCGTCGCACAGGCTTCCCACCAGCGCGGTGAGGTCCACATTGCGCGTGACCTCCTCGGTCGCCTGCTCGCGCGAGAAGGCCAGCGTCGCCTCGGTCATGGCGCGCAGTTCGTCGAGCGTGTCGAGCATCTTCTCGCGCGTCTCGTCATCGGAGACGAACTCCGCCCGCAGCCGGAGCGAGGTGAGCGGCGTGCGCAGATCATGCCCGATCGCCGCAAGCATACGGGTGCGGTCCTCCACGAAACGCTGGAGTCGCGACTGCATGAGATTGAACGCCACCGCCGTATGGCGGATATCGTCCGGCCCCTTCTCCGACAGCGGCGCCACACTTTCTCCACGGCCGAGCGCTTCCGCCGCCGCCGCAAGGCGTCGCATGGGCGTCGTCATCGTGCGGGCGATGAAGGCCGCGCAGAGCGACAATATGACCGCCGTCACCGCCAGCGAAATCAGCGAGCGCGTGGTCAGCATGCTGTTCACCATCTTTTTGGAGAACGCGCTGTTGAGCCACGAGCCATCCTTCAGCTGCACCGCCAATCCCATGCCGCCCGCATCGTTCCAGTAGAGGAACTTGGCCGCCCGCGAGAGCGGCCAGGCGTGGGCCGGCAGGTCGATCCAGGCGGAAGCGGACGCGCCGTTCGTGGCTGCCGGAGACGCGGAGGAAATGCTCGCGGCCTGCGGCGGGGGCGCCGGAACGTCCGATGCGCTCTCCCGCGGCGCCTGCTCGGTGCCGGCCAGATTGGCCAGCGTCGGCAGCGGCTCGGCGAGGCGCCGCTTGGCCTCCTGTCGCCAGCTCTCGACATCTCCGGGGAAGCTCGGCGACACCCAGAAGCGGGTATAGCTGGTGCCGCTGGATTGCAGGATATCCTGCTGCACGGCGGGCGGGGTGGTCTCGAGCACCTGCGCCACCGAAGCGCTGCGGCTGAGGAATTCGGTCTTGGCCGCCCGCACCAGCGCGCCGCCGATCTCGTCGGTGAACAGCAGGAAGCTGATGCCCTGCGAAAGCGCGAGCGCAAGCAGCATCACGGCGACGAAGCGGGCGGTGAGGCTGCGGTTCCAGATCGCGGTCACTGGCCTTCCACCTCGGCCGAGAAGCTGTAGCCGCCACCCCAATGGGTCTTGATAAGCGCCGGCGACTTCGGATCGATCTCGATCTTCTTGCGCAGCCGGCTGACCTGATTGTCGATCGCCCGGTCGAAGGGCTCGGCGCTGCGACCGACCGTCAGGTCGAGCAGCTGATCGCGGCTCAGCACCAGCCCGGCATGATCGAGGAACACGCTCAGCAGCCGGAACTCGGCCGTGCTCAACGGCACGGTCAGTCCATCCGGGTCGATCAGCTCACGCCGGCCGACATTGAGCGCCCAGCGGTCGAAGCGCACTTCCCGCGCTTTGAGCTGCCCGCGCTGCGGCGGCAGGCTCTGCACACGCCGCAGCACCGCTTTTATGCGCGCCAGCAATTCCCGTGGGTTGAAGGGCTTCGACAGATAATCATCGGCACCGAGCTCCAGCCCGACGATGCGGTCGGTCTCCTCCGCCATCGCCGTGAGCATGATAACCGGTAGGCTGGTGGATTCGCGCAGATGTCGGCAGAGCGAGAGCCCGTCTTCTCCCGGCATCATCACGTCGAGCACCACGAGATCGAACGCGTTGCGCTCCATCAGGCGGCGAAACGCGGCGGCGCTCTCCGCCAGCGAGGTCCGGTAACCGTGCCGGTGCAGATACTTGCCGACCAGGTCACGAATGTCGCGATGGTCGTCGACGATGGCGATGTGCGGTACGGCGTCCATGTGAGAGCTCCATGCTCTTTACATAACGCCCTCGCCTTTTCGCCGCTGGGAAAAATTGTAACAAACCGTATAGCGCGCAGAAACCGGGATCCGCGGAGGCAATTGGCACGCCCCTTCGAAGAATATCCGCGACGTTTCCCGGCCGCCTGCTCGACTACACGTGGCGAGGGGGCGTCGCCCCCCACCAGACGCCGCTCCCTCAGAACCTGACGGAAAGCGTTGCGTTGAAGCCGTTCTGGGTGACGCCACCACCGAACTGACCGGCATAGGCGATGCCGATCGTCGTCGCTTCGCCGACGCGGACGTCGAGACCGGCCTCGAGCACTGCCGCATCCTCGGCGATCGGCACGCCGGTGACGGTGAAAGCCTCAGAGGTCAGGAAGGCCTGGGTGATCGACGGGGTGATGTCGCCGAAGGCATGGCGCCAGCCCACCTCCCCGCGCAGCGTCGCCGCATAGGTCCCCAGCATCACCTCCCTGGAGACACGAAGGCCAAGGGTGGTGAAGGTGGTGTCCATGTCGGCGCCGTCGGAATACAGCGCCGCTGCCCCGCCCTGCTCGAAATAACCCGACGTGTCGAGGCTGACATAGGCGAGGTTGGCGAAGGGCTCGAAGGAGGCGAACACCGTCTCGATCCGCCAGCCGAGCTCGCCGAATGCCTGGAAGGTGCCGGTGTCGTAGTCCGCCGACAGGCCGTCCGCAAAACCTGGGAAGACGACCGAGCGCGACGTCGAGACATCCTGCCAAGTGTAGGAAAGACCCGTGCGCAGGGCGAGTGCCCCCCAGCTATTGCCGCCATAGAGGCCGACATGCCAGTTGTCGCTTGATCCCGAGGCATTGCGGCCGGCACTGGATAAGTCGGAGTAGCTGTACCCGCCGGCGACACCCAGCCGCCAGCCTTCACCCACCAGCGTGTCCGCGCCGATGAGAAAACCGCCGGTGGAATCGTTGATGCCGGCGGCGTTGCCGGTGCCGTCGAACGAGCCCCAATTGCCGAAGCCCGTGGTCCACAGGCTGAAGCGCTCCACCGGGGCGATGGCGGGCGTGGCCTTGAGCGGCATGCTCATGTCGGCTGCGACCTGCACCTTCGAGGGGGCGGCATAGGCGAGCGCACCGGATGACGTCTCGACGACATTGACCACCGTGCCGGCCGAAGCGCCGACACCGCCCTGCGCCGCGCGCAGGCGATCATTCAGCGCGCCGCGGATCAGCGAGGACTGTTCCATGAACACGGATTGAGCCGATGCGTGAATCTCGCCGGAGAGCTGGTTGAAGGCGTAAGGCGCCTCGCTCGCGCCGAGCTGCAACACCGAATTATACACGGCGTTGCCGAGCGGCAGCGACTGCACCGCCGTCGCCGTTGCGAACTGGTTCGGCGTCACCGCCGTCGAGGCGAAGGTGACGTCGTTGCGCGCCAGCGTCAGATAGACATTGTTCGGGTCGTAGCTCAGCACCGGCGTCAGGAAGGCGTAATTAGCCGAGACGCTCGCAAAGGTGCCGGTGACGCCGCCATCCGCCGTGAGGATGGCGAAGGTGGAGAGCGGCGAGGTGTAGCTGCCATCCGCGACCACCTGCACCACGCCACCTGACAGGGTGGCCGTACCGCTGGCGACGATGAGGTCGTGCGCGGTGGAGGTGACGTCGACCACATAGGTCGAGCCGGCGGCGAAGGAGACGTTGCCGTTCACGGCGAGGGTGCCGGGCGAATAACCGGGTGACGCGGTGCCGCCGTTCTGGACGATCAGGCCGCCGATCGTGCCGGTACCGCCGATCGTGCCGCCCTGTCCGATGGTGAAGGGCGAGGAGGAGACGGCGCCGGGCGACAGGATGAAGTCCGATCCCTCGACATCGATGGGACCGTTGAACGCATTGGCGCCAGTGAAGTTCACCGTGCCGCCGAGGATCGTCACCGAGCCGGAGCCGGAAATGGTGCCGGGGAAATCGTAGCTGCCCGAACGGTTGAAGATGAGGGCGGCGTTGTTGACGATGTCGCCGACGACCGAACCCGTCGTGCCGCCATTGCCGATCTGCAGTGTGCCCGCATTGATGAGCGTGCCGCCGGTATAGGTATTCTCGCCGGTGAGGATCAGCGTGCCGGCGCCGTTCTTGATCAGCGAGCCGGCGCCCGAGATGACGTTGGCATAGGTGATGTCGTCGGAGCGGTTGAAGGCGAGGGCCGCGCCCGCGGCGACCGCGACGTCATTGGCAATGGCGCCGCTCGTGCCGCCATTGCCGATCTGCAGCGTGCCGGCATCGACGGTGAAGGTGCCGGTCAGGCTGCCGCCGCTACCGATGAGGCTCCACGTGCCGGTGCCGGACTTCACGAGGGTGGAGAAGCCCTGGAAGGCGCCGTCGGCGCTGACGCTGGCGAGATCGAGCGTGCCCGAGGCACTGCCCTCCAGTTCCAGCGTGTTGTTGGAGCTGGCATTCACTACCTTGCCGATAATCGTCGAGGTGTCGAACATGATGAGGCGGTTATTGCCGGAGCCCATGCTGATCGCGGTTCCGGTGGCGGAGCCGGCCGAGATCGTGCCGAGGTTGCCAACAATGGAATCGCCGTTGCCCGTCTGCACGGCGACCGCGCCCGTGGTCGCCAGTGTACCGAGGTTGGCCAGCCAGTTCGTGGTCGCATCGATATCCACCGCGAGACCGGTGGTGTTGACCGTCCCGGCATTCCCTACAAGGGCGAGGCCGTCGATGGTGGGCACGGTCGCGGCCGTCTGATTTGTGCCGAAGCCGCTGTTGACGACAATGCCGTAGAGGCCGGTGACCGACCCGTAATTGATGATGGTGACGTCACCCTGGGGCGTCTCGGCACGGATGCCGGCGTCACGGTTCGAGATGACGACGCCAGTGGCCTCGTTGGTGATTTGAACATCGCCGGACGTGTACGCCCCGGCCCGCAGACCGTTCATGCCCTGGATCGTGGCGAGCGCGGTGTGAGCCGCATCGAGCGTCGGATCGCCCTGGGCCGTGACCGTTCCGCTGTTGACGATGGTGGCCTTGCCGATCTCGGTCATGGCGTAGACGGCATTGTCATTGCCGGAGGTCACGCTACCCGAATTGGTGATGAGCGAGTCGCCATCGGCGGACCACGCCACGAGGCCCTGGCGGAGCGTGGCGTTGACCGTGCCTTCATTGGTGAGCTGGGCGAGGCCGTAATAGTTGATCACACGGATGCCGGCGGACTCCGCGTTGACCACTCCGGTTGCCGTATTGGTGACCGAAACGATCTCGCGGACGCCGTCGGTAGCGCCGCGGTAATTGCCATCGGCATAGATGCCGCGCCCGTTGGTGGACGTCACCGAGCCGCTGTTGGTGATGTTCACCGGGCCGAGATTGCTCGTGCCATTGAGCGTGGCATCGATTGTCGACGCGGTCCAGGAACTGGAGAGCGTGCCGGCGTTGTTGATCGCGATCGACCCGCCATAATCGTTGCGCACCCAGACGGCGCCGAAGCCGTCAAACGAGGTGATGCTGACATTGGCACCAACCGTCACATCCGCATTGACGGTGACGGGGATCACCTGGCTCGACGGATTCGTGCCGAACTGCATGACCAGGCCGCTATAGGCCGGGTTGTCGATCACCGTGTTGCCGGTGATGTTCACGGTCTGGTTATAGGTCCCCGTCGTCTGGGGAGATTCGTAGACGACGGCCTGGGTCGTCAGGTCGGTGACCGTGAGCGAGCCTGCGCCGGGGGTGATGCTGACCTGCGCGGCGGTCGCGTTGCAGCTGACCAAAGTCGTGGTGCCCGTCACCGTGCATTCTGACGGGTCGGCCAGTGCGGGAACCGTCGTTGCCGCGATCAACGCCACGAGCGAGGCTGATACCAGAGCGGATGACCGCAACAGGCGGGCACGAAGCCGGCGAGACGAGGCGTGAAACCCCAGGGAAGGGTGGGTTTCCAGCCCGGCGCAGCGCGCCATGCCCCCCTTGCTGCTCGATTCCAAAGCCATGCACCCCCCGTTGACCGGCCATTTCTGACGCTATCCGGAACGTTGCTAGGTGTGGCCGGAAACCAATGCCGCCACGACTGCACCACCATTCCGCCCCATTTCAGTTATGGATGCGGGTACCTCGATGCAGAGTCAATCGCCTGCAATGCAATATTGCTGAAAGGTGTGATTTCCAGCCTCCTTGCGCGGTCGCGTTTCGCTCGGCGGATCCGCTGGGCTCCTGTCAGCCTTTTTCCGCCTCGCCTCGCACAACTACATAAACCCCAAGATTTATCAGTATGTGAGAATATCAGCATATGAAATTCTCATTGTGAAATAATATTGACGTCTTGGCCGGCGACGTGATCGGCTGCCGACATCCATGCGGATTTCGGAGCCTGCCTCGGCAGGGAAGACGATGAGCAAGTTCTCCCCCTTCGCCACCACACTCTGGTACGCCACGGCCGCGCCGGCACCGCAGACGGCGCCGCTCGAAGGCCGCGTCAGCGCCGATGTCTGCGTCGTCGGGGCCGGCTTCACCGGGCTGACGACCGCACTCGAACTCGCCCGGCAGGGGGTAAAAGTCGCGCTGCTGGAAGCGGAGGAGGCCGGCTTTGGCGGCTCCGGCCGCAATGCCGGCCATTGCACGCCGACCTTCAGCTATTACAGCCTGCCGGCCCTGCGGAAAATCCTCGGCGAGCCGTGGGCCGAGCGGCTGATCCACCGCCAGACACGGGCGAACGACCGCGTGGCGGCGATGATCCGCGACTACCAGATCGACTGCGAATGGCGGCAGAACGGCTATGTCATGGGCGCCCTGCGTCCCGGCGCGGTCGATATCCTCAAGGGAAAGGTCGAGCAGTACAACAGCGTCGGTGCCCGCACCCGGCTGCTGGGCCGTGACGAGGTGGAAGCGCTCACCGGCAGCCCGCGCTTCCATGGCGGCTGGTTCCATGGGGAAGCCGGCCACATGAACCCGCTCGGCTATGCCCGTGGCCTCGCGCGGGCAGTGATCCAGGAGGGCGGTACGCTCTACACCGGCTCGCCGGCCGAGGACATCGAGCCCGAGGGCCTGCGCTGGAAGGTGAAGACGCCGCGCGGCGATGTGGTCGCCGACAAGGTGATCTTCGCCACCGGCGCCTACACGGTGAAGGCGTGGCCCAGGCTCGACCGCAGCTTCAAGATCCTCAAGGTGTTCGTCTGCGCCACCCAGCCGCTCGACCCGGAGCTGCGCAAGTCCGTCCTGCCGCAGGACACCACCATGCATGACGGGCGCGGCGACATCTATGTCTACAAGTACAATGCCGAGGGCCGCATCGTCGCCTCCATGTTCCCGATGGGCGCACGCGGTGCCGACATGGCCTATACCCACCAGGTGATGGCCGACCGGCTGAAATGGCTGCACCCGCAGATCAAGCAACCGATCCGCTGGGAGTATTTCTGGTACGGCGAGCTCGACATGCAGGTTCGCACCGTGCCGCGGCTCTACGGCCTCGCGCCGGGCGTGGTCGCCCTGACCGGCCTGTCCGGCCGCGGCGTGCCGACCGGCTCCATGCTCGGCGGCATCCTCTCCGAATGGGCGATGGGCTTGCCGGAGCAGGACCTGTCGCTGCGCATCGAGCCGCTGAAGGCCGCCCCGTTCTACATGAACTACGCGCCCAAGCTGCGGCTGCGCTATTTCCGCTACGCCGACACGCGCGCGGCGCGGCGCGAGGGCGCCGAGCTGCCGCCACACGCCTGAGAGGATCAGCATGACTGCACGCACCGTTCTCATCTCCGGCGGCGGACGCGGCATCGGCGCAGCCACCGGCCGCGTGATGATGCAGGCAGGCTGGAACGTCTCGCTCGGCATGCGCACGCCCGTCCTGCCCAGCTGGGCGGCGGAGGGCCCCGGCCAGGTACAGGCCTGCGCCTATGAGGCGACCGATCCCGCCGCCGCCGAGCGCTGGGCAGGCGAAGCGCGAGACCGCTTCGGACGCATCGACGCGGTGGTGGCCAATGCGGGCATCATGATCCGCAAGGACGTGATCGCCGCCGAGGACGAGGAACTTTCCCGGCTGATGGAGGTGCATGTCGCCGCGCCACGGCGACTGGCCAAGGTGGCCTGGGACGACCTCGCGGCCAGCGGGCATGGACGGGTGATCATCGTCTCCTCGCTCTCCGGCAAGCGGGTGAAATCGGCGGTGTCCAGCCTCTACTCGGTGTCGAAATTCGCCGCCACCGGCCTCGCCCATGCGATCCGCCACACCGGCTTCGAACTCGGCATCCGTGCGACCGCCGTGTGCCCTGGCTTCGTCGCCACCGACATGGGGTTGCCGCTGACCACGCGCACGGCCGAGGAACTGACCGACCCGGCCGACATTGGCCGCGCGATCCGCTTCCTGATCGAACTGCCCAACACCTCGAGCGTCGCCGAATTCGCGGTCAACTGGACGCTGGAAGAGTCGTTCTGATCCCGGCGTTCAGCTGCGGTTCTCGATCAGGTCGATCTCGGCGCGCAGCAGGGCGGCGTAGTTGTCGACGAAGCCCGGCACGATCTTGGCGCACAGGAAGGTGAAGCCGAGCGACGCGACGGGCACGCCGGCCTCGTCGAGGATCGGCATGGCGACACCGGCAATGCCGGGTATCAATTCGCCGATGTCGACGGCATAACCGCGTGCGCGCGTCTCCTCGATCAGCCGCCACACCTTGTCGGTGGTGAGATCGCGGAAGCCGGCGAAACGCGGCTCGTTGGCGCGCAGGATGAATTCCTGCTCCTCGCGGTCGAGGAAGGCCAGCATGGCGATGCTGCCCGGTCCGGCACCGAGCGGCACCGAGCCGCCGATCGAACCGGTGAGCGTCTGCACCACGCATTCCCCGTCGCGGCGGTCGAGGCAGAGGGAATCGTGGTTGTGGCGCGCCATCAGATGGGTGGTTTCGCCGGTCTTCTTGCGCAGCCGCGACAGGCTCATCTCGCAGCGGCTGATGAGCCCGGGTCCACGCGCCGCGCGCGCGCCATAGATGAACATCTTGGCCCCGAGCCGGTAGCGCCTGCGCTTGTCGTCACGGGCCAGCAGCCGATGCCCGACCAGCGTGTTGAGGATGCGGTGGCAGGTCGCGGTGTTGAGGCCCGAGCGCTCCACCAGTTCCTTGAGCGTGGCTCCTTCCGAATTGCCGTCGGCGATGAGATCGAGAAGGAGCGCCGCGCGGTCCAGAAGCTGCGACCCGCCCGCGGTGGAAGTAGCCATCTATAAATTCCACATAATGATAAAATATCTATTATGACCTTGTAATATGAGAAGTTCTGGCAATCAATGTATAAAAAACAAGCAGACGAGGGCTCGGTCAGAATTTAGTCAGACCGCTAGGCGCGGCGGCATTGCGCCGGCCGCGATCCCCGCACCACGCGACGTAAGGCCCAACCAGAACCAGAGGGACGTAACGTGAGAACTTCCATCCTGACCATCGCCACCTCGATCATCGTGGCATTGGGTATCACTGCGGCGGGGGCCGACACCCTTGCCGACGTCAAGGCCAAAGGCACGCTCACCATCGGCGTGAAGAACGACTACCCGCCCTACGGCTTCCTGAACGACAAGGGAGAGATCGTCGGCTTCGAGGTCGAACTCGGCAAATACGTCGCCAAGGAACTGCTCGGCCCCGAGGGCAAAGTCGAGCTGGTCCCCGTGGTCGCCGCCAACCGCATCGAGTTCCTGAATTCCGGGCGCATCGACATCATCCTGGCGACCCTCGGCGTCACCGCCGAGCGTGGCAAGGTGATCGACTTTTCCGAGTACTATGTCTCCGCCCCCGGCCCGTCCGTCATCGCTCCCAAAGCAGCGACCTTCTCCAAATGGGAAGAACTGAAGGGGCTGACGCTCTGCGGTATTCAGGGCTCCTATTACAACAAGCACCTGACCGAGGACCTCGGCATTCAGCTCACCGCGTTCAAGACGCAGCCGGAAGCCTACCGCGCGCTCAAGGACAACCGCTGCGTCGGCTTCGTCTTTGACGACATGACGCTGCGCAAGAAGACCGAAGAAGCCGAATGGGCCGACTACAAGATCGCCGTCGATCCCTATGAATACATCCCGCAGGCCGCCGGCATCCGCAAGGACGATACCGCTTTCCGCGACGCGGTGAACAAGGCCATCACCAAGGCCGAGGCCGAGGGCAAGCTGATCGAGTGGGAGACCACCTACGGCATGCCGCACTCCCAGTACATCGCCGAGCGCGCCAAGGCTGCCGCTCAGAAGCTCAAGCCTTGATTCCCCGTTCCGCGGAGCCCACCACTTGTTCGGTCTCGATTATTCCTGGCTGAGTGATCCGGTCTATCAAGGCTGGCTGCTCCGCGGAACGCTCAATACCATTGGACTGGCGCTCGCCTCCTCGGCGGTCGCCGTCCTCATCGGCGCCTTCGGGGCGCTGGCCCTGAGCCTGCGCATCGCCTGGCTCGACGCGCTGATCGAACTGTTCGTCGAACTGTTCCGCAACACTCCGCCGCTGTTGCAGATGCTGTTCTTCTACTTCACGCTCAGCACCATCGGACTGCGCGTCACCGATCCGGCGACGGGCCTGAGCGTGCCGCTGCTCTCCGCCTTCGACTGCGCGCTGGTGTCGTTGAGCCTGTTCGGGGGCGCACTGTGCATCGAGGCGTTTCGCTCGGGACTGGAGAGCCTGCCGCGCTCGGTCAATGAGGCGGCACGCTCGCTCGGCTACAGTCGCTGGGGCCGGTTCCGGCGCATCGAGGTGCCGATCGCCAGCCGCATCTGCCTCCCGGCACTGACCAACATTCTCACCAACCTGTTCAAGACCACCTCGCAAGCCTCGGTCATTACCGTGCCGGAGCTGATGTATTACGCGGGTCAGATCTACAATGACACGTTCCGCACCGCCGAGGTCATGCTGCTGGTGCTGCTGATCTACGTGTCGCTGGTGAGCATCCTGTCCTGGGGCATGTCGCGCATCGAGCGCGCACTCGCCTTCCCCGGTTATGGCAAGGGGCACTGAGATGCAGTGGCCCCTCACCTATCACGAGAAGAAGCGCGCGGTTCAGCTTGCCATCGTGCTGGCGCTCGCCGGATGGATCGCCGCGGATGCCTTCCTGGGAGGCGCGGCATACTGGCAGCGCGTGTGGCTGCGCCTGCCGCTGCTGCTGACTGGCAACGGCAACGGCTGGCCGCTCACCGGCGGGTTCGCGCTCAACATCTTCCTCAGCCTCGGCTCCATGGCGCTGGCCGCGATCATGGGCACGCTGCTGGCCTTCGGCATGATGGCGAAGAGTAGGCTCGTCCGCCTGCCCTGCTTCTTCATCATGAACTTCCTGCGCAACTCGCCCTGGCTCGTGCTGCTGTTCGCGATGCTCTACATCATCCCGTTCAACGTGCGGCTGTTCGGCCTGAGCGTCGCAGTACCCGCCTTCGCGAAGGCGGTGATCGGCCTCGCCCTTCCCACCGCGGCGAATTTCGCCGAGATCATCCGCGGCGCGGTGCAGTCGATCCATTCCGGCCAGTGGGAGGCGGCGCGCGCGCTCGGCTACATGCCGATGGCGATCTACGGCCGCATCATCCTGCCGCAAGCGCTGCGCCGCATGATCCCCGGCTGGATGAACCTCTACGCGCTGCTGATGATCGCCACGTCGCTCGCGACGGTGACAGGTATTCAGGATGTTCTCACGACGCTGAACACGCTGCTCGCCATGGAGAACGAGCGGGTCATCGTCTACTTCTACATTACCACGCTATTCCTGTTCTTCGCCTATTGCTACCCGATTGCGCTGCTGGCGCGGCGGCTGGAGCAGTCGGTCAAGGGAGACACCCTATGAACCGCGCCAATGCGCTGATCGAACTCGACGCGGTGACGAAGAGCTTCGCGTCCTTCGAGGTGCTGAAAGGCATCTCGCTCTCCGTGAAGGACGGCGAAGCGGTGTGCATCATCGGGCCCTCGGGATCGGGCAAGTCGACCATCCTGCGCTGCATCAACGGGCTGATCCCGATCGACGGCGGCAGCATCCGCGTCGGCGAGATCGAGGTCCACAAGCTGCGAAGTGAGAAGGAGATGCGACCGCTGCGCCACCGCGTGGCGATGGTGTTCCAGCAATACAACCTGTTCCCGCACCGTACGGCATTGCAGAACATCATGATGGCGCCGGTGCAGGTGCTCGGCCACGACCGGAAAGAGGTCGAGGAGCGTGCCCATCGGCTGCTCGCCAAGGTTCGGCTGTCCAACAAGGCGGATGCCTATCCCGGGCAGCTTTCCGGCGGCCAGCAGCAACGCGTCGCCATCGCCCGCGCACTCGCCATGGAGCCGCAGGTCATTCTGTTCGACGAGGTGACGGCGGCGCTCGATCCGGAGACGGTGAAGGAGGTCCTCACCGCCATCCGCGAACTGGTCGATGAGGGGCTGACCTGCATCCTGGTCACGCATGAGATGAAGTTCGCGCGCGAGGTCGCCGAGCGGGTCTGCTTCACCGATCACGGTCGCATCGTCGAGAGCGGTCCCCCGGCACAGATCTTCGACGCGCCGCAGGACCCGCGCACGCGCGAATTCCTCGGGCAGGTGCTCTAGGCACCCCATCCCGTCCAGTCAGCAAAGGCAGTGCCATGTCGGCAGCAGACATTTTCGCGGAAGGCTTCAAGGCCGCACCCTATTGGTGGGAGGCCGCCGAGCCGGAGACCGACCTCGACCCGCTTCCCGCCCGCGCGGATGCCGTGGTCATCGGCTCGGGATATGCCGGGCTCAACGCGGCCACCGAACTCGCCCGCGCCGGGCTCGATGTCGTGGTCATCGACGGCGGGCGGATCGGCGAAGGCGGCTCGACCCGCTCGGGCGGCATGGTGTCGAGCGGGCAGAAACTGGTGGTGGGCGGCGCCATCAAGGGCATCGACCCGGAGCTGTTCGACCGCATGATCGGCGACAGCATCTCCTCCTTCGATTATCTGCAGACGCTCGTCAATGAAGAGGGGCTGGACGCCGACCTGAAGATCACCGGCCGGTTTTTCGGCGCCCATGCACCGTCCATGGTCGAGCCGACCCATCGCAACGGCCGCATCCTCGCCGAGAAGACCGGCGTGACCGTGCATCTCTACGATCGCGGCAACCAGCGGCAGGTGATCGGCTCGGACTATTATTTCGGTGGCATGGTGGTCGACGAATATGGCGGGCTGCATCCCGGAAAATACCATCAGGCGCTGCGCCGGCGTGCCAGGACAGCGGGCGTGAAGCTGCGCTCCCATGCCAAGGCTGGCCCGGTGCGCGACACTGGCGGCGGACTGAAGCTCGTCCCGACCGAGCGCGGCGACATCATCGCCGAGCATGTGGTCAGCGCCACCAATGGCTATACACGCAAGGACGGCCACCCCGAACTCGCACGGCGCGTCGTCCCGGTGAAGAGCTACCAGATCGCCACCGAACCGCTGCCGGCCGATCTCATCGAGACGCTGATCCCCAAGGGACGGATGATCTCCGACACGCGACGCGATGTGATCTATACCCGCCCTTCCCCGGACGGCAGCCGCATCCTGTTCGGCTCACGCCCGGGGTTTTTCGAGCGCGAGGACCGCGACGCAGCGCCGGCGATCTATGAACGGATGACGGAAATCTGGCCGGAACTGAAAGCCTACAAGATCACCCATGCGTGGAGCGGCTTCGTCGCCATGACGGCCGACAAGGTGGCCCATATGGGCCGCCGGGACAATTCCGAGTTCGCCGCGGGGTGCAACGGCAACGGCGTCGCGCTGATGTCCTATCTCGGCTACCAGACCGCCCAGAAGATCCTCGGTCGCCAGAACCGCCCCACCGCCTTCGACCGCGAGCGCTTCGCCGCCGTGCCACTCTATTCCGGCAATCCCTGGTTCGTGCCGATCGTCGCCGCCTGGTACCGGCTGCAGGACTGGTACGAGCGCCGCTGAAGCGACAGATCGAGGATCCCCCACATCGCGCAGTTCGAAGCCCGCATGCTCCGCCAGACACCGCCGATTCTACGCTATGACGCGATACCCTGCGCGGTAGCTACGCAGACGCCGCCGATTTCCGCACGGAGCATCAAGCAGCCGGTCCGCCCGCCACCATTTATGCATTTCCGGTAACCAGTCTCTCGAGCCTGTAGTCATCTGCCCTACACTGCAGTCCAAGCCGCACTGCGGAAGGAGCCGACTCTGGCCAGTTGGTCGGAATCAGACGCCCGAAGATCAGCGGATTAGCGGCTTCATATCACGTTTGCCGCGCCGTGCTTGTCGTCGAATTCAGGGGAATGGCGCTCAACTCGATCGACATCGAGACATTGAAGACGAAATACGTCACGGATTGAGTAGCTCAATTGGTAACAATTATCGATTCACGGCAAGACGCCGAATGCCGAGCTCCTGGAGACTTTCGTTGCGCCCGGCAAAAGGTTCTTCGGCGGGCATCCCCGCCAACCCTTGGAGTCATCCCGGCGCGTCATATCGGACCGCAAGTGCCTCTGCATCCCAGGCGCTGAGAAGATCATACGAGGACTCGGAGACCGGGCGGAATCCTCTGAGGAGCAAGCGCTCCCGGATTGTCGCAAGCTCCGACGCCTCTTCCACGGCCAGAAAAGCCGTGCGCAGCGCCTCTATTACCTGCTGCGGGCAGGAGCACGACGCGACAAGAAAAGGGATCGGGGCCGGCGCCGTGGTTGCGACGACGCGCAGTCCGTGGGCGGGATCGTCCGGTGCGGCGCGCATCAGGTCGAAGGCATAGGAATCGAGCGGACCGGCATCGATCGCGCCGGACAGGAGCGCTGCGACCACCCCGCGCGGCGTATGCAGCGGACCGATGCTTTCCGCATAGAGCGCGGGACGGCTCGCAGAGCGATAGCCGAGCAGATGATGGCGCAGGGCATTGAAGCCGGACTGCGATTCCTCCAGCGTGTAGCCGATGCGGTGGCCGAACGTATCCTCCAGCCTCCGAAAGAGACTGTCGGCTCGCACGACGATATCGGTCATGTAGCGCGGGGCGCCGTCGTAGCGAGCCGGTGCCGGTACGGGACAGGCGATCGGCACCGGCTTCGGCTCGGCCCGCGACCAGGGCCGGCCGCACATGAACGCGGCCCCCAGATCGGATCGCGTCCAGAGCGCCGTCATCGGCAGGCTCATTGGATGCGGGATCGTCTCCAGATCGACGCCGCTTTTCCCGGCGACCCAGGCGAAAAGCTCGGCCCAGGCGGCCGAGGCATCGGCAGTCACCGCATACATGCGGGCATTGGCCACCCAGCTCATGCCGCGGCGTCCGCTCCGTCGAGAATGGCATCGCGGGTGACATGGCCGAGGACGGTGCCGTCAGCGCCGCGCACGTTCATGCTGCGCGCACCGGAACCGATCAGGCGCGCCAGCGCTTCGCGCACCGAAGCGCCGCTGGCGATCGTCGGGGCATCCGCGACGGAACCGGGTCGCATCAGCGCATCGACGCTGCGCAGACTGAGGCGCTTGAGCGCGCGGTCCGGGCCGACGAACGCCTCGACGAAGGCATCCGCGGGAGCCGCGAGGATCTCGTCCGGCGTGGCGTATTGGATGAGCCGTCCGTCGCGCATGATGGCGACGCGGTCGCCCATCTTCATCGCCTCGTCGAGATCATGCGTGACCATGACGATGGTCTTGCGCACGCGCTTGAGGATTTCCTTGAATTCGTCCTGGAGCCGCTCGCGCGCGATCGGGTCGATCGCCCCGAAGGGCTCGTCCATCAACATGACCGGCGGGTCGGCCGCCAAAGCGCGCGCCACGCCGACACGCTGGCGCTGCCCGCCGGAGAGGCGATGCGGCATTATGCTGCGGAAGCGCTCGGGCTCGAGCCCGACCAGTTCCAGGAGCTCGTCGATACGGTCCTCGATCTTCGCCCGCGACCAGCCCAGCAGGTGCGGCACCGTGGCGATGTTCTCCGCCACCGTCATGTGCGGGAACAGGCCGATCTGCTGGATGACATAGCCGATGCGGCGCCGCAGCGTCACGGGGTCGAGCCCGGTGACGTCCTGCCCCTCGATGAAGATGCGGCCTGCGCTGGGCTCGATCATGCGGTTGATCATCCGCATCGTGGTGGTCTTGCCGCAGCCCGAAGGGCCGATGAGCGCGGTCGTCGTTCCCTCCGGCATCTCGATGGTCACATCGTCCACCGAGGGCTTGCCGACAGCGCCGAAACGCTTGGTAATGCCTTCCAGTCTGATCACCGCGTATCGCCTCCCTCGCGCACGCTCCTGAGCAGGCGCCGCTCCGCAAAACCGAGTAGAATCTCGACGCCCATCGCCAGCACGGCGATCGGCACCGCTCCCGCGAGCAGGCGCTGCTGGTCCATGACCGCGATCCCCGACGTGATGAAGTCTCCGAGGCCGCCGCCGCCGATGAAGGAGGCCAGCGTCGCCCCCGATATCACCTGGATGGCCGCCGTCCGCATGCCGGCGAAGATCGCCGGGGCGGCCAGCGGCATCTGGACCTTGCGCAGGATCTGACCGTGCGTCATGCCCATGCCCGCAGCCGCGTCGACCAGATCGGCATCCACTTCCCGCAGGCCGACATAGGTGTTGAGCAGGATTGGCGGCAGCGCCAGCACCACCAGCGCGACGACGGACGGCACGAGGCCGATGCCGAGCAGCGGCAGGGCCGCGGCGAGAATCGCGAGGCTCGGGATGGTGCGGAGCATGTTGATGATATTGATGACGAATGCGGCCAGCCGCTCACTCCCCAGCACGGAGATGGCGAGCGGAATGCCGATCGCCAACCCGAGACCGAGCGACCAGACGCTCATCTCCGCATGCTGGATCAGGGCTGTCCGCATCAAGTCCCAATGGGCGACGACCCAGGCGAAGGTTCCGGCGATCAGCGACATCTCAGCCCACCCGTCCAGTGCGCAGGCGCCGCTCGAGTCGCGTCAGGGCGAAATCGGCACTGACCGCCATGGCAGAGGCGAGCAGGCCGCCGGTGAGGATCTTCTCGGGATAGCGCTGGTCGATGCCGGCGAATATGATCGTGCCGAGCCCGCCAGCGTTGATATAGGCCGCGACCGTCGCGATGCCGATGACGGTGATGGTGGCGATGCGGACACCGGAGACGATGAGCGGCATCGCCAGCGGTAATTCGATCCTCAGCAGGCGCCGCCATGGATCGTAGCCCATGCCCGTCGCCGCATCGAGCACCTCGGGCGGCACCGACCTGATGCCGAGCGCCACGTTGCGCACGAGGGCCAGCAGACAATACGACACAAGCCCGACGATCGCCGGCTTGAAGCCGAGCCCGAGGAAGGGGATGAGCAGGGCGAACAGCGCCAGGCTCGGAATCACGAAGATGGCGCCGGTCAGAAACACCACGACGGCATAGACCGCAGGCCGGCGGGCGCTGTAGACGCCCAGAACCAGCGATATCGCCAGGGCGATCGCTACCGAGACGAGGACGAGCGTCACATGCTCCAGCAGCGCCTGGGCGATCTCGGGCAGATGTGTGGGGACCCAGCGCAGCATCACGTCGTCTCCTCGCCGATCCCGTCAAGGACATCGAACCCACCGGCCGCGATCATCGCGTCCAGCGCTTCGATATCGGGCGTCGCAGGCCTGTCCTCGGTCAGCATGGCGACAGCGCTCCGCACTGCGGCCTGGATGCCGGCCGTGCCCCGGCCGAGGGCGATGCCATCCCGCAGATCGACGGCCTGAGCGGCGACCATCAGCTCCACGGCGATCAGCAGCCGCAGCCGGGCGACGATGTCGGCGGTCTTCTCGACCACCGCCGTCGCCATGGTGGCGTAGTCCTCGACGCGGTCGGCGACGGGCAGGACGAACACGGGCATTGGGTTGGCCCGGTGCTGGATCTCCGCGACCAGCGCCGCGACCGTCTTTTGCACCGTGGCATAACCGTTGCTGCCATTCTGGATCGGGCTGAGAAAGCGCGGAAGATCGCTGGAGGCCGGCGACATCAGTTTCATGATCCTCTCGCCAACCATGGCCGCGACCCGGGCGAGGGCAAGGCCAAGCATCTCGAGGACAAGGGTCAGATGGGTGGTGTCGAAATTGGCGTTCGGCAGGGAGCGCCCTTCGGCGAAGATCGCCGGGTTGTCGTCGCTGCTGTTGATCTCGGCCTCGACGATATCGCGGGCGGAATCCAGCGCTGCAACCGCCGCCCCCATGACGGGCGCGATGCAGCGGAAACTCAATGGATCCTGCAGGCGGCGGGCCGTGCCCGGCTGGGTGAGGGCGCCGTCCTCGAACAGGGCGCGCATTGCGGCCGCTACTACCCCCTGGCCCGGCAGGGGCCGCAGAGCCAGCGCGGCTTCCGACAGCGGATTCAGCGAGCAGCGATAGGCTTCGAAGGAGAGGGCGCCGGCCGCGACAGCGGCCGAGAGCACCCGCCGTGCATCGGCCACACAGAGCACCGCAAGACCGACCGAAGCGGCATTGGAGGACACCAGCGCAAGGCCGTCCTTGCCGACGAGACGGAGGGGGGACAGACCGGCGCGTTCCAGAGCTACGGCCCCCGGTACGATTTCCCCATCCATAGCCGCGAAACCCCGACCGATCAGGACGGCTGCGATCGCCGCCAGCGGCGCGAGGTCCCCTTCCCCGATCGAGCCCGTCATCGGTACGATCGGTTGCACGTCGCGTTCGATCAGTCCGACAAGACCCTGCGCTGTCGCGAGACTCGCCCCGGAACAGCCCCGGGCGAGCCGGGCGGCCCGCGTCGTCATGATGGCGCGTACTTCCCGGCGCGAACCGGCCCGGCCGACGCCGACGCAACGCGCCGACGGCACGCGCATCTGCACGTTGTCATCCGCCCGCAACGCCGTATCGACGGCGGCGCCTAGTCCGGTCGTAACGCCGTAGATGCGTTCGCCCGCGGCGCTGAGCAGGGCAAGCGCGCCTGCCGAGGCCCCGATACGGGCCTCAGCCGCTTCGGAGAACGCGATCGTGCGCACACCATCGGCGACAGCGACGATATCGCCGATGGTCAGGCGGGCTACCCCGAGCGTGACGATGGGCTTCATGGCGACGGTCCGCATGACGCTCTGGTGGTTACTTGATCACGCCCTTTTCCCTGAGGAACGCCACGGCGACGTCCTTCGGCTCCTCGCGGTCCTTTTCGACGCGGGCGTTGAGCTGGCGCATCGTGTCGTTGTCCAGCAGCGGGGAGAGCGCGTCGAGCGTTGCGGCGATCTTCGGATTGGCCGCAAGCGTATCCTGCCTGATGACGGGCGCGACGTAGTAGGGCGGGAAAAGGTGCTTGTCGTCCTCGAGAGCGACCAGCTTGCCGTCGGCGATCTGCCAATCGGTCGCGAAGCCGTTCGCCACGTCGATCTGCTCGGCGGCCAGCGCGTCATAGCGCAGGCCGAGCTTGGCGAACTGCTTGAACTCCTTGAACTCCGCACCATAGGTGGCCTTGAGGCCGGGCAGCCCATCCGCCCGATCGCTGAACTCGGGCCCGGCGCCCAGGATCAGCGTGGGGGCGGCCTTGCCCAGATCGCTCAGCGTCTTGAGGTTATGAGCCGCCGCCGTTTCCGGCCGGACCAGCAGGGCGTAGCCGTTATTGATCGCATCCGGCTTCAGCCATGTGACCTTGAAGTTAGTCTCATAGAAGTCCTTGACCTGCTTATAGACGGCATCCGGATCGCTCTGGACCTTGCCCTTCACGACAGAGATAAGCGCGGTGCCGGTATATTCGGGGTAGAGGTCGATCTCGCCGGTGGTCAGCGCCTGATGGGCGATGAGCGTTCCACCGAGATTGATCTTTCGCACCACCTTGATGCCAGCATTCTCAAGCGCTGCCGCATAGATTTCGGCGAGCACATATTGCTCGGTGAAGTTCTTGCTGCCGACCGTGACCGTCTGCGCAACAGCCGGGCTGGCGAGACCAGCGAGAACAACGGCGCCGGCCAGCGCCTTGAAAACATTGAACATGATCGGACCCCTCTTGTTTTTGGATTCTTACGGTTGACGGTATTTGCTTAGGCGTATCTCAGGCGTTGTCCGATGTTCAGCGCCCTTGCCTTTTCCAGCATCGCGTGTCCCAAGGCGATGTCCGACAACGACAGGCCGCGATGCCAGAACAGGTTGGTTTCATTGTCATTGGTGCGCCCGGGCTTCAGCCCGGCGACGATCTGCCCGAGTTCGGCGTGGAGCGTCTCCAGTGTCACCTTGCCCTCGTCGACATGTCGGCGAAGTGCGCCGAAGGGGCGGCCCGGTTGGCACTGGCCCCAGTCGTCGACGACGACCTTATCCATGATGTCTGTGAGATCGAGTTCCAGCGCGCTCATCGTCCCGTAAGGAGCCACGAAGGCGCCCTTCTTCACCCAGCTTGTCTTGAACAGCGGCGTCGGTTCGGGGAGGCGGCTCGCTTCCACCATGATGTCGGCGCCCTTCAGGCAATCCTCCCAGTTGTCCGTCACGATGATCTTCTTGCCGAGGTCCTTTTCCAGGCGTGCGGCAAAGGCTTTGCGGCTCTCGGGGCGGCGCGAATGGACACGGATCTCGTCGAAATCGAACAGATGGTCCAGGAGCCGCACGTTCCAGTAAGACGTGCCGCGCGCGCCGACATGGCCCAGGATCTTGCTGTCCTTGCGCGCCAGATGCTTGGCGCCGAGCGCGGTGGTCGCGCCGGTGCGCATGTCCGTGATAGCCGTCGCGTCGATGATGGCCTGTGGCATGCCGGTCCGGGGGTTGAACAGGTTCAGCACCGCCATTTCGGAGGGCAGGCCGACTTTGTAGTTGTCGACGAAGTCACCGACCACCTTCACGCCGGCGCAGTCGAGCGGCTTCACATAGCCGCGCAGGACGTTGAAATGGCCCTTGTCGGAGCTCTCGGGAACCAAGTGAACCCTGGGTTCGATCACCGTTTCGCCTCGCCCTTGCGCTGCCAGCGTCTCGGACACGGCGTCTAGGATTTCGTCGTTGGTTAGTTCCAACGCCTTGGTATCCAAGGCATTGATGTAGTCAATCCAGATTTCCTGCATTTGTCGTCTTCCCGGATTTCAATGCGAATGAAGATTGCGCCCCTCCCTTTGTCGGGCGGGCCGCTCGGCAGGGAGAACGGCATACGCTGCGCGCAGCCGGGCACGGCCGACGAAGCCGGGGTCGGATGCCACGCTGATATTGGGTATCGAGACAGCTCCCCCTCTCCGGTCGGGAGGCGTCCTCGGGCAGCATCCCGTCGCGCAGCCGAGCGGCTGCCTCGCGGGCAGTTCTGACACGCACTGGTTTCCCTGAAGATCTTCTTACGGGGGCAGCCAAGCACAGCTTCTGACGGCCGAGAAGGCCCCTATGACCCTATTTCAAGGTGTACGTGTTTTGGGATATGCCGATATCTTCAGATCGGCATGTCCACGGTGCCGGTGAAGAGACAGGCCTCGAAATGGATACCTCGACCCTCCTGATTGTCGATCGGGTGATGAGCGAACGGAGCATCCGGGGCACTGCCCGGGTGATGAAGAAGCCAGTTTCAACTATTGCCGCCGCGATCGATCGACTGGAGAACCAGATCTCTGTGCCACTTGTGCAGAAAGCTGGGACGAGCGTTGTTCTGACCCTTGAGGCTGAGAGGCTGTCTCCTGCCATCAAGCGGCTCGCCGAGCATGTCCAGGATATCATGGCCATCGGCAACCGCAGCAGGCAGGAAGTCTCGCTGAGCCTCGGCGCTTTAGCTCGCTTTGCACATGTCGCCGAAACCGGCAGCATCCGCCGGGCAGCCAAGTCGCTCGGGTTGGGCCAACCTCAGCTCGCCCGCCAGATCGCACATGTTGAAGCGACACTTGGCTGTCGCCTGCTCAATCGCCGAGTGGACGGCTCGACGACGACAGAGGCGGGAAAGCGACTGGTAATGTCGACACGTGCCATCGAGGCGATCTGGAACGAACTGGCCCACGCGGCCGCCGGACGTTCCCGCCGAAGTGCAGCAACCATCCGGCTCGGCTCGATCAGTCCACTGGGCCATGACAGCTTCGTTGCTACGCTGCTCGCCTCGCTCGTCGCGACCTGGATGAACGATAAGCCCCGTCAACCTCTGTTGGTGGCCAATACTACCACCGAAGGCCTCATCGCCGGCCTGAAGAGCGGCACCTACGATGCGGTGCTCCTGAACAGCGTCAACGTCCCGACGGATTTCGACAGTTATCTGATCTCACGATCGCCGTTGTCGCTTGTCGGTCAGTCGCAAGTCATCAAACCGGGAGAAGGGCGGAATGACTTGACCAGGATCGTGCTTGGCTCTCCTATCGCCGTCCCAAGCCCGAGGAGTGGGCTGCGTCAGATCATCAATCGCCTGCTGGCGGATACGCTCACCGAGGCCGAGATGGACAGGCTGAAGGTGATCGAGCTGGATTCGATGCCCGTCGTCATCAATATGGTCTTGCATCACGGTGCCGTTTCGGTGCTGCCGTCGGAATCGGTAGCCCGGATGAGCGGTGACCTGCGCCAAATCTCACTGCCCTCAGAACTAGCCCTGCCATATTGGCTTGTCTGCCGGAAGAATGAGAGCGGGCGCCAGACCGCCAACGCCCTGCTGACCGCGCTTGCGGGTTTGGGCTATGGCGACAACGCGAAATAGCGTCTGGGAATACGGAGGTGCGATCGGGCTGTGAGTCTCGACAGCCCAGCGCGCCGCCCCGATCGTTCGGAAAAAATGACTAGAGCGATCTTCCATTGCTGCAGCAGGCCTCGCCTGCTGCAGGTTTTGTGGGTATCTGGATAAGGTATCCAACAGGACTGGGGAGAGAAATGCAACTGAGCGGAAATACAACGACGTAGGTTCGGCCGTCAGTTCAAGCTTGAGGCTGTAAGATTGGTGAAGAATCGAGGCGTTGCTGTTGCGCAGGCTGCCCGCGACCTGAACGTCCACGAGAGCGTGCTGCGCAAACCCTGTGTTACCGAATGTGCAGCGAATGTTCGCTTCAATGGTTCCGCTGATCAAAACCAGCCAGATGGAAGACGCCACTCAGCGGCCGCTTCAGCTACAGCAAGCTGTTTGACCGAAAGCGGACGCGCTCGATGTCCGCCTTGGCGTCAACACGCGTCATAGGGTTATAGCGAACACATAGTTCTCTTCTTGGTCGCTCGCGGCCCGGCAATGCGGCGTCCAACTCGAACGGCGACCTCACCCGATCACGGCCCAGCGCCATTTGAGCAGTTGAGCAGATCGCGTCATCGAGGAAGATGCGGAGCTTTAGCGAGGTTCGCTCTCGGTCCAGCGCCGCTTGGATTCTTCCAGATGCGCATGCATGCGCATCTGCGCGAGCGGCACGTCGCGCGCCTCCAGTGCGGCGAGAATGGCTTCATGTTCGGCCAGAGCATCGCGCCAGGTCTCCGGCGTGTCGAAACGCGCGCGGAACCTTGAGGAAATGGGGCTGTGCCGTTCGTCGAACAGCTCGCCGACCAGCCGAACGATGACACTGTTGCCGGTACGCGCGGCGATGGCGAGATGGAACTGCCGGTCGTGTTCCAGCGGCTTGCGGCCTTCCTCGATATCCGCCCGCATGGCCTCCAATGTCAGCCGCAGGCCACGCAGTGAGGCCGTCGTGAACCGCGCGCCGGCAAGGCCGATGACCGCCGCCTCGACCGTCGCCCGCGCCTCCATGAGCTCGACCGCGCTCTCCCCTGTTGCCGCCTGGGACGGCGTGCGACGCTCGACCGTTGCGGTGACGTAGATGCCCGAGCCCATGCGGATCTCGACCGTGCCGTCGATCTCGAGTGCGATCAGCGCTTCGCGCAGTGAGGGGCGCGATACGCCGAGTTGCTGGGCGAGATCGCGCTCGGCCGGCAAACGGCTTCCTACCGAGAAATGGCCGTTCTGGATCAGGCCGCGAATTTGGTCGGCGACCTGCTGATAAAGCCGACGTTCAGACGTCCGATTGATGTTCATGCAGCACACTCTGGTTTGGCCTTACCATAAATCGGACAGACCACTTTCGCCAAGAATATTATACCATTGAAAATAAACGACTTTTATCTACTTAGCGAGGATTCAACCGGGCAAGTCGAAAATTGGCTTGACCACATTGAGCGAGGTGGCACCATAAAGCGCAGTGGCTAAAGCCAACAAGATCCGCATCAGCGGACGCAAAGTCGCTTCATGCGACAGGGGAGGACAACATGCCGAGCGGCGCGATCGCCGACGGTCGGATTGGCGCGCCGCAGGCAATGGCGGCCGGCGAAACGCTGCTGTCGCTGGAAGACATCTGCAAGGAATTCCCTGGCGTCAAAGCTCTGCAGGGCGTGCACTTCAATCTTCGGCGTGGCGAAGTGCATGCGGTGTGCGGCGAGAACGGCGCCGGCAAGTCGACGTTGATGAAGATCATCAGCGGCGTCTATGCGCCAACGTCCGGACGGCTCGTCTACAAGGGGAATGTCTGCAATTTCGGCTCGCCGCTGGAGGCGGAGGCGGTCGGCATCGCCATCATCCATCAGGAACTCAACCTGGTCCCGCACCTCTCGGTCGCGGAGAACATCTACCTTGCCCGCGAGCCCCGACGCGGCTTCTTCGTCGACCGCAAGGCCTTGCGGGCCAACGCCAAGAAATGCCTGGACCGGCTTGGCGTCGTCATCGATCCCGACAGGCTGGTCCGGGAACTGTCGGTCGCGCAATGCCAGATGGTGGAGATCGCCAAGGCGCTGTCGCTGGATGCTCAAGTCCTTATCATGGACGAGCCGACCTCCTCGCTCACCGAGCAGGAGACCCGCCTGCTGTTCAAGGTCATCCACGACCTCAAGGCTTCAGGCGTCGGCATCGTCTATATCTCGCACCGCCTCGACGAGATGGCAGAGATCGTCGACCGGGTCACCGTGCTGCGCGACGGTCGCTATATCGCGACCGACGACTTCGCGGCGACCACTATCGACGAGATCGTCGGCCGCATGGTCGGCCGCTCGCTGGAGGAGAAGTTCCCCGAGCGCACCTCGCGATCGACGCAGGACATCATCCTCTCGGCGCGAGGCCTGACCCGCCACGGCGTATTCCACGGCATCGACTTCGATCTCTATCGCGGCGAGATCCTCGGCTTCGCCGGCCTGATGGGCGCGGGGCGCACCGAGGTCGCGCGCGCCATCTTCGGCGCGGACGCGCTCAACGCCGGCACCATCACGCTGGAGGGGCAGACGCTGGACATCCGCTCGCCGCGCGATGCCATTGCCGCCGGCCTCGCCTATCTCTCCGAGGACCGCAAGGCGCAGGGGCTCGCGGTCAAGATGCCGGTCGACGCCAACATGACGCTGGCCAATATGGAGGAAGTGTCGAACCGCTTCGGCGTCATCGACTTCGCCAGGCACGCGAAGGTCGCCAAGGAGTATATCGACCTCCTCAACATCAAGACACCGTCCCCGTCCCAGCCGGTGCGCCTGCTCTCGGGCGGCAACCAGCAGAAGATCATCATCGGCAAGTGGCTGTTCCGGAAGTCGCGGGTGCTGATCTTTGACGAACCGACGCGCGGCATCGATGTCGGCGCCAAGTTCGCGATCTATCAGATCATGGACGAACTGGCCGCCAAGGGGATCGGGGTGATCCTGATCAGTTCGGAATTGCCGGAGGTTCTCGGCATGACCGACCGCATCGCCGTGTTTCACCACGGCAGCATTGCCGGCGTGCTGGAGACCGCAGCCACCTCCCAAGAAGAAATCATGCACTACGCGTCCGGCTACGGACGGCCAAGCAGCCGCGGCTGACGGAGCTGAGAATGACCATGACCGTGACGACCCCGCCAGCCCCCACGCGTGGCCGCCTGACCGACCGGCAAAAGGACATCGCCCAGAAATTCGCCGCCCTCGGCAGCCTTCTCGTTCTGATCGTCGTGTTTTCGCTGAGCAGCAGTGCATTCTTCACCGTCAACAACGGCATGACCATCGCCCTGCAGGTGACCTCCATCGCCCTGCTCGGCATCGGGGCCACCTGCGTGATCATCACCGGCGGCATCGATCTGTCGGTCGGCTCGGTGCTGGCCCTGTCCGGCGTCATCGCCGCCCTGGCGGTGAAGGAACTCGGGCTGGCCGTGCCGCTCGCCATGATGCTGGGCATCCTCACCGGCGCGTTTTGCGGCCTCATCAACGGCATTCTCGTCACCCGCCTGCGCCTGCCCCCCTTCATCGCCACGCTCGGCATGATGCTCATCGCCCGCGGTGTCGCCCTGCAGATCACCGGCGCGCGGGCGATCTCCGGTCTCGGCGAATCCTTCGGCGTCCTCGGCAATGGCGCGCTCTTCCGGATCGTCACCATCGGCGACGATGGCTTTCCCACTGTGGTTTTTCCGGGCATCCCGTATCCGGTGATCCTGATGGCGGTGATCGCCGTTGCCGTATCGCTGATGCTCAACCGTTCGGTGCTGGGCCGGCACATCTACGCGGTCGGCTCCAACGGCGAAGCCGCCCGGCTGTCCGGCGTCAATGTCGCCGGCGTCACCTGCTTCACCTATGTGCTCTCCGGCACGCTCGCCGGACTGACCGGCTGCGTGCTGATGTCCCGTCTCGTCACCGCCCAGCCGAACGAGGGCGTGATGTACGAGCTCGACGCCATCGCCAGCGCGGTGATCGGCGGCACGTCGCTGATCGGCGGCGTCGGCACCATCTCCGGCACGTTCATCGGCTCCTTCGTGATCGGCATCCTGCGCAACGGGCTGAACATGAACGGCGTCTCCGCCTTCACCCAGCAGATCATCATCGGCCTGGTGATCCTGCTCACGGTCTGGATCGACCAATTGCGCAACCGGCGATAACCGCCGACGCGCAGAGCTTTCCGCAACCAACGGAGCCTCGCGCTCACCGGCTCAGCGACCGCAATGGCGGCGTCAGATAACTGGAGGAAACCATGAAGAAGCTTGTCACGGCCCTGCTCGCCTCGGCGGTCCTGTTCAGCGGCGTCGCCGCCCAGTCCGCCGCTCATGCCGGCGAAATCGCCGTCATCGTGAAGACCGTCAACTCCACCTTCTGGCAGAACGTGCAAAAGGGCGCCGACGCCGCGCTGAAGGAAGCGGGTGGCGGCAATACGCTGACCTTCCAGGGGCCGGCCTCCGAATCCGCCATCGCCGACGAGGTGAACATGGTGGAGAACGCGGTCAATCGCGGCGTGGCGGGCATCGTGCTGGCCCCCTCCGACCCCGACGCGCTGGTTCCCGCCGTGAAGAAGGCCTGGGAAGCCCGCATCCCCGTCGTGATCATCGACTCGCTGCTGGCCAAGGGGGCGGAGCAGTACTACCAGTCCTACCTCGCCACCGATAACCGCAAGGCCGGCGAACTCGCGGCGAAGGCGCTGATCGACAAGGTCGGCACCGAGGGCAAGATCGCCGTCATGTCCTATGTCGCCGGCGCCGGCTCCGAGATCGGCCGCGTAGGCGGCTTCACCGACTATATCAAGGCGCACTCCAAGCTCCAGATCGTCGGCCCGTTCTATTCGCAGTCGCAGATGGCGACGGCGCTGAACCAGACCACCGACGTGCTGGCCGCCAACCCGGACCTCAAGGGCATCTTCGGCGCCAATGAGCCGACCGCCATCGGTATGGCACGCGCCATCAAGCAGGCCGGCAAGTCGGGCAAGATCGTCGCCGTCGGCTTCGATGGCAATCAGGACCTGCAGGAATTCGTCAAGGACGGCACGCTCGAAGCCATCATCGTGCAGGGCTCGTTCCAGATGGGCGATCTCGGCGTGAAGACCGTCTCCAAGCTGATCAAGAAGGAGAAGGTCGACAAGTTCGTCGACACCGGCGCCGTGGTCGTCACCAAGGCGAACATCGACCAGCCCGAAGCCAAGAACGTTCTCTACTGAGCCCGTTCCTCCCGCGCACCTTCCGGGACGCGACATACGTCGCGTCCCGGCTTTCCCTGGAACGGATCTGCATCCTCATGAAAGTCGGCGATCAGCGCACCCATGCCCGCAGCACCGTCACCGTGACGGCCATGGGCCTGGGCTGCGCGCAAATGGGCAGCCTCTACCGCGTCACCAGCTATGCCGAATCCGCCGGTGCCTTCCAGGCCGCGTGGGACGCCGGCATCCGCTATTACGACACCGCTCCCTTCTACGGCTTCACCCGCTCCGAACTGCGCCTCGGCACCATGCTGACCGAGCATCCGCGGGCGAGCTACACGCTCTCCACCAAGGTCGGCCGCGTGATGATGCCGGATCCGACCGTCGGCGCGCTGGAGGACGGCTATGCCGAGCCGCTGCCCTTCCGCCCGGTATTCGACTACACGCATGATGGAATCCTGCGCTCCTTCGAAGCGAGCCAGAGGCGCCTCGGCATTCTGGCTCCTGACATTCTGTACGTGCACGACATCGGCCGCTTCACCCATGGCGAGCGCCACGCGCACTACTGGAGCCAGCTCACCGACGGCGGCGGCTTCCGCGCACTGACCCGGCTGCGCGATGAGAAGGCGATCAAGGCTTTCGGCCTCGGCGTCAATGAGTTCGAGGTCATCGAGGCGGCCATCGAGGTCGCCGACCTCGATATCAGCATGCTGGCGGGCCGCTACACGCTGCTGGAACAGGCGAGTCTGCCCTTCATGGACGCGTGCGCGGCCCGCAGCATCGGCATCGTGGTTGCTGGTGCCTTCAACTCCGGCATTCTCGCCGGCAGCAACAAGTTCAACTATGGCGACGCGCCCGCCGACATCGTGGCCCGTGTCGAAGCGCTGCGCAGCGCCTGCGAGGCGGAAGGCGTGACGCTACAGGCCGCCGCGCTGCAGTTCCCGCTGGCGCATCCGGCCGCGCTCACCGTCGTCTCCGGCGCGCGCAACGGCGAACAGATCAGGGCCAATATCGGCTGGTTCGAGGAGCCGATCCCGGCCGCCTTCTGGACGCGACTGAAGGAGCGCGGCCTCATCGCCGACGGCGCTCCTGTCCCGGCCTGAAGGAGCGCGATCATGCGGATCGACGCGCACCAGCACTTCTGGCAGATCGCCGAGCGGGCCGGCCAATGGCCGCCGGCCGATCTCGCCCCGATCTATCGCGACTTCGGGCCGGAGGATCTGGAGCCGCTGCTCGCCACCGCCGGCTTCGAGGGCACGGTATTGGTCCAGACGATGGAGCGCGAGGCGGACACCGCCCACATGCTCGGCCTCGCGACCCGCCACCCCTTCATCAAGGCGGTCGTGGGCTGGACCGACCTCAAGGCTCCGGACGCCGCTGACGCCGTCGCTCGGCTGGCCTCGCATCCCCGGCTGAAGGGGCTGCGTCCCATGCTCCAGGACATTGCGCAGGACGACTGGATCACCGACCCGGCACTGGCCCCCGCCATCGAGGCGATGATCGCGCACGACCTCGCTTTCGATGCGCTGGTGATGCCGCGCCATCTGCGCCCGCTGCTGGATCTCGCCACGCATTATCCGGCGCTCAGGATCGTCATCGACCACGGTGCCAAGCCGCCCATCGCCGAAGGGCACATCTCGCGCTGGCGGGCGGACCTCGCCGCCCTCGCGGCGCTGCCAAATGTCTGGTGCAAACTGTCGGGCCTCCTCACCGAGGCGGGCGGACGCGGACCGGTTGCGGTGCGTCCCTATGCCGAGACGCTGCTCGACCTGTTCGGACCCGGGCGGCTGATCTTCGGCAGCGACTGGCCGGTGCTGCGCCTTGCCGGCGATTATGCCGGCTGGGTCGAGCAGTGCCGGGACATCGTGCCGCGCGAGCACCACGACGCCGTGTTCGGCGGCAACGCCGTCACCTTCTACCGGCTCGACGGCATCACCCCGGCAGCGGACGCGGCCTGAACGGAGAACGCCATGCAGCGCATGGGAATGATGATCGGGCTCGAACCCGACATGGTGAAAACCTACAAGGAACTGCACGCGGCGGTGTGGCCGGAAGTGCTCGCGCTTCTCGCCGCCAGCAACATCCGCAACTACACGATTTTCCTGCGCGAACCGGAGAACATCCTGTTCGGCACCTGGGAATATCACGGCACCGATTTCGCGGCGGACATGGCGAAGATCGCCGCCGACCCAACCAATCAGGAATGGTGGAAACGGACCATTCCCTGCCAGCGCCCGCTCGCCACCCGCAAGGAGGGCGAATGGTGGGCGACGATGGAAGAAGTCTTCCACCTCGACTGAACGACGAACACATGAAGGAGAGTGGCCATGGCCAAGCTTGAGGGCAAGACCGTCCTCGTTACCGCCAGCGGTCAGGGCATCGGCCGCGCGAGCGCGCTGGGCTTCCTGGCGGCCGGCGCCAATGTCTATGCCACCGACATCAACGAGGCCCTGCTCGCGCAGCTGCCGGCGTCCGATCATCTGACCACCGCGCGGCTCGACGTGCTGGACGACGCTGCGGTTGCCAGCTTCATCACCGGCATCGGTCCGGTCGACGTGCTGTTCAACTGCGCCGGCGTGGTGCATCCGGGCAGCATTCTCGACATGAAAGACGGCGACCTCGACTTTGCCTTCGACCTCAACGTCAAGTCGATGGTGCGCACCATCCGCGCCGTGCTGCCCGGCATGATCGAGCGGCGCGAGGGTGCCATCATCAACATGTCGTCGGTCGCCTCCTCCGTGAAGGGTGTGCCGAACCGCTTTGCCTACAGCGTCACCAAGGCGGCAGTCATCGGCCTGACCAAGTCGGTGGCCGCCGATTATGTCGGACACAACATCCGCTGCAACGCCATCTGCCCCGGCACGGTGGAAAGCCCTTCGCTGCAGGACCGGTTGCGCGCGCAGGGCGACTACGAGACGACCCGCGCCGCCTTCATCGCCCGACAGCCGATCGGGCGCATCGGCACGCCGGAAGAGATTGCCGATCTCGCCGTCCATCTCGCCGGCGCCACCTACACCACCGGCCAGGCCTTCGCCATCGATGGCGGCTGGTCGCTCTGACCCGCCTTTCCGACAGGGACAACAGCATGAGACTCGTACGCTACGGGGAAAAGGGCCAGGAGAGGCCGGGCCTGATCGACGCGCAGGGCCGCATCCGCGACCTCTCCGCCCATGTGCCGGACATAGCCGGCGCCGCGCTCGATCCGGCTGCGCTGGCGGCGCTTTCCTCACTCGACATCACGAGCCTGCCGCTGGTCGCGGAGGGAACCCGCCTCGGCCCCTGTGTCGCTGGGACCGGCAAGTTCGTCTGCATCGGGCTCAACTTCTCCGACCATGCCGCCGAATCCGGCATGGAAGTGCCACCCGAGCCGGTCGTCTTCATGAAGGCGACCTCGGCCATTGCCGGCCCGCATGACGACGTGCCGATCCCGCGCGGCTCGGACAAGACCGATTGGGAGGTCGAGCTTGCCATCGTCATCGGCAAGACCGCCAAATACGTCTCGGAGGCGGACGCGCTCGACCATGTCGCCGGCTATTGCGTGTGCCACGACGTCTCCGAGCGCGGCTTCCAGCTGGAGCGCTTCGGCCAGTGGACCAAGGGCAAGTCCTGCGACGGCTTCGGCCCCATCGGCCCCTGGCTGGCGACGAAGGACGAGGTGCCTGATCCGCAGAACCTTGCCATGTGGCTGAAGGTCAATGGCGAGACGCTGCAGAACGGCTCGACGAAGACAATGGTGTTCGGCGCCGCCTATCTCGTCTCCTATCTCAGCCAGTTCATGTCGCTGCACCCTGGCGACATCATTTCGACCGGCACGCCCCCCGGCGTCGGCCTCGGCTTCAAGCCGCCGCGCTATCTCAAGGCCGGCGACGTGGTCGAACTCGGCATCGAGAAGCTGGGGTCGCAGAAGCAGACCTTCGTCCCCGACATCTGATCCGCGCTCATTGCTCCGGGAGGCATCGCCATGGCGAAAATCACCGACATGCGGGTCATCGACCTGCGCTTTCCCACCTCCCACGCGCTCGATGGCTCGGACGCGATGAACCCCGATCCGGACTACTCCGCGGCCTATGTCATCCTCGACACCGACCAGCCGGACCTGAAGGGGCATGGGCTCACCTTCACCATCGGACGCGGCAACGACATCTGCTGCATGGCGATCCTCGCCATGCGCCATCTCGTCGTCGGCACCGATCTCGATGAGGTGCTCGCCGCTCCGGGCAAGTTCTGGCGGCACCTGACCAGCGACAGCCAGTTGCGCTGGATCGGGCCGGAAAAGGGCGCCATGCACCTCGCCACCGGCGCGGTGGTCAACGCGTTCTGGGACCTGCTCGCCAAACAGGCCGGCAAGCCGGTATGGCGGCTGGTCGCCGAGATGTCGCCCGAGGAGATCGCCGACATTGTCGACTATCGCTATCTCACCGACGTGCTCGACCGTGACGACGCGCTCGCCATTCTACGCCAGGCGGAGACCGGCAAGGCGGAGCGCATCGCCATCCTCGAACGCGAGGGCTACGCCTGCTACACCACCTCGGCCGGCTGGCTCGGCTATGACGACGCCAAGCTGCGGCGCCTCTGTCATGAGGCGATCGACGCCGGCTTCAATCATGTGAAGATGAAGGTCGGGCGCGACCTCGAGGACGATATCCGCCGCCTCGCCATCGCCCGCGAGGTGATCGGGCCGGACCGCTACCTGATGATCGATGCCAACCAGGTGTGGGAGGTCGGTCAGGCGATCGACTGGGTGAAGCAGCTTTCCTTCGCCAATCCGTTCTTTATCGAGGAGCCGACCAGCCCGGACGATATTGCCGGCCATCGCAAGATCCGCGAGGCGGTGGCGCCGGTGAAGGTGGCGACCGGCGAGATGTGCCAGAACCGCATCATGTTCAAGCAGTTCATCGCCGAGGGCGCCATCGACGTGGTGCAGATCGACTCATGCCGCATGGGCGGGCTCAACGAGGTGCTGGCGGTGCTGCTGGTGGCAGCGAAATACGGCCTGCCGGTCTGGCCGCATGCCGGCGGCGTCGGCCTGTGCGAATATGTGCAGCACCTGTCGATGATCGACTATGTCGCCGTGTCGGGCACCAGGGAAGGCCGGGTTATCGAATATGTCGACCATCTGCACGAGCACTTCCTCGACCCCTGCGTGATCGAGAACGCCGCCTACATGCCGCCAAAGCGGCCGGGCTTCTCGATCGAGATGAAGCCCGAGACGCTGAGAGCTTTCGTCCATGTACCGGACGTACGGCCTGTTGATTTCCGCGGAGAAGTGACGCTGGATTTCCACTGAGAAGTGCCCCGGGCGGATGGTGGTCCTGGGCCGGTTGGCGGTCCAGTTTTCGGGGAACAGATCAGCGCGCGCCCTGTGCATGCAGCCGAAGATAATGCTGTTCGACGAGCCGACCTCCGCCATGCTCGGCTATTCCGCGAAGACGTCCTCGCGCCCGCGGCGGAAGCTCGGCAGCAGCACCACCACCAGCATGATGGCGGCGATGGCGAGAAGCCCGGCGGAAATCGGGCTGTCGATGAAGGTCGCCATGTTGCCGCGCGAGACCAGCAGGGCACGGCGGAAATTCTCCTCCATCAGCCGGCCGAGCACGAAGCCGAGCAGCATCGGCGCCGGCTCGAAGCCGAATTTCGCCAGGATGTAGCCGGCAAAGCCGAACAGCCCGATCAGCAGCACCTGCACCGGCTCGGAATTGATCGAGAAGATGCCGATGGAGCAGAACATCAGGATCGCCGGAAACATGAGGTGGTACGGCACCTTCAGCAGCTTCACCCACAGGCCGATCATCGGCAGGTTGATGATGAGCAACATGAGGTTGCCGATCCACATGGAGGCGATCATGCCCCAGAACAGGTCCGGCGAATTGGTCATGACCAGTGGGCCCGGCACGATGCCGTGGATGGTCATGGCGCCGACCATCAGGGCCATCACCGCATTGGGTGGAATGCCGAGCGTGAGCAGAGGGATGAACGAGGTCTGCGCGCCGGCATTGTTGGCACTCTCCGGTCCCGCCACGCCTTCGATCGCGCCCTTGCCGAAGCGGCTGGGGTCCTTGGCGAGCTTCTTCTCCAGCGTGTAGGCAGCGAACGGGCCGAGGACGGCGCCATTGCCCGGCAGGATACCGAGGATAGCGCCGATGATCGTGCCGCGCGCGATGGGCGCGGCGGACTGGCGCATCTCCTCGCGGCCGGGCAGCAGCCGGCCGATGGCCTGCTTCACCACGTCCCGCGTCTCGACATTGTCGAGGTTGCGTAGGATCTCGGCAACACCGAACACGCCCATGGCGAGCACGGCGAAATCGATGCCATCGGCCAGGAAATCCATGCCGAGGGTCATGCGCGCCTCGCCGGTCTCCAGGTCGATGCCCACCGTCGAGAGCAGGATGCCAAACAGGATCATGGCGATCGCCTTGATGATCGAGCCATGCGCCAGCACCACGGCGAAGACGAGCCCCATCACCATCAGCGAGAAATATTCCGCCGGGCCGAAGACGAGAGCGAGGCTGGTGAGGGGCTTGGCCAGCGCGGCGATCAAGAGGGTGGCGAAGGTGCCGGCGATGAAGGAGCCGATGGCGGCGATTCCGAGCGCGATACCGGCACGCCCGCGCCGCGCCATCTGGTGACCGTCCAGTGTCGTCACCACGGCCGTCGCCTCGCCGGGGATATTGACCAGAATGGCCGTGGTCGAGCCGCCATATTGCGCGCCGTAATAGATGCCGGCGAGCATGATGAGCGCACCCACCGGATCGAGCCCGAAGGTGATCGGCAGCAGCATCGAGATCGTGGCAATGGGCCCGACACCGGGCAGAATGCCGACCAGCGTTCCCACCAGACAGCCAGTGAGGCACAGCACGAGGTTCTTGAGCGAGAAGGCCACAGTGAGGCCGAGGCCGAGATTGCTGATGAGATCGAACATGGCTCAGCCTCCTATCGTCGCGCTGGGCGCTTTTGCGGCCGCGCGGCGCCCGGCGAACAGCACCAGCAGGCCGGCGCCGGCCATGAGAGCGGCGGCGAGCCGCAGCGCGCCGCGATAGCTCCAGCCGGCCAGCAGCACTTCCTGCACGTAGCGCGGCATGATCGGGATCGGCAGATTGAGCAGGTCGCCGAACAGTATGAGGCTGAACGGAGTGAGGAAGAGAGCCAGCGTCACCAGCGGCCGCAGCTGCACCTCCGGCGACGCATGGCCGCCGACGATGATGGCTAGCGGCCCGGCCACGACGAGGCCCAGCTCGGGCGTGCTCCAGCCCTCGAAATGCGAACTCTTGATCGTCAGCGCGAAAAGCGCGGTGGCCGACAGCACCAGGATCGGCCCGCGCAGCGAGAAGGTGAGGTCTTCCGATCCACCCACGCCGCGTCGCGCGCCGACGAGAATGGGGATGGCGCAGAGGCCGAGCAGGATGGAAAGCGCCTGCGGCAGCATGCCGGCGCCGACCGAGCGCAGCGTGCCGCGCGGCAGCTCGGAGGAGAGCGCAAAGCCCAGCACGGCGAGCGCAATGAGAATCGCCGCCGCGCCCAGCTCCTTGCGGGAGACGGTTCCCGCTTCCTTGCGCGAGCCTAAGCCCCCGCGCACCACCTCGGTCATGTTCCTCTCCCTGGGCGTTCGCCGGGCTTCTGCCCTTGGCGCAGGCTACATTGCGGCGTCCCGGTCTTTGCGTCGTGCGGTGCCGGGTTCGTCGGGCGCGCGGCGACATCAGTCCGCCGCGCGGCGTGGCCAAGCCCCGGTCACCGCCGGGGCTCGCACCGATCAATCGATGGAAATGCCGGCCTGCCCGAGGAACGTCGACCAGCGGGCGCTCTCGGACTTCATCATCGCGGCAAATTCCTGCGGCGTGTCGCCGATGATGGTGGTGCCCTCGGCGTTCAGGCGCTCCTTGATGACGGGCGTGGCAAGCGCGTCGAGCGTGGCGCTGCGCAGCTTGTCGATCACCGGCTGCGGCGTCCCCTTGGGCACCGCGAAACCATACCAGGCGGCCGACTCATAGTCGGGGTAGCCGCGCTCGGCGACGGCCGGCACGTTGGGCAGCTTGGCGACCCGCTCCTTGGTGGTGACGGCGAGCGGAATCATCTCGCCGCTGTCGACCAGGCCGAGCACCGAGGGAAGCGTCGTCACCATGAAGTCGCCGCGTCCACCCAGCATGTCGTTGAGTGCCGGCCCCGCGCCCTTGTAGGGCACATGCACCGCGCTGATGCCAGCCTGGGAGAGCAGCAGGGCGGTTGCCAGATGGCTGGCCGAGCCGTTGCCGGCCGAACCGTAGGTCAGCGCGCCGGGATTGGCTTTGCCGAACGCGATGATCTCCTCGAAGCTCTTGAACTTCGAGTTCTTGGAGACGACCACGACGAGCGGCGTGCGCGCGATCAGCGTCACCGGATCAAAGGCGGTAAGCGGATCGAGCTTCAGGTTCTTGAACAGATGCGGATTGACGACCATCGGGCCCTGATTGGCCATCAGAACCGTGTAGCCGTCCGGGTCGGCCCCCGCCACGCGCTGGGAAGCGACATTGCCGCCGGCGGTGCCGTTATTCTCCACCACCATGGCCTGGCCGAGCTTCTCGCCCACGCCATTGGCGACAAGGCGGGCGATGGCGTCGGTGCCGCCGCCTGCGGCATAGGGCACGACCAGCTTCACCGGACGCACCGGAAAGGCGTCCTGCGCCTGGGCGGCGGGGATGGCGGCGGCGAGACAGCCGGCTGCGAGCAGCAGCGAGAGATGGCGACGGTTCAACATGGCTTTCCTCCGATTCTTGTGTCGTTGGTATTTTGATAACTAGGCGTTCAGGCGATGCGCGCCTGCGGGGCGGCGGCGTCCGCCGCCTCCTGCAGAGGCACGATCACCGTCCCCTCAAAGATGCGGCGGGCGGTGCGGATCAGGCTCGCGCGGCGAACCGCGCCGGCCGCGTCCAGATCGAGATCGACGTCGATCTTGCCGCTGGGATGCTCAACGATGAGCGGCGCTCCGACGGCCGGCAGGCGCGCCACCGCGTGGGCGACGGTGCCGGGGGTCGCGGCGGCGACGGCGACGCAGAGCGCTCCGGTGACCGCATGCGCCCGATGGGTGCGGTGGGGCACGAGGTAGCGCGAGGTGATGGTTCCCTCAGGGCGTGCCGGCGGCGCCATCAGCCCGATCTTTGGCACGACCGCATTGGAGACATCCCCCAGCCCCATGCGCCGGCCGGCCTCGCGCCGCATCCGCTCCAGCTGACGGAACAGCGGGCGATTGGCGTCGAGTTCCTCGGGCGTCTCGGTGCCGTTGAGACCGAGGGCCGCTGCCTGGATGAGCATCATCGGCATGGCATAGTCGATCAGCGTCACCGGCACATCTTCGATCGTTTCGGTGGCCTGACCGGTGGGGAAGAGGCTGCCGGTCTTCGATCCGTTGGCATCGAGGAAGGTGAGCTTGACCGGCGCCGCCCTGCCCGGAACGCCATCGATCTCGGTGTCGCCGCCATACGTCACGCTGCCATCCGGCGTCTGCACGACGGCTTCGATGGTCTTGCTGGTGTTGCGATTGAATATCCGCACCGTGGTCTGGCCCGCGCCGGCGGCAAGCAGCCCACTCTCGATGGCGAAGGGGCCAACGGCGGAGAGCATGTTGCCGCAGTTCGGCGCCATGTCGACGATGGGCCGATCCACCGCGACCTGTGCGAAGAGATATTCCACATCCACGCCCGGCCGCTGCGAGGGGGAAATGATCGCCACCTTGCTGGTCAGCGGGTTGCCCCCGCCGATGCCGTTGACCTGCAGCGCGTCGGGCGACCCCATGATGGCGAGCAGCACGGACTCGCGCAATTTGGGGTCGGCGGGCAGATCGCTTTCCAGAATGAACGGGCCGCGGGAGGTGCCGCCGCGCATCATGACCGCAGGGATGCGCATGTCCGAACCCTTGTGCATCTGATACGATCCTCGCATGAATACTCGCCATTCATGCTTGTACCGGCAGGCTTGGCGCGCATTAAATGCAAAGATCGTCAGGATTGATGTGATTTGAATATCAATTGCGACATACTCGATCTGCGCGCCTTCCTCGCGGTGGTAGAGCTTGAGGGCTTCCACAAGGCAGCGGAGGCACTGAATCTCTCGCAGCCGGCCCTGACCCGGCGCATCCAGAAACTGGAGCAGGCAGTGGGTGCCGCGCTTCTGGAGCGCACGACGCGGCGCGTCGCGCCCACCGCGCTGGGGCGCGAACTGATTCCGCTGGTGAAGCGGATGCTCGAGGAATTCGAGAGTTCCCTCTTCTCGGTGCGCGAGCTTGGCCAGCGGCAGAATGCGGTCGTCACCATCGCCTGCCTGCCGACGGCGGCGTTCTATTTCCTGCCAGGCGTCATCAAGCGCTTCAACGAGATCTACCCGCAGATCCGCTTCCGCATCCTCGACCTCAGCGCCAATGACGGCCTGCAGAGCGTGGCGCGCGGCGAGGTCGAGTTCGGCATCAGCCTCATGGCGTCCTCCGATCCGCAGCTCCAGTTCACGCCACTTATGGACGACCCCTTCGTGCTCGCCTGCCGGCGCGACCATCCGCTGGCGGTGGAGGGACCGCTGCGCTGGTCGGAACTGGAGCCGCACCGGCTGATCACGGTGGGGCGCACCAGCGGCAACCGGACATTGCTCGACGCCGCCCTCGCCCGTTCAAATCTTCGGCTGCAATGGTTCTACGAGGTCACCCATCTCTCGACCTCGCTCGGCCTCGTCGAGGCCGGCCTTGGTGTTTCCGTGCTGCCGCGCCTCGCCACACCACAGTCCAACCACCCGTTCATCATGACCCGCCCCTTGATCGAGCCCGAGGTTTCCCGCCCGATCGGCGTGGTTCAGCGCCGAAGCGGCCGTCTCTCCCCTGCGGCTCAGCGCTTTCTGGACATGCTGCTGCGCGAATGGCGCGACGAGGATCAGGGCACGCCGGTCGCCGAGCCGGCGACGTCGTCTCAGCTGTGATCCAGCACGAGCACGGAATCCATCGGCAGCGTGGCCTGAAACACGAGCGGCATGAGACCCGACACAGCCTTCAACCGCAGCATCAGGATGAAGGCCACATCCGTGCCCCTGAGGAAGCGGAGAGCCACGAGGCAGACGGGCGCCAGAGGGCCGACAGTGTCATCGCTCGGCAGGCACCCGATCAGGAAGCTCGCGGCCCCGTGCTGTCGGGGGCCGTCATGCGCCAGGTCCTGCTCGACCTCAAGCTGTGACGGGTTGGAATGGGCGGGTGGCGACGCTCCCGACCCAACGGCCGACGCGCCCAAGGACGGGATCGCGGGCCAGAGGATGGTGTCTCGTCCAGCCGGCCCGCGACCAATCACAGCCGGTGCCAGCGGAAAGCCAGCTGTCTCCCGCGCCACTTCAATATTGCTGCGCGGCGGCAGCGCCTCTACACGCGCAGAACAGTGTCAGCCGGCGTGGACGAAGTGCAAATGCGGCTGCCGCGCCAGCGCGGGAGCGGCTTCGACCGCTTCGGCGGCCGCCTGCCGGGCGAAGGCCGGGATGTCGCACCGGCTGAGATTGAAATCGGCCAGCTGACGGTCGGTATAAGCCGCGAGCTCGGCCACGATCCGCTTGTAGACGCGGTACCGAGCGAAGGCTGTCCGCAGGACAATGCCGATCTGAGCGATCTGCACGATAGGTTCTCCCGATGGCTCATGCTGCATAGCAGCAAACATGGAGAAACATACTGTGCGATGCAGCATGGCAGAAGCGCGAAATCCGCGCCGGAGCCATGCGTTCTGATCGGACGCGGAAAGCCGAAAAACCGCCGGCCCGCTTCGGCACAAGCGGGTCGGCGGCACCATGCGGGTCTGGCGGGAGACGAGCCACGGTCCCGGGGGACGAGGAGGTTCCCTGCCCGGGAGCTGTTTCCGATCGGCGGGAAAGCGCGCCGTGTTCGTCCTCCCCTAAGCTGCCAATTCCTCCGCCGGGGCCTTGGCGCCGGTCATGAAGGCCACCGCGTCGGACATAGTGTAGTCCTTCGGGTTGATGACGCAGAGCCGGCGGCCGAGACGGTGAATGTGGATGCGATCGGCGATCTCGAACACATGCGGCATGTTGTGGCTGATCAGCACGATCGGCAGGCCGCGCGAGCGCACCTCGAGGATCAGCTCCAGCACCCGGCGCGATTCCTTCACGCCGAGCGCGGCCGTCGGCTCGTCCATGATGACGACGCGTGAGCCGAAGGCGGCGGCGCGCGCCACCGCCACGCCCTGCCGCTGGCCACCCGAAAGCGTCTCCACCGGCTGGTTGATGCTCTGCACCGTCATAAGGCCGAGCTCGCTGAGCTTGTCGCGGGCGATCTTCTGCATGGCCGGCCGGTCGAGCATGCGGAACACCGAGCCAAGGATGCCGGGCCGGCGGATCTCGCGGCCGAGGAACATGTTGTCGGCGATGGACAGGCTGGGCGAAAGCGCGAGCGACTGATGCACCGTCTCGATGCCAGCCCGCTGGGCGTCCATCGGCGAGGCGAACTTCGCCACCTCGCCGTCGAGCCGGATCTCGCCGTCATCTGGCATCAGGGCGCCGGAGAGCGCCTTGATGAGCGAGGACTTGCCGGCGCCGTTGTCGCCGATCACCGCCAGGATCTCGCCGGGATAGAGGTCGAAATCGGCGCGGTCCATGGCAGTGACCCGGCCGTAACGCTTCACCAGACCACGGGCGGAGAGGACGGGGGTGTTGGGGGCAGCGGGCTTGGACATGGCTTTCAGCTCTGCGAGAACCGTGTTCGTGATCATGCTGACACCCTGCGGATCCACTGGTCGAGGGCGACCGCGACGATGATGAGGATGCCGACGGTGAATTCCTGCCACAGCACGTCGACGCCAGCGAGCGCGAGGCCGTTGCGGAACACACCGACGATGAGCGCGCCGATCAGCGTACCGATGATCGAGCCGCGTCCGCCGAACAGGCTGGCGCCGCCGATCACCACCGCAGTGATGCTGTCGAGATTGGCGGTCTGACCGGCCTGCGGGCTGATGGAGCCGATGCGGCCGATCAGCGCCCAGGCGCCGAGCGCGCAGATGACGCCCGCGGCGACATAGACGGTGAACAGCACCTTGCGGGTACGGATGCCGGAGAGCTCGGCTGCCGCCGGATCGTCGCCCACCGCATAGAGATGCCGGCCGAAGGCGGTGCGGTTCAGCACGTACCAAACCAGCGCAATCAGCCCCAGCAGGAAGAAGGAGCCGTAGGTAAAGCGCGCGCCCAGCACGTCGACCGGCGTGCCGAGCAACTGGAGGAACGGCGCCGCCTTGGCAACGTCCTGCGAGCGGATGGTCTCGGAGCCCGAGTACCAGAGGTTCAGCGCGAAGAAGATCGACCAGGTGCCGAGCGTGACGATGAAGGGTGGCAGCCTCAGCCGCGTCACCAGCACGCCGTTGATCGCGCCGCAGCCGCCGCCGACCATGATGCCCGCCATGAAGGCCAGCGGCGCCGGCAATCCGAGCGTCACCGCCAGCTTGCCCATCACCACCGAGCACAGGACCATGATGGCGCCGACCGACAGATCGATGCCGGCGGTGATGACGATCAGCGTCTGGGCGATGCCGATGATGCCGATGATCGTCACCTGCTGGATGATCAGCGACAGGTTGAAGGACGACAGGAAGCGGGCGCCCACGATCAGGCTGAAGCCGATGATGCCGAGCGCCAGCACGATGGCCGGCACCGCGGTCGGGTTGGCGTGCAGGAAATGCTGCACGCGCTGAATCGGCGATTTGGGCGCAAAGTCGAACTCGGCAACACGGCTGTCGCGCTTTTCGAGCACCTGCTCGAAAGCCTGCATCGCCGGGTGACCCGAAGGGTTCGCTCCGGGGCTGCTCAGATCGGTCATCGCCATACCCTCCCGCAGACCGGCTTCGCGCTGGCGACGCACAGGGCCGGGAGAGGCACCCAGCGGGAGCCTCTCGGTTGATTCAATTGGACGATCCGTGCCGCTGGGGTGGCACAATGTCAGACCATCCGCGCCGCCCGGGGGATGGCGCGGAGTGCGATCAGCCCCAGCACTTCTTCAGCGCTTCCGAGGACGGGATCGACTTGATGCCGGTCACCGGCTTGTCGGTGACGAGCTCGACGCCGGTGTTCAGGAAGTCGAGGCCAGGGGTGGCCTGCGGCTTGGCGCCGGTGTCGGCATAGGCCTTCACCGCCTCGATGCCCTTGGATGCCATCAGCAGCGGGAACTGCATGGAGGTGGCGCCGATGACGCCGTCGGCGACGTTGCGCACGCCCGGGCAGCCGCCATCGACCGAGACGATCAGCACGTCCTTGTCGCGGCCGACCGACTTCAGCGCCTCGTAGGCGCCGGCCGCCGCCGGTTCGTTGATCGTGTAGACCACCGAAACGTCGGGATCCTTCTGGAGCAGGTTCTCCATCGCCTTGCGGCCGCCCTCCTCGTTGCCAAGGGTGGTGTCGTGGCCGACGATGCGTGGGTCCTTCTCGTCGCCAATGTCGGCGGGGTTGCCAAGGTCGACCCCGAAGCCCTTGAGGAAGCCCTGGTCGCGGGCGACGTCGACGGAGATCTCGTTCACGTTGAGGTCGAGCAGCGCGATCTTCGCCGTGCCGGCCTTCTCGCCCAGCGTCTTGGCGGCCCACTGCCCGATCATCTGGCCAGCGAGGAAATTGTCGGTGGCGAAGGTGGCGTCTGCCGCGCTGGCGGGATCGAGCGGCGTGTCGAGCGCGATCACCAGAATGCCGGCCGCGCGGGCCTTGTCGATAGCCGGGACGATGGCCCGCGAGTCGCTCGGGGTGATGAGAATGCCCTTGGCGCCGGCGGCGATGAGGTTCTCCACCGCCGCGACCTGCGAATCGTTGTCGCCATCGACCTTGCCGGCGAAGGAGCGCAGTTCCATGCCGAGTTCGTCGGCCTTGGCCTGTGCGCCCTCCTTCATCTTCACGAAGAAGGGGTTGGTGTTGGTCTTGGTGATGATGCCGACGATCGGCTTGTCGGCAGCAGCGGCGAGCCCGACGCCCGCAAGCGAGACACTGGCGAGCGCGACGGCGGAAACCGCCGAGAAAACGAGGTGATGCCGGAACGAGCGGCGCATTCTTCCCTCCCTTGGGACGATGTGAAATCGCGCAGGTTTGCCCCGCGACGTGCTCTTTGACGCTTTCATGAAGCCGCAGGGTCGAACTCCTGTCAATAAATAAATCACGAAGATTTAATAATTGACAGGGCCAACTTGCCTGCCTCATCCTTTCGACGATAGAGCTGCCCGATGAAGCGGTGGCGCGAGAACAAGACGACGAGGAGCACAGGGAGCATGGACGAGACGGCGTCCTTTCCGATCCCGGACGAGTCCGTGCCGCTTTCCCCTGCCGGCCGCGGCACCAACCCGACCGGCGTGCGGCTCTACAATGAGCGTGTCATCCTCTCGTTGATCCGCCGGCACCGGGCACTCGGCAAGGTCGATATCGCCCGCCTGACCGGCCTCTCCACCCAGACCACCACCGTGATCATGAACCGGCTGCATGCGGATGGCCTGCTGACGGCCGGCGAACGCCAGCGCGGTCGTATCGGCCAGCCCTCGGTGCCGTTCTCGCTGAACCCGGACGGCGCCTTCGGTGTCGGGCTGATGATCGGCCGGCGCTCCTCCGATCTCGTGCTGATGGACTTCACCGCCGGCATCCGCGCCCGCGCCCGCCTCACCTATGCCTATCCGCTGCCGCAGGCGCTGATGGATTTCGCGGAACGGGAGATCCCCCGCCTGACCGCTGTGCTCACCGAGGAGCAGCGCGCCCGCGTCACCGGCATCGGCGTCGCCATGCCCTTCGAGCTGTGGAACTGGGAAGCCGACCTCGAAACGCCGCCCGGCGCGCTTGCCGGCTGGCGGACCTTCGACGTCACACGGGAACTGGGGCAGCTGTTTCCGGACTGGCCGGTGCGCATGTGCAACGACGCCACTTCCGCCTGCGCCGCCGAGCTGACCTTCGGCCGCGGGGCAGCGTTCCACGATTTTGCCTATCTCTATATCGGCACCTTCATCGGCGGCGGCATCGTGCTGAATGGCAGCCTGTTCCCTGGCCGCTCGGGCAATGCCGGCGCGCTGGGCTCGATGCCGATCCTGCGGCGCGAGGCGGACGGCACGGCCAGCCTGCAACAGCTCATCCGCACCGCATCCATTTACCGGCTGGAGCGACGGCTGATCGCCCGCGGCCTTCCCGGCACCGACATCTGGCTGTCCCCGGACGACTGGTCGAAATTCGCCGAACCGCTGGAAGACTGGATCGACGAGGCGGCCGATGGCTTGGCACAGGCCATTGCCGCCATGCTCTCGGTGATCGATTTCGAGGCGATCGTCATCGACGGCGCCTTTCCCACCGCTATGCGGACCCGCCTGGTCGAGCGGACACGCCAGCGGCTCGCCACCATAGACCGGCAGGGCCTTACCGACGCCGTGGTGGTGGAGGGCTCGGTCGGGCGCGACGCCCGCGCCATCGGCGGCGCCGCGCTGCCGCTGCTGGCCACCTTCGCGCGCGATTTCGACGTCCTTTTCAAGGAATAAGCCATGCTCAAGGGCATCGATCCGCTTGTCGGTCCCGACCTGCTCAGGGCACTGCGGGCCATGGGGCATGGCGATGAAATCGCGATCGTCGACGCCAACTACCCGGCCGACGCGCATGCCCGGCGCCTTGTCCGCATGGACGGGCATTCCGCCCCGGCGATCCTGGACGCGGTGCTTTCGCTGATGCCGCTCGACGCGGCGGTCGAGCACGCCGCCTTTCGCCCGTGCGCCCATGGCGACTGTGGGCGGCTGGAGGAGGTATTCGTCGAATTCACGCGGATCATTGATCGTCGCGAGCCCGGATTCCGGCTCGTGCCGATCTCCGGCGAGCCGTTCTACGAGCGCATCCGCGCCGCTTACGCCATCGTCGCCTCGGGCGAGCGACGGCTCTACGGCAACATCATCCTGCGCAAGGGCGTGATCCGACCGGAGGGAGCCGCGGCATGATACTGGTCTGCGGAGAGGCGCTCATCGACCTGTTCGCCGGCCCGCCGGAGGGCACCGAGATGCCGGCCCGCGCGGTTGCCGGCGGCTCGCCCTTCAACGTCGCCATCGGCCTTGCGCGGCAGGGCGCGCGCGCCGCCTTTCTCGGCGGCATCTCGCGCGACCGCTTCGGCATGCTGCTCGCCGACATTCTCGACCGCGAAGGGGTCGATACGCGTTTCATCGTGCGTACCGACCGGCTGTCCACCCTCTCGGCCATCGCCACCGCTCCGGACGGGCAGCCGAGCTATTCCTTTCACGGCGAGGCGGCGGCCGACCGCTCACTGGCGCCGGAGCATCTGCCGCCGCGGCTGCCGGACGAGGTGCGCGCGCTCGCCTTCGGCTCCTACACCATGGTGGTGGAGCCGGTGGGCTCGGCCTATGCACTGCTGGCGGCGCGCGAGAAGGGTCGCCGGGTGATCAGCGTCGACCCCAATGTGCGCCCGACCGTGGTGCGCGACATGAAGCGCTGGGGTGCCGCCGCCGAGCGCTTCTACCGCTGCGCCACCATCGTTAAGGCGAGCGACGAGGATGTGCGCATCGCCCTGGGCGAAGACACCTCGCTTGCCGATGCCGCCACCTATTGGCTGGGTCTCGGCGCCCGGCTGGTGGTGATCACCCGCGGTGCCGCCGGGGCGGTTGCCTTCAGCACCGCCGGCACCGTGAACGTGCCCGGCCGCGAGGTGAGCGTGCGCGACACGGTGGGGGCCGGCGACACGTTCCATGCCGCATTGCTTGCCCGCCTTGCAGCCACCGACCGGCTCGACGAGGCCGTCATCGCCGCGCTGGATGCCGAGGCGATCGGCGACCTCCTTGCCTATGCGACAGCAGCGGCAGCGGTGACCATTACCCGCCGTGGCGCCGACCTGCCGCGCCGCGCGGATATCGAGGCGGTGCTGAGCACGCAGACCGCCTTGCCTGGCACGGCCGCCGCGGTCTTGTGCAATATCTGACACGGAGCTCATGATGATGTCCGCGACTGCGGATGTTGTCTCGCGTCTGGTGTCCGAAGCGGTCTGGAGCTTCCAGGTTTCCGGCGGCGTCCCAGGTACAAATGCCTGCAATTTCGGGCCTGATCCGAAGCCGGTGGAGCCAGTCTCCTTCGTGGCCGGCGCGCCGCGCGCGCACCCCGCAATTATCTCAGATCTTGCCGTTCGCCTCAGCGATCCCCTTCGTCAAGCTCCCGCTTGCCGGGAAGAGAGGGATGAGGCAGGTCGGAGATTCGGCTGATGGGAAACAAAGCGAACCTTCTGCGCACGCTTGCTGCCGCATCAAGCGTAGGAGCGGCGGCGAACGGCGTTCGCAGTTTTGTACCGAAGTGGCGCACCCGGCACGATTCGAACGTGCGACCTTTGCCTTCGGAGGGCAATTCATTCTTCACCTCATGACGTCCATGACGACCACAACGAATTGATTTTACACACTTCTCCCTTATAGTCATCGTGCTTGGCACGAACATCTATGTGGGACAATTTGTGGGACGCGCACCGCAGAGCGAAATTGATACCGCCCCGAAGAGAGCCCGGCTGGCTACACGGAAGAACCCATACTGGCAGGGTGTGAGCGGCGGCCGCGGTGGGGTCAGTCTTGGATACCGCAAAGCCACAACGGGACCAGGGAGTTGGATCGCCAAGATTGCCGTGTCAGGCAAGCGATACGAGCAACGCATCGGCATTGCCGATGACGACGGGGCACCATCCAACTGCGTTACGTATCGCGTTGCCGTGGCGGCTGCGCTTGAATGGGCTAGCCGGCAGCACGCCGCGATACAGGCGCGGGCGGAGTCGCCAGCATCGGCGACGGGGCCGACCGTTCGTTCTGCCGTCGAGGCTTATTCGCAGGCTCGGAAGCGCAAGTCAGAAACGACAGGGAAAAACGCGGAGGGCCGCCTAGCGCTTCACGTTCTCAGCGACCGGGAGTTTGCCGGTACATCGCTCGCCAAGCTTCGAGCTTCAACGATAGAGGCATGGCGAGACCGATTGCCGATGAGAGGTATGGAGAAGGAGACCAAAGGCGACCGGAGCACTCTCGCGCCTTCGACGGTGAACCGCCTGATGAGTGATCTCCGTGCAGCGCTGAACGCCGCCGCAGAGCGCCATCGCCGTGAGCTTCCGGCGCATATCCTGGCCGAAGTGAAAATCGGAACCCGCGCATTGCCGCTGGCCGCCGCTACGGCCCGCAAGCAGATCCTAGCCCCCGCCCAGATACAGAACATCATCGGCGCGGCCTTCAGCGTGGACGACAGCGGCGATTTCGGGCGCTTGGTTCTGGTCGCGGCCGCCACCGGCGCACGGTACTCTCAGATCACCGCAATCCGCGTGGGCGATGTTCAGGCGGCCCAAGGTCGAATTCTCGTGCCGGGTTCGCGTAAGGGTCGGTCGCCGCGCGCCAAACCGCCGGCCGCGGTACCGGTGTCGCAGGACGTCATCGAGAAGCTGAAGCCAGCCCTCGATGGCAGACCGGCCGATGCCCCTCTCCTCTCCCGCTGGGCATATCGGAACATTGGCCCTTTCAAATGGGAGCGTGATCACCGGCGGCCGTGGGGGCCGGCGTACGAGATCGAGAAGCACTGGGCTGCGTGTGTTGCAGCCGCCGAGGTGCCGCCGGAAACGGTGATGTACGCTTTGCGGCACAGCTCGATAGTTCGAGGCCTGACGGTCGGCATTCCCGTCCGACTTGTTGCGGCACTCCACGACACTTCGATCGAAATGATCGAGGCGCACTACTCAGCGCATATCACCGAAGCGACCGATGAGATCGCCCGGCGCGCAGTGCTTTCGTGGCCCGCAGCCTGATCGAAGCGCACCGCGCCAAATATTGTTGTATGTCGTTTTCTGTATGTCGCGGATGTATGACACATTTGTATGTCGTATTTGCTGTTGTTGCAATCGTCACAGTCGTATTGATCATCGCATTACTTTGATATATCCTTCCACTTGTCGCCGCAGAAGAACATGCCGAACCGGAAAAATGGAGACAGGCGACACTTTTTCGTGCACCTGATGACCATGAGGTTCGGTTATGCCTGCGACGCCCTCGCAAAAATCTAAGCCGTCCACGCTGATGGTGCCCCCCGACTGGCGCCAGCTTCCTCTCTTGCCGATGAAAGTCGCGAGCAAGATCGCGGGTGTATCCCCCGCTTCGCTGTACGCCTGCGCGAGCGATGGACGCCTAACGCTGAAGCGGCTGGCCGGACGTACGCTTGTGGCAACGGACAGCCTTATTGCGCTTGTCGATAGTGCCGAAGCCTGGACGCCGTCCCGTAAGACCGCCGTCGCGGTCGCCCGGCGCGCCGAACGGGCTCGCGCCAGTTGGGCCGCCTAGCTCCAAGCCCGCGTAGAATACTGGCGTATCCAAATAAAAGGCCGGCCGCTCCCGCGAAGAGCGCACCGGCCATAGAAAGTCTGCATATGAATATTAAGCAGAATTTCCCGGTGTCGCAAGACAAAGACACCGGAACGTTTGGCGATGTGTTGGGCCAAATGATGCGCGCTGCTCCGAGCGGGCAGTCGGAGACTACTGGCTTCGCGTCGAGGGCGGGAGACAACATCGTCGGGTTTCCGTCCGGCCAGGATGCCCGCAGATCTTCGGTGGTATCAACCAATGCCATGCTTTCGTTAGAAGCGGCGGGATTTGGGCCTTACATACGCCCCTGTGCGCCTCCGGGAGTGAACGTCGAATTCAAATCGGGCATCCGCCTGAGCGACGGAAAGGTGCCCTCGCGTTTTGAGAACCGGAGGTGGTTCGGCTTCCGCGGATGGCAGGCGTTCGCGCCATCTGGCGGAGACATCGCAGTTTGGGCTGAGTATCCCGACGTAAACTGTTGCCTAGCGACGGGTGACATCCTCGTGTTGGACGTCGACATCAAGATCGCCGCCAATGAACAGTCGGCTGAGGCCCAACGCGCGCGTGCCCTGGTCGGCGCAATTCGAGGGGAAATTGCTCGTAGCCTCGCGACAGAGCCTGACAAGCTGCCGATCCGTGAACGAGATGGCTCCACCAGCTGCGCCGTCTTCTTGCGCTGGACCGGAGCCCCGGCCTCGAAGCGGAAGTGGTCCCTAACCGATAAAGCAACCGGCCGCACCTTCTACGTCGAGGTGCTAGCCACGGGGCAACAGATACTCGTGGCTGGTCGCCATCCGTCGGGCGGCGCCGTTCGCTCGAACCTCGCCGAAATTGGATACCCGGACCTGCCACGGATCGGGTTTCAGCAGCTTGATGCGCTGGCCAAGTCGCTTTCTGAGGTCGGGGAACGGCATGGCTACGACTGGCAAGAAGGCAGCAAGCCGAGCGAAACGCACCAACGGGGCGAGACAGGGCCGTTCACGGCGGATCAGGCTGTTGAGCGAGCCGTGTGGCTTCGGCGGTCTGAGTGGGCGCGCGACATTCTACCCTACGACGCCACAGTGCCGAGCGTGGGAGAGTGGTCGGTTTCGTCGGAGCAGCTCGATCGCGACTTGGATGAGCGCCTTGCGATTTTCGACAACGGTCGTGGGGCCTTCGACTTCGGCACGGAACGACCTCACACGCCGATCTCTCTGATCTGCGAGTTTGGCGGCATCGATGCCCAAGGGGAAATAGTATTCGGCGGCTGCCCTGAATACGGACCTGCTGGCCCCCTGCCCTTCGCTGTGGTTGGTGAAGGCGACCCATCTGTAAGTCGGCCCACCAGCAGCCAAGCGCTAACATGGCTCTGCCGCCGCCTTGGTCGATCGGACTTCCCTGTCTTCGCGCCGGCGGCCGACTGGAAGTCGTCGTTGCCGTCCGTCGCGCAAGCTGTAGGCCTCGCATGGTCCGCCTTGCAGAAGGCGGAAGAAGCGTTCTGGTTCGAAGCTTCCGATAGCCAGGATGCCGCGCCATTCGCCTCGCTGCGCGGCTGGTCTGCAGATGATATCCGGCAGAATGTTGCCATGCTGCCCGCAGTGCAGGCGCGGTATCCGCGTCACTACGCGGAGTTGGTATCGCGATGGGGTCTTGCCGGCGCACTGCCAGAAAAGTTCGATCAGTTGGTCGAGATGGAGGCAGAGCGCGTCGCCAGGGAGATGCCGACCGTAGGTCTAAGCCCGGCGCAGCCGCCACTCGCCGGGGCGGCACCCGACACAATCAAATGGATCAACCCCGAAGACTGGCGCGACCGACCTGTCCCGGCGCGTGAGTGGGAAGTCGCGGGCCTAATCCCTCGAGGTGAAGTAACCTCGCTTTACGGTGACGGTGGCATCGGCAAGACGTTGCTTATGCACCAGTATGCGACTTGTGCGGCCGCGGGAGTGCCGTGGCTCGGGCAAGAGACCCGCCCCGCGCGCGTACTTTGCTTCTTTTGCGAGGATGGGGAAGACGAGCTCCAGCGCCGCCATAGCAATATCCTGTCGGCGCTCAGGCTCGATTACGGATCAACCGGCGGCCGTCTCCGGCTGACAAGCCGGCGCTTCATGGACAATCTGCTAGCCGTTTGGGACCGCTCTACCGGGCAGATGCGCCGTCAGGCAATTTGGGACCAGCTGCGTGCCGCCGCCATCGACTTCGCTGCGGACGTCGTTGTTATCGATACGCTTGCCGATGTGTTCGCCGGTGAAGAGCAGAACCGCGTTCAGGTCACCGCGTTCGTCAAAGGATGCCTCGGCCGTCTGGCGCAGGACATCGGCGGTTCTGTAATCGTGTTGGCTCACCCGTCACTTAGCGGACAGTCGTCGGGCCAGGGCACCTCCGGTTCGACCGCGTGGAGCAACGCGGTTCGGTCCAGGCTGTATCTGCGGCACCAGAAGGGCTCCGCGAAGGGAGACCTTCGAGAGTTAGAGGGCATGAAATCGAATTACGGCCCGAAGGGCGGACTTCTCAAGCTCCGCTGGCATCGGGGCGCATTCGAAGTGCTCGCCGGCTCTATGCCGGCAACGGCTGCTGGCGCATCTGTGCCGTTGTTGGACGACGCGGCAGAGCGAGCCGTGATCTCGGCTTTGCTCGACTGCCAGGGGGTTCAGCTCGGCGTCGCAAAGAATAGTCCGTACTTCGCGCCACGCGTTCTGAAAAGCCGGGCTGGGGAAGCCCTCCAAACATTGACGGAAACCGAGGTCTCGGATGCGATCGCTCGCCTCGAAGGTCGAAAGATCATTCGGCACGACACCGTCGGCCGCGACGCCAGCCGCCGCCCGATCAAAGGTTACGTCGTTCTGACGGACAATTTGTCCACCAGCAGCGCCGAGGAGGCCTCGGTATTCGAATGACAGGACGCCGAGCAATGTGCAGCAAAGTGATCGGCAGTTGCTGCAAAGTGCCTGCTAAGTCATTGATATTGCTGCTGCAAAGTACTTTGCGCAAAATGGCCGTGCAGAGTGCCGCAAAGTGCTGCAAAGCCCAGCATTCCCAAGGGTTTAAGGTGCAGCAAAGTGAAGTGCTGCAAAGTGCACCCCTACGGGGAAGGCCTGGCTTCGCCGCCGGGGGGCTCGGCCTTCTCCCCGAGTGGGTACGGGGTCAAATTCGGATGGCTTCGTCCGATAACTCCGCGACGCGGACAGAATGTCCCGACTGGTCGGGCGGACGGATACCTCTTGGTCCCGCTTTTCCGATGCTGCGCCTGGAGACTTCCCCATGAAGACACGTTCACCCCGTCAACAGGCATGGGCTGCCTCCGCACGCTTTCGCGAAATTGGCCGCGCGCTATTCCGAAAGATCAATCGGGAGCGGGCGGAGCTTCCCCGCTGCGGAGCGCACGCGCGATCGACGGGCGAGCCTTGCCGGCAGCCGGCGATGGCGAACGGGCGATGCTGGGTTCACGGCGGCCGAACGCCCTCGGGCGACGGTTGGCACCGGACGCGTTGGCCGAACGCTGACGCGCCCGATGCGATGCCGAAGCTTCACCGGAAGCTTGCGCGTCAAGAGCGGGCCGCAAAGGCCCGTGCTCGGCGCATCGCAGCAATGTCGCCCGAGGAACGAGCCGAGTACGACCGTTGGCAGCGCAGCCACAAGCCCGGCGCGCCGGCAAAGCGTGCTGCGGCACGCGCGGAGCGGGAGGCGAACGCCCGATTCCGCGAAAGCGCGCAGCGTTCGGACGCGCGCCCGCCGACCGCTGAGGGGCAGGCGATTGCGGCGCGCATCGCGGAGCTCGAAGACGAGCGCACTCGCCTGGTGCGCACCACGCCGGACGACGAAGGAGTATTTGGATGACCGACGGCACCTTGAGCTTTGGCAACGCCGAAGAGTTCGACGGCGACGAAGAGGCGGCACGCGCACGCGTTCTGCATCTTGCTCGAACCGAGGGGCTGGAGCATGCCTATAAGGCCCTGGTCGCTATCGCGGGCGACGGCACGTCCCCTGCTGCGGCGCGCGGAGCAGCTGCGCGCACAATATTGGAGATGGCCGGCGCCCTGAATTGGCGCGATCGGGCGGCCGTCGAAACGTCGAAGTCGCCAGCCGAAATGGACGGGATGGAGCTCGAAGCCGCTATCCAGCGGGCCCGGCGCCGCGCCCGAGGGCGGAAGGACACTTCAAGTTCGGGCGAAGGAGTCTTCGAGTAGTGGTCGCTGCTTCACGGTGGCTTCCGCATAGCAAACATGGGCCTAGCCGGTCTATGAGCTCCCATGCGCCCGTCGATCGCCGGGGCGCTCACCTAGCATCGCGATCTTCGCTGCGCCATTAGTGCGCTGCGATATCACTTCAGCGGCGCCGCGAAGATCATCCAGCATGAATTTCGCGTAGACCTTATCGACCATCTCGACAGAATTACCGAGGAACTTTGCGATCTTCCAGAGCGGCACACCGCTTCGCGCCATATGCGTCGCCGCTGTGTGCCGCAGAACGTGCGGCGAAATGCCGGTGGCCTTCGGCTTCGCCCCGGTGGAAATGCGCTGCCTCGGCGCAAGACCGGCTTTCATCGCAATGCTCTGCACAGTCGCCCACACAGCGCCCTTGTTGTCCAAGACCAGATCGCCTTGTCGCTCGCGATAGGCCCGTTCGAGGATTGGCAGAAGCGCCGAAGCGATAGGCACCACGACGCGCCGCTTCTTTGTGACGCGTCGTCCAGGCACATTAAAGTCGATCGTGCCCGTCTCGAAGTCGACCCTGTCCCAAGAAAGATCGAGAATTGCTTCCTTACGGGCGGCCGTATGCAGAGCGATCCATAGAAAACGCTCGGCTCGGCTCAATCGCCGCCTTCCACCATCGCGCGACGGGCGCCTCGTACCGACTGCGGCCGCTAGCAGCGCCTCGATTTCGTCATTGCGCAACCAACGCTGTCGGGGCGCACCGTCTGGCGGTAGGTCGAACGCCGGCACGTCGTCTGGGCGCAAAAATCTACGCTCTGGGCTCGCGCACCACCTAAGTGCCGCGAGCAGTGCCACCAATTCCCGCCGGATTGTTGCGCTCGTGCTGGGCCTCCCGATGGAACCGGCAGCTCTCATCTGCCGGTACTGGCGGACGCAAAAATAGTCGATTTCCGCGGGCTTTAGCTGTCCAAAGTGAGGAGAGAGGTTGCGCCAGGCGAACCCGGCTGAGCTCCCCGTGCCGTCCGTTCGATCCAGATAATCGACCCAGTAAATTGCCCATAGATCGGCACATGTGGCAGCTGGGGTCATTCGCAACCTCCTTGGGGCGAGCCATAACCGTATTGCAAGCAATGTATCTTAAATAATCTCAAATGAGTCAAACTGACAATATTGTAAGTTTTGTCGATATGCGTAGATATACAAAACATACATAAATTATATTGAAGTATATTTTCCTTGAGCTATGCTCGTTAACGGTTCGAAAAGCCACGCAGTGCAAAATACATCTACTAGCAACAGGCTAGCTTCTGGTGTGTCCGGGGTCCGCACGCGCATGTCCAAGGCGCGAGCCCAAAGGCGTGCGGAGCCCACTGTGCGGCTTTTCGGCCCCGGATAACCGCCGTCGAAAACGGCATTGGAGCACAGCCATGTCCAACGTTATTGATTTTTCCACCCGCCAAACCTCCCGCACGAACGTTCGCCGCGAGCCGATCGCTAAAAGCGGCCTGCGCCCATCGGTCGAAGTCATCCACGATGACGAAGGGGCCGAATGGGTGATCGTGGAGGCGTTAGTCCCGCGGCGGCGTATCGGCGACGTGGTGCCCGCGATATGGGCGGCTGTCCGCTGACAGCAGGCTAGCCGCGGCGCTTCCGGCGCCCCTAAACCGTGCCTTGACCCGAGACACGGCCGCGGCGGTCCATTGTCCGCGACCGGTCGCGGTTGGGATGCCTTCCGCGTTTAGCAGCGCTGCAAGTTCACGCAGAGACAAGCTGCGGTCGGGATCCAAACGGCTCAAAACCGGTTCGATGTCGCGCGCTCTGCCGAGAGCCTTAGCCGTTCGAGCGCTACGGGCGCGCCGGGCATCCTCGTCCGTTGCCGCGCGCCCGCGGAAGCCCCCGAGTACCGTTCCCCGCTCCTTCGCCGCTTTGAGCGCTGCCTTTGTCCGCCCGCTGATCATTTCGGCTTCAGCTTCGGCAACAACTGCGAGAATTCCCACCGTCACGCGGTTTGCGTCGGGCATGTCACAGGCCACGAATTCTATTCCGGCGTCACGGAGGCTGAGCAGAAACGCGGCGTTTCGCGCCAGACGATCCAATTTGGCGACAAGCAAGACGGCTCTGTGAGCGCGGCATAGCGCAATTGCTTCGGTGAGCTTGGGCCGATCCTTGCGTTTGCCGCTCTCGACTTCGACGATCTCGCCTACCAGGCCCGCGTGACCGCCCGCGAGATAGGCAGCGACCGCCGCCCGCTGAGCCTCAAGGCCCAAGCCTGATCGGCCTTGGCGATCAGTCGAAACTCTCAAATACGCAACGTATCGTTTTGCTGTCGACATGACCGTATCCTTCTATGCAACGACCGTTGCACAGAATGATACAGAAATTGATCAGGACGACCAGTGCCTGTTTTCGCTCTTTGAAGCCCTCAAAGAAGCCCCGCAGGCCCCGCAGGCCCCGCGCGGAGCTACCACGCCAACGGGACATCGCGGAGCGCGTCGCGACACATGTGCCGAACACGCTCGCTCCACGTCGTGGTTGCGATGGTCTGCAAACGGTCACGGTGGAAGCTGTGTGCGCTGTCCGAGAACGATCGGCGAAGCGCGGCAGCGCTTCCCCATGCGGCCGCCGCGTCGTCGTCGTCAAGGCCATCACTCGCGTGGTCTGCGGACGGCGACGCGGGCTTGCTGCCCGGCGTCTCGTCGAGCAATCCCGCAACGTGACCACGCGCCATGTGGACCAGGCGCCGCAGCCGTTCCGCATGCGCCGGCGCGCATGCAACGCGGTCCACTTCTCGCGCCAGAACGCTGAGCGCCGCAATGGCGCACCGGCCGCTGATTTCCGCATTGACGTGCACCGCCTTCTCCCTGTCGGTAAGCGACGGGTGCCAGCCCCTGGCCCACCCCCCGGGATCAGTCCAAGCGCATTCCTTTGGCGGCGCGTGGAGGCGCTACAAAATTGCGCCGCGTCTGAACTTTACGGAAACGCGCCAGCCACCTTAGTCATGAGGGTTCTTCCGCCCGGCGCGTTCTTAGATCGAGAGCGCGTCGGCGCATAGACGCCGGACACGAGCGTTGCCTGCGCTATTCATGATCCGGCGCAGATCGGAGCGGTGCATCTCAGCATCTTCCGGCGAATTGGCTGCGCGCAACGCCGCGGCGGCTCGCCAAGCTGCCGTAACATCAAAATGCAGTCGGTCATCAGTCTTGGAGAAAGGCGCCTTGGCGGGCGCATCGCTCAAGCTTACGGGTACGACGTCGTCTTCCCCAAGCAATTCGACAACATGGTCCCGAGCGGTCTCGACCAGACGCCGAAGCCGATGCGCCTGGGCCGGCGGGCATGGCGTATCGCCCAGTTCCCGCGTGAGGACTGCGAGCGCGGCGAGCCCGCATCGAACATTGGTTTCTCGATCGGCGATCATGGGTTCTCTCCGGGGTGTGTAGGCTTAGCGAGGGCGCTGGAATATCCGACCCGCAGGGCGCTGCGGATGGACAATTTGTCTTTGCGTGTACTGCTGTACGCAACGCTTTGACAAATTGTCATAAGCATACATTTTCGTATGCTCGCAAAAATAACCGATAATGGCGATTACGAAAAGTAAAAGATTCCACTTGTTGCCATTTTATGCTAAACACGGCGAGAAAGGTTTTGCGCCATGACTTTGCCCGCACGCACCTCGCCGCCGGATGCCGAACACGACGACGACGAGCTCCAACCGGATCCTCCGACCCAGGAGGATGAGGGGTTCGAGCTGAACGTCGATATGGTCTGGGGTTCGCTTTCAAGCATCCCCGGTCGGCACGATCGAGAGGACATCGCGTGGGCGCTAAACGTAGCGTTTGATTGTTGGGAGTCCGCTCGCCGCCTGAATAGCGCGGGAGTGGAGCTTGGGCCCAGTCAACGAGATGAGCTTCTCGTGGCGCTGTTGGCTGCGCGCCTGAATGTTGAGATTTACCTGGTCGGAGAAGAACGCGACGACGTCGTGAACGCGCTCATGGCGCTTCAAGCCACCGTCGTTCATCTCGCAAAGCCGCATAAGCACCGGACGCTGCCGCCTGATAGGGTCGCCGATCTTCGAGATCTCATTCGGCTGGGCCACAACGCGGCTCGCAATATCGGTCTTCGGGCTTCGCTCCTGGAGCGGGCGCGAAAGCGAGCGCTTCCCACCCTTAATTTCGCGGCCCGCCGAGCATGAGCGGTAGCTTGCTCCAGATTGACGCGATGTCCGAGCAGTCGCCCGTCTCGGATGCTTGTCGGGGCGCACATGCACGCGCAGTCGCCTTCTTCGATGCGGTCTCCGGAGACGAAACGCCGCTGCTTCACGCCATCAATGCGCTGATGGCGCTTCTCGACCTGCTTCAACTGCGAGGCGGCGCCCTGACATCGTCGGAGCTGGATCGGCTCGCGAGTGCTAGCCACTCCGCGTTGCCGCATCTCATCGCTTCCATCGACGGCCAACTGCCAGTGGATCGCGTGGCTGTAGCCATGGGGCAGACGATATTGGCGGTGAGGGCCTGCTGCGGTGGGCCTGAGGAACGTCACTGGATATCTGCCGAGCACGCGGAAGAGATGGGCCACCACATGCATTGGCTGCGGGCTGCGCTCGAAGAATTGCATCAGCGCCGTCAGATCGCGGAACGGGGAGACACGATCTTCCGCCACGTCCTGGCCCGCCGCGCCTTTGATCAGGCAGTCCCGGACGGACTGACGCACTGAGGACCGACGATGGCCATTCGAAGCAATCGCTACTTCAACGACCCGAACATAGCTGCAGCCGCGTCGAACCTCGCGTCGCTGTTCGCCCCGCCGAGCGGCGCGGACGCGGCCGGCTGGGCAGCGGCCAACGCCAAGAGCGCCGAAGCGCGCCGGCTCGCGGAGCTGTTCGACTACGCGAAGTCGCAGGGCGTCGATCAGGGCCAGTTCGACCGCATGGGCGTGGCCGTTGGCAACTACGCGCCGACGCAGAGCTACTATGCTGTGAACACGGACGCCGCGACCCGCATGCGCGGCCAGGACATCGACGCCGACACCTCGCGCGCCAACAACTCCAACACCGTGCGCGGCGGCGTGTTGAGCAATCTCTACGGCCCGCTGAACCCCGGCCAGATCCGGCCGGACGTCCCCTCCAATATCGCGGGCGCCGTCGGCATGCCGGCGATGCCAGGCGTGGCCGGCGCCGAGAAGCCGCTGTCCGAAAGCGAGTGGACCGCGACGCAGAATGAGCGCCTGCGTCAGCAGGGCTTGATCGGCGACGACATCCTGATCGACAAGATCATGGGCGACAAGGCCCCCGTCCAGGCCATGGGACCGGATGGCAAGACGCCGGTGTTCATGTCGCCCGGCGCGGCGGTGCGGCAGGGTGCGCGGCCTTACGAAAAGCCGAGCTCGACCAATCTCGAAGGCGACAACTACCTGGCGATCGCCCCCGATGGAAAGGAGATCCGTTTCGTTGGCCGTCCCGATGCCGCCGGAAGGATCATCGACATCAACTCGGGGCAGGTCGTTCAGAACGTCGTCCGCAAGGAAGGCACCGGCGGTGGGCTGTCGGTCACTTCCGACGGCAAGGGCGGTTTTACGGTCTCGACCGGCAATGCCGCCGGGCAGACGAATGCACGCGTCACCGACCTTCAGCGCCAGGAGGCAGAGGCCGCGCGTGCCACCAGCGAACTCACCTCGCTTTTCGATACGCTGCGGCCGGATGATCTCGGCGCCGCCGGCAACATCAATGAGCTGCTGACGAATTACGGCGCTCAGTTGATCCCCGGCCTTGCCCGACCCGATGTAGCCGCCACGCGGGCGCAACTCGAAGCGACGACGCTCGGGTTGGCGCGGACGCTGGTGCAGGATGAACGGCTGTCCGATGCCGACCGCCGCGCCGTCAACGACGTGATGGTGAGCGGCGGTCTCGGCGAGAGCCTGCCGGGCGCGCAGGCCAAGCTCGCATCGTTGATCGCGCTGAGCGCTTACCGGCAGAAGTTTGCGGGCAATGTCCGTACTGGCGGGGAGCGACTGCCCCCACTGGATGCGGGCATGCTCGGGCAGCTGGTTGACGAGAAGGCCATCTCCCCTCGCGTCGCTCAGGTCTATGCGCGCACCGTCCTGTCGCGGGGGCCACAGGCGACGAACTCGCCACTGCCTGGCGTCACCATTCCGTCGATCGCTGGGCAGTCTGCCCTCCCCACGGTGCGTACCCCAGAGGAAGCCGCAGCGCTCCCCTCGGGCACGCGCTTCCTCACGCCGGATGGCCGAGAGAAGGTCCGACCCTGATGGCTGACATTTGGGATCAGTTCCCCGACGCGCCTCCGGTTGGCCAGACCGCCCCCGCGCCGGCCAATGACGATCCGTGGGCCGCCTTTCCTGACTCTCCAGCGGCGGCTTCCCCCTCGGACGCAGCGCCCGGCGGTTCGGCATTGAAGATCACCGTAGGTGGCCCGACTCCGTATCCGGAACGCACCATTGGCGCCCGCGTGCTGGGCGCGCCCGTCGATGCGGTGAATACCGCGCTTGGTGCCCTCGGCGCACCAGCGAGCGACGCGCCGTTCATGGGCTCGGCGAAGATCGATGATACGATCCGGGCAATTACCGGCAACCGGGAGAGTGCCGAGATCGAGGCGACGAAACCCGATCTTCGGGCCGGCGGCGCACCCGTTGGCCAGCGCGCCTACGCCTCCTTCCTGAACACGCCGGGCGCCCGAGAGCGATATTTCACCGAGACGTATGGCCCCCAGGGCACCGGCTGGCGCTATCTGGAAGATCGGTTCGGCAATCCCACCGAACGCGTCGTTATCCGAGACCCGGCTGGTGCCGAGCGACTGTTTGACCCACCCGGCATCGATACGGGGGACGTCGCCAGCATGGCCGGCGGCGTGCCTGATCTCGTCGGTGCGATCATGGGCGGCGCGGCGAGCGTGCCGGCCTACGCCGCCGGCCCGGTTGTCGGCATTCCGGCCTCGGCGGCGGCCGGTGCCGCCGGCGCCCAGTTGGTCGGTGAGACGGTCGGACGACTGTTCCCCGAGAACCGGGCCGACGAGCCGAGCGTGACGCGCGACGTGCTCCCCCGTGCGGCTGGCGAGGCGGCGAGTGATGCCTTGATCGGTCTCGTGATGGGCGGCGCCGGGCGCGCGGCGAATGCTGTCGGCAATGCGGTGCGCGCTCCCTTCGCGCGCCGCGCCGCTGATCCCGTCAATGTCGAGTTCCGCGCCGCAGCGGATCGGCTGAAGGGTCAGGGTTACGATATTCGCCCGCTTCCCTCGGAAAGCGGCGCCGGCGGCTTCGTCCCTCGCATGGAAGGGATGCTGGCTCAGCTTCCCGGCTCCGCGGAGAAGATCCGCCAGACCCGCGAGGTGGGTAACCAAGCCATCACGCGCTACCAGTCCGACCTGGCGGGCGATGTCGATCCGGCTGCAATCGGCCGCGGCGTGGTCTCGGAGATCAGCACACAGCGCAAGAACCTGGTGATCGACCGGGAGGAAGCGCTGTCCCGTGCGGATGACGCAATTGCCGGCAGCGAACAGGCCCTCACCAGCCGGCAGGGGCCGGTAATGGGCGCGGAAGCGGCGGGCCAGCAGACCCGCGCCGGGCTGGAGCGGGCGCGTCAGGAGTTCCGCGCCGAGACGCGCAGGTTGTACGACGCGGCGCGCAATGCACCGGGTGGCACCGACCCTATCGTCGATATCCGGCCTGTACGCGAGCAAGTCGCCCGTATCCGCGAAGCACTGCCACCCTCACGGCAAGAGCCTGTCGAAGGCCGGCCGGCGCCAATGTCCCGCTTTACGCCGGATGGGCTGGCCAACTTCCTGCGCGGCGTTGACGACACTGCCGATCGCATGACGCTCGATCATGCGCGTCAGATGCGAACGCTGGTCAGCGACGCCATCGACGACAAATCGATCCTGCCGGGTGTGCCGGAACGCTATCTGGTGCAGCTCAGCAACTCGCTGTCGCGGGCGATCGACGACAGCGTGCGCAACGCCGGCAGTCCTCAATTGCGGGAGGCGCTCGCACGCGCCAACACCTATTACCGGGACAACGTCGACCGCTTCTCGCGCGTGGGCGTTCGCGAAGCCTATCGGGAACCCACGCAGGCCGGCTACGTCGAAGACAACCAGCTGGTGGCCCGGCTTATGTCCGGCCGCGGCAAGCCCGGCGTTGTCCGCGAGATGCGCGATACGATGGGGGCGAACAGCCCGGAATGGGCGGCAACCCGTCGTAACGCGATCGAGCAGATCCTTGACGCCGGCCGCGACGAGACGCTCTACGGCCGGCGGATCGTCGACATGAACGGGCTGAACGCCCGGCTCAACAGCTTGGACGACGAGACCATCCGCGAACTGTTCGGCGTCGCCGACGCGCGGCAACTGCGCAGCCTCGCCGCCGACATTTCGAACCGCACTCGCTATCTCGATGCAGATGCAATGTCGGCGTCCGGCTCGCCGAGCATTCTGGGACAGCTGCGCGGGGCCGCTGTCGCCGATGCGGAGATCTCCCGCGAGTATCGGGACGGCGTCATTGCGCCGTTCCTGCGCGGCGAGAACGGCGCAGCGGCGAAGATCCGGCCCGAGGAACTGGTGCCGTGGCTCTATCGCAAGGCGGCGCCGCACGAGGCCAGCCAGGTGCTGGGCAAGCTCTCCCCGGACATGCGCGCAGGCGTCGAGCGCGGGGTAGTCGCCGACATCATCGAGAGCTCGATTTCCAAGGGTGGCAACGATATGGCGGACGTGCGCCGTCTCGTCACGGGTGAGGCAAGCCCGGCCGGCAGCGACAGCATCGCCGCGGTTCTCGGCGCCGGCAAGGACGCCGCCGGGCGCCAGCAAGCCGAGCGCATCTCCGTGCTGCTCTCGCCCGAGAGTCGGCAGGCGCTGCAGGACTTGGCTCTGATCACAGCCCAGCGCCAGCAGCGCGACGCCACCACGCAGGCAGTCGGTGGCCTCGCCGCTGGTGCGGCGATCACCAGCATCCTCTCGCGTCCCACGCGTGCCATTCAGGCTGCTGCGATTTCACGCGGCTTGGCGCAGGCCATCACGAGCGAGCCGGTGCGCCGCTGGCTGACGAGCACGCGTCAGGTCCGCATAAGCGCCCCACGCCAGGCGCAGATTACCGCCACGGCGCCGGCGCTCGCCGAGGTGCTGCTTGGCGCGCTTGGCGAGAACGGGGACGTTCAAGCCGCAGCCGACTGGCTGCGCGAGGGCGAAAGTCAGCTGGGGGCGCTGGGGCCGCGTCTGACCCGGCCGCCGGAACATGCCGACGGTGGTTGAGGCGGCAAGTAGACTGGCCGGCCAAGGTTCCTTCGGCGACTCTATCCCTCGGCGCCGGTGATCTATCGCGCCTGTCGTAGTCGCCGATAGCTGGGCAGTGCCTGCAGCGCGAAATCGGTTAAGCGATCCTCGTCATCCTCTCCGTTATTGGTCGCCTCGATCAGCGCCAAAGCCATGATGGTGCGCAAACCCTCTCCATCGGCAGGCATGCCCAAGTCCGACGCGGCGGCTTGTGCCCGCGCCAAGCAGCGGTCCAAACGAGCGATGACTTCTGGTTCAAACTCGGTGTTACGAAACGGCATCGCGCCCTCCCGTGAATGCCAACGGCGCGCGATTTAGGAGCACATAACGGCCGCGCAAGGGGGACGAGGAACCTTTGCTCGACGACCGGAAGCATGGGCCGTACCCGCTCAACCAGCTCGACGAGATGGAACCTCATGCGCCCGAGGCCTTGCAACAGGTGCTGCAAATGCGGGGTATCCGTTGCGTAAAAAAGCGCCACTATGAGTAAGGCGAAAACCAGGTTAGAGCGCCATATTGGTGTAGCTAGATTTTAGGTCTCGGTGACGTTAGGAGCGTAACAGATGCCCTTTGTCGATCGATTCCTACGACATGAAGAGAATTTCGACTCAACGGAAATTGAAAATACTAGCGCTGCAGCATCGGCGAGATCGCCGCCGCCGGCGCCATGCACGCGTATTGAAAGAGCTTTCGCTCGCGCACCAGCGTCTATCTAGGAAGATTTCTGAATATAGAAGCATTTTCTCTCAATCTTACGGAATAAGTTTGCCTAAAGATGAGCGTCGCCTACCAATAATGCTCCCTCAGGTTATTTCTCTAAGGGATAATTACGACGAAACGGTGAGCGCGATAGCGCAGTTAAGGAATACTACGTTAATTAATCGACTTCCGGCATTTGTATATTTTGATCGCATTACCCACCTAGAGCCCGCCGCCGCGCTATTGTTGGCCGCTGAGATATATCGCTGCCGCGCCATTCGATCATATCGAAATGGTCCTATAATTTCTGGCAGCTACCCCAAAGACATTGATGTCTGCCTCCAGCTGCGCGATCTAGGGTTCTTTTCGCTCTTTGAGGTCGCGGACCTTCCAGACTTGGAGGGTGTTAGCAGTCGGGAGGATCGGCCGCACTTTCTGAAATTTGTATCTGCAAAAGCCGTGATCGCCGAGTTCGCCTCTGGCCTAACTGACGCGGTCACACGCGGCGCATTCCAAATGAATGCCAAGGCAAAAAGGAGGATGGTGGGTGCCCTCAAGGAGGCGATGGGAAACTCGGTGGAGCATGCCTATCAAGGAGCGGACCCCGCGCATTGCATGCATGGCCGCTGGTGGCTGTCAGCATACATCGACCCGGCCAAACGAGAGATGATGGTGATTGTGTTGGATCAAGGCGTCGGCATCCCACGGACGTTGGACCCGACATGGCCGGAAAGGTTCGCTGCGCTCAGATCGCTGACAGGCTTCTCACCAACGGACGCCCATATGATAATGGCGGCAACTGAGCTTCACCGGAGTTCCACGGGGCAAAGCGGCCGCGGCAAGGGTTTTCGCGATATGAAACGCTTCGTCGATCAATGCGACGATGGTGAGCTCCTTATCGTGTCAAACTCCGGACGATATCACTATATAAACGGGCAAGAGCAAATTCGCGACCACCTCGTGTCGATCGAGGGAACCCTGATCGAATGGCGTGTGCGGCACGGGGCGAGCGTAGAGACCCAAGATGACGAAGAAGACGAAATTGATATCAATAGCGCGTGATTTCTCAATCGATCCCGGCCCCCGCTTTCGGCAGCAGGGGAGGCATAGCGGTCAAGAATTCCGGGAAGATTACATCGCGCGTCACTTAAAGGACGGACCAGTTACGGTGGTGCTAGATGGCACGCGCGGATTTGGCTCATCGTTTATTGATGAAGCCTTTGGCGGCTTGGTTCGCGTAGAGGGATATTCGCCGGGCGATTTGCGAAAGTTACTTACAATAATATCTGAAGAAGACGAAACATACGGGGTGGAGGCTTGGGAGTCGATAGATCAGGCTCATAATCCGTCAAAGGAAAAACATGCCTGACACATCGGCAGAAGGTCTTAAAGTATTAAATTGCGAAATATTTAGAGGAGATAGTAATTCATTTTATATTCCGTCGATGCAAAGTTCATTTTCAATTACTATTTCAGAAAAGCCTACATATTTATTAAATCCTTCTCTTTACGCGCCTGCAATTCCAGGAATAGCTGTTGCGATTATAGGTTTGTTTGTTGCGCATTATTTGTCTCGCGTGAGAGATAGGCGCAAAGAAGTGAGGGACATCTGCGATAAGCTAAAAGACCAGGCTGAGAAGTGCGTCGACGTATCGGCTTTGGCTTGGTCTGAGTTGGACGGTACCAAGCGGGCGTCTCTCGTGGCAGAGACGAAACGCCGCCTTCAAATTCTTGGAACCACAGCGAGTCACATCAGGCAGTCCACTCGGACCGGCTGTTTTAATCCGATGAGATTTTGGTCGTCCGAATTAGACATTCGTCATTTGATCGTGCGATTGCGCCAAGCTTGCACAAAGGACCCTTTCGACGACCCCAGCCGGCTGCCAGCTGCTGTTCCTTGGGACGCTCTGGAAAAGGCCTTGTCGGACCTAGAACTGGGCACTGACGACGCCTTTCGACGGAGATATCCTTGAAGCTATGGTCAGTGAGATCGACCGCAAGCGCTTCACCGCAACCCCTTGTCAAAACTGCTGTTTCGTAGCCAAGCACTACCGCAACGCCTGCTTTACTCTGGGACGCGGTGCCGGGCACCGTCCCGAATAGCCTCCGCACAGACGGCCATGACCGCTCGCGGAAAGTCCCGTCCGTCTTCTGTGGTGTCGGGGAGGGCGTCTGCCCCCTGTTGGCTGGCGACGTAGCTCAGCACCTCGGCCGCGCCGGCGGCGGTTCGCGGGCGCTTCTCTGTCAGGAGTTTCAGCGCCTCCCGCTGGAGCGCCTCAGAGGCATCATCCAGCGCTTCCATGGCCGCTTGTATCTCCGTAGGCTCCCGGGTCTGTTCGGCAGCGCTCGCACGCTGCACCGCCGCCAGATGGCAGCTGCATGCCAGTCGCACCTTCTCGATCTGCTCGATTGCCGGATCCACCGCTTCACCTTCCGTCTAGGGAGTCCGGTGCAGTTTCGAATGGGACAACGCCGATCGGCAAGTTACATTCCGGAATGTATTAGGCGGCTATTTTCTGAGCGCTTTCAGCAGCTTCACGAGGTCGCTGGCCCCGGCGTGCACCCATCCGCCGCCTTCGGCTGGCAGGACATCGGCCAAGAAGCTGATGCGCACGGCGGCGACACGCTTGCGTAGCTCAGTGATGTCACCCGGCACGAAGGCGCACTGGCCGGTCCACACGCGCATCTCAGCCGGCGGATCTTCCGGGGCGATGACCCACTCATTCCCGGACTTGGCGAGCTTCTTTAGGACGATCTTGTAGGGCTCCATAGGAGGCTCTTCGCCGATTCCCTCCGATCCATCCATAGGGAGATGGTGGTAATCGACGTTATCACACTTGTTCTTGTTTCGTTCTCATGGAATCAATGTCTCCATCAGATCAGGGAGACGCCCATGACGAGCGAGCAGCCGCCCGCCGAGGCGGGAGCTTTTGCCGTTTCCGACGCCGATATCGATGAGGCGATAGAGGCCTGCGACGGCGACATGCGAGCAACAATCAGGGCGCTGCTGATCGGGCAGCAGTACCTGGAGATCGCACTGGAAATGGCTCGGCAGGAAGCATCGTGGGGCTATGCGCGAGGCCGGTCATCCCGGCAGATCAAGAAAGTGGGAGAGGCTTGATGGTCCAGCGCTCAAAGCGAGGCCTGACGTCGTCCGAGGCCGAGCGTATGCAGCGGGAGGTGCGCGAGTTCCAACGCAAGGTGGTGCAGTGGTCGGGCGAGATCACCATTGGTACGACGGTCTATGTCGCGTTGGAAATCCTAAACAATGATCTGATCGTGATGGACCGCCAACTCACCTCCGCGATCCACGAGGTGACCTACCAGTGGCCGCCGGGGAGCAACGGCTTGGTCTGAACAGGTCCATGAAGGGAGCCCGCGAATGGCCGTGACCTATTACGTCGTGCTGCCGTTTGGCCGAAACGATGAGGGTGACCTTGTCCCTGGCGAGGGGCACGAGTTGCCGAGTGCGATGGCCGTTATCCGCCGCGCAGCTGCGATCGCGCCACAGCATGCCGGCGTGATAGCCTTCTCGCGCGACGCCGACCTGGCGACTGGGGACTATTCGCCGGCAGTCATCCTCGCGCGCCATGGCGAGACGCCGGACGAGGTAGAATAGGAAGCGTCAGAACAAGCTCGCCTGCACCGGCGCGGGCGGCGGGTCTTCCTTGCCGCCGCGGGCCACGATGGTCAGACGATCATCCGCCAGCGGCCGCTGCAGTGACTTGGCCTCTTCCCACGGTGCGCGCAGCCATACCTTGCGCTCCTCCACCGTGGTGAGGATCACCGGCATGGCCTTCGGATGGATCGGCGCCACGACGGCATTCGGCTCAGTGGTGAGAAAGCCGAAAATGTCAGCCGTGACCTCGCCTTCCTTCACCTTGCGCACGCTGGTCCAATTGGTCCAGAGACCTGCAAAGAAGGCGAGCGGCCGCGTCTCATCGAGCGCGAACCACGTCACCTCATGTGTGACGGGCGCATTCTCGGAGAAGCTGGTGAACGGCACCAGGCAGCGATGCGACGGCCCGAGCCAGCGGCGCCAGTGCGGCGAGGCGACGTTCCGGATGTTGGTGACGCCCGGATCGCGGTTCTTGCCCTTCAGGACGAAGAGCGGCGACGGCATGCCCCAGCGCGCCATAGTGAGCTCGCGCTCTCCATCCTCGGCAGTCCGCACGATCGGCGCCGGATAATCCGGGAAGATGCCGGGTTGGGGCGGAAGGTTGCCGGCCCCATTGCGCAGCGTGCCTACCAGGTCGGTGATCGCCTGCAGGTTGGAGTGATGGCTGTAGAGGTTGCACATGGAGGGCGAGCGTAGGGCGTCGACGGAGCCCCGCCAAGGCGCCAGGGGAAACTTCGGCGAACCTTGCGGGTTGACCTCCACACGGAGGACATCGCCATGACGCTACATCACTCAGCCATGCCGCCAGACGACCTTGAAGAGAGCAGGGCCATCCGCTTCCATTTTCGCGGGGACAAAGACCTGGTCGCCTGCCTCGTGAGCTGGGACGCCCTTGATCAACTTGAGGACGGAAAGGCCACGCAACGGGCAGAACGAATGGCGCGCTTTGAACGTCATCGGTCGAAGATCGAAGCGGCAGCGCTGCGCAAGTTGGATCACATACACCCAGGTGATCATGCCTTGAGGCTGGAGGCGGCCGACGTCCTTTCCGCGCCGACGATCTATGATTCAGCTTCGTAGAGATCATCCCCGTTGAACTGACTGAGCGGATCGGATGCCGGCCCCTATGGTCGGGGCGAGGACATCGTCATCGACATGATAGTGAGGCCCCGGGCCCGGCGCGCTCCAGCCCAGGCCATCGGGCCCTTAGGTGCCTGCAGCGGCATCTAACAGGCCCCCTCCAGTTCAACGCGCTTGATCAACCAGCTAGAGGGCTCCGGCGTTTCGCCGACGCGGGTCGCGAGGATATAGACACGACAGACCTGGATCGTCGATCGCGACATGCCCGGCACGGTGCCGACCGCGGCGGTGAGATTGTTCGCCGCCGCGCCCAAATTTGGGTCGTTGTATCTGCGCGTCGCCGGGACATAGGGCGGCAGGGACGTCGTCACGATCACCGGATCCCCTTCGTAGAGAAAGATGCGACCTTCGGCGGTATCTCTCGAACTCACCGGGCGTACGCCGGTCGCATCGCGCTCGAAGACATCAAGCGTCGAGCCGACATAGGACGCCAATCGCTCAGCCGCTGTTTGCGTCGATGCACCGGGCCCGGCAGCGCTCTGGCAGCCGGCGAGTAGAATCACTGCGCCGAGCGCTGCCAGCAGACGGCTTGTGTGGGAAGCTTGTGTGGGACCAGCTCGAAACCAGAGCCAAAAATCAACCAACCCATTGAAAAGATTGGCGCACCCGGCACGATTCGAACGTGCGACCTTTGCCTTCGGAGGGCAACGCTCTATCCAGCTGAGCTACGGGTGCCGAGGGCGCGGACGCCGCTCTTACGAGGTGACTTCATAGTCGAAGCGGCGTGGGCGGGCAACCGTCCGCGTGGCGTGCGTCACCAGCTTCTCATCGCGGCCCGCTCCACTCATCGAGCGCCCGGCGGGAGGCGCCTGCCGGCATGCCCGCGCGACCATCCGCCCGCACTCCTGCCGCGCCACGATGCGGGCGGCGCGCATCGTTGCTATATAGGCGCCATGATCAGCTCCGATGCACCGCCCGTCCGGCAGACGGGCCCCGGCCGCCCTTCTCTGTTCTCGTCCGACGAGGTCGAGCGCTATGCGCGCCACCTCGTGTTGGCGGAAATCGGCGGGCCAGGCCAGCAGAAGCTAAAGAAAGCCAGCGTGCTGGTGGTCGGCGCCGGCGGGCTCGGCGCCCCCGCCCTGCTCTATCTCGCCGCCGCCGGCGTCGGGCGCCTTGTCATCGTCGACGACGACGTGGTCTCGCTCTCCAATCTGCAACGGCAGGTCATCCACACCACCGCGGCGATCGACCGGCCGAAGACCGAAAGCGCGGAGGCCTTCGTGGCCGCGCTCAACCCACATGTGACGGTAGAGGGCGTCAACCAGCGCATCACCGCCGAGAATGCCATGGCACTGATCGATGCCGTCGACGTCGTGATCGACGGCTCGGACAATTTCTCCACCCGCTATCTCGTCTCAGATGCCTGCGCGCTGGCCGGCAAGCCGCTGGTGACCGCGGCGCTGGGGCGCTTCGACGCCACGGTAACAACACTGCGACCGCATGAGACGGCAGCGGATGGCACGCCCAACCCGACCTATCGCTGCCTGTTCCCCGAGCCGCCGCCGGCCGGCACGGTGCCGAGCTGCGCGGAGGCCGGCATTCTCGGCGCGCTGGCCGGGGTGGCCGGCTCGCTGGTGGCCCTGGAGGCGATCCGCGCCATTGTCGGCTTCGGCGAAGGGCTGGTCGGGCGGCTGCTGATGATCGACACGCGCTCGATGCGCTTCGAGACGCTGAGCTATGGCTGGGACCCGGACAATCCGCTGACCGGCGAGAACCGCACCATCACCGATTTGTCCGCCCACAGGCGGTGACCCAAAAGGCGACATTCCACTTGGCATCGGTGACACCCGGCGCGCGGTGACGTCCACCTCACAGCATGTTGGGCAGCACCCGGTCGGGCGGGCGGTGGCCGTCCATGAACGCCTTGATGTTGACGATCACCTTCTCGCCGGTGTCGACGCGCGCCTCGACGGTGGCCGAGCCCATATGCGGCAGCAGCACCACCTTGCCGGCGCGGGCGAGCTTCAGCAGCTTCGGGCTCACCGCCGGCTCGCGCTCGAACACGTCGAGGCCGGCGCCGGCGATCTCGCCATTCTCGATCATCCGGATCAGCGCGTGCTCGTCGATCACCTCGCCGCGCGCCGTGTTGACGATATAGGCGTCAGGCCGGATCAGCTTGAGCCGGCGGGCCGAGAGCAGATGGAAGGTCCCCGGCGTGTGCGGACAGTTGACGGACAGGATATCCATCCGCGCCAGCATCTGATCGAGACTGTCCCAATAGGTCGCCTCGAGCTCGTCCTCGATATGCGCGGGCAGCGGACGACGATTGTGATAGTGGATCTGGAGGCCGAAGGCCTTGGCGCGCCGGGCCACCGCCTGGCCGATGCGCCCCATGCCGATGATGCCGAGCCTTTTCCCCCAGATGCGATGGCCGAGCATCCAGGTCGGCGACCAGCCCGGCCAGACGCCGTCATCGCTGGTGATCAGCGCGGCGCCCTCGGTCAGCCGGCGCGGCACCGCGAGGATAAGCGCCATGGTCATGTCGGCCGTATCTTCGGTCAGCACGCCCGGCGTGTTGGTGATGGTGATGCCACGCGCCGTCGCCGCAGCAACGTCGATATGGTCGACGCCATTGCCGAAATTGGCGATCAGTTTGAGATTCGGCCCCGCCGCCTCGATCACCTTGGCATCTATGCGGTCGCAGATCGCCGGCACGAGAACGTCGGCCGTCTCCACCGCCTCGGCGAGCTGCGCCTGCGACATCGGCACGTCCTCGACATTGAGGCGGGCGTCGAAGAGTTCGCGCATCCGGGTTTCGATCTTGTCCGGCAATCTGCGCGTGACAACAACCAGCGGCTTTTTGCGGGCCATGTCACTCCCCGTGCGAATAGCTGTCGGCATCAAGGTCCCGTTAACGCTGAGGGCACACACTCGCGCCGTCGGGGTGTTGCGTTCCTTAGCAGACGGGTCCGTGAAACACAAAAATGTACCGAATTGCGGTGCAGGCGATGCCTCGCGGTTGGCGCAGATGGACGGCGCCCGGGATCGACGAACGGTTGAATGGACGGAACGATGCGTAAGACATGGCTTCGGATTGGGGCGAGGCTCCGCAGCCATCGGGATTTGGGAATGCGGATCGGGCTCGGCGGCGCGCTTGCGCTCGCCGCGGCCCTGCTCGTGTTGCCGCCGGCCGCCGCGCCGGCACGCGCACAGGATGCGGAGGCCGGCGCGGCCGATTCCAAGGGGCCGGTGGGGCGCGCCAGCGGCCTGCCGGTGCCGCGCTTTCTCAGTCTTAAAGCCGACAAGGTGAACGTGCGCTCGGGCCCGACGCGCGACCACGCGGTCGCCTGGGTGTTCACCCGCGCCGGCCTGCCGGTCGAGGTGACGGCGGAGTTCGAAACCTGGCGCCGCATCCGCGATTCGGATGGTGCCGAGGGCTGGGTCTACCACTCCATGCTGTCGGGACGGCGGACCGCGCTGGTGAACCCCTGGGCCAAGAACGAATCGACGGCGCTCTATGCGGCGCCGGAGAAGGACGCCGCCGTGCGCGCCCGGCTGGAGCCCGGCGTGCTCGGCAAGGTCGACCATTGCGACGGCAAATGGTGCCGCTTCTTCGACAGCGGTTTCGACGGCTTCGTCGAGCAGGAAAAACTCTGGGGCGTCTATCCCGGCGAAAAGTTCGACTGAGGCGACGGCGCCGGACGGCCGGCGATGTAGCGGCGCTCCTGCGTCAGCCCGCCATAGCCATAGGCGTCGGCGCGCGCCTCCACCACATGGACATAGCTCTCCGGGTGGAGCGGACCGAGCAGATCGGCCATGGCCGCGAAGGTGGCGGCAATGAACGCCGCCTTCTCGTCCTTGCTGTTGGTGCCTTCGGTGATGCGGATGTCCAGCCAGAAGGCACTGACGCCGCTTTCCCTAAGACTTACTCCGCCACAGAACCAACGGGAGGGATCGACGTGTTCGACCAGCACCGCCGTCACCAGCGGGTCCTTGCTGAGCCATCGCTGGGCGAGACGCGCGGCCGCGCCGGCGATGGCCTCCTCGCCCTCCGACGGCAGAGCGGGCGACGCGAATTTTATCTGAACCATGGGCATGGCGGCTTCCTCCATAGGGCTATGAGGGAGTCGTAGCGCGGCCCGAAACATTATATAATGTTGTTTACAATGCTTTTTATGATAACAAATTTGTATGACTGAACGCCCACTCGACCTCGACCTCGTCCAGGCCTTCGTCCATGTGGCGGAGCTGTCCAGCTTCACCCGCGCCGCCGAGGTGCTGGGCGGCACGCAGGCCGGTGTTAGCCTGAAAATCCGCAAGCTGGAGGAGCGGCTCGGGCGCGTCCTGCTGGAGCGCACGCCGCGTCTCGTGCGCGTGACCGCCGACGGCGCCGACTTCCTTGAGCGCGCCCGACGCCTGCTGGTTGCGGATCGCGAGGCCCGGCGCTGGAATGACGCCCCGCCGCAAAGGCTGCGGCTCGGCATCAGCGACCACACGACGGGCGATGCCCTCCCTGCCCTGCTGCAACGGATTGGCGCGGTCAGTCCGGGCATCGTGTTCGAGGTGCGCATGGGTTTCTCGCGCCAGTTGCTCGACGCTTATGATTCGGGCGAGCTAGACGCCGTCGTCGCGCGCCGTGAGGCGGATCGGCGCGACAGCGAACCGCTGCGCCGCGATGCCTATGGCTGGTTCGCCGCCAAACCGTGGCGACATGCCGGCAGCGACCTGCCTCTTGCCCTGCTGGCCGCCCCCTGCGGCGTGCGCGCCATCGCCACCCGCGCCCTCGACGACGCGGGAATCGGCTGGCGCGAAGCCTTCACCGGCGGCAGCGTCTCATCGGTGAGCGCCGCAGCGGCGGCTGGCCTCGCCGTCGCCCCGATGGCCGCACATCTCGCGCCGGCGGGAAGCGAGGATGTCGGCCCGAGCCTCGGCCTGCCGCCGCTGCCGCCGGCGCCTGTGATCCTCGTCGCGCGTGCTGGCGCTCCGGAGAGCCGCCGCGCCCTGCGCGAGCTCGCCGCCTTCCTGAAGGCGGATGGCGGCTGAAGCCGCCAAACGAAAAAGGCCGGTCTCGCGACCGGCCTTCGGAAACACTGCGTGGGATAGATCAGCTGCGGCGCTTGGGGCGCAGCCGCACCACCACGTCGACGCGCGCGACCTCGTAGCCTTCCGGCGGCTCGGGAATGCGCTCCACCTCGACGGCGGCGCTGGGAATGTCGAGAAGGTTGTTCTCGCCTTCCAGGAAGAAGTGGTGATGATCCGAGGGGTTGGTGTCGAAATAGGTCTTCGACCCGTCGATCGCCAATTCGCGCAGCAGGCCGACCTCGGTGAACTGGTGCAGCGTGTTGTACACGGTCGCCAGCGAGACCGGGAAGCGCGCCTTGATGGCTTCCTCGTGCAGAATTTCCGCCGAGACGTGCCGGTCACCCTTGGCGAACAGCAGCCAGCCGAGCGCGAGGCGCTGGCGGGTCGGGCGCAGGCCGACATCGCGCAGCATGTGGCGCACGTCATGGAACGGACATCCGGTACGGCCGCTACCCGCACCGTCCCTCAGTTTGGCGACCGGGAGAACGGGCTCCCCGTCATCCACCACGACGCGGGAAACTGCAATTGGGTGGGGGCGAAAGGCTTCGCTCATCTCGACTTCCGACTACCGTAGCCCGGGCTCCTCCAGCCTCCCGTTTCCGGGGACCGACGGCGCCGCGATCCGTCATGTGACAAATGGCACCGCGACCTAAGCTTCGCCAGCGGCACCATGATTTTTCTCTGGCATTATATCTGCACGTGAAGCGCCGGGGCAATATCGCGGCGAGTGATAGTAATTATTCCAATCTGGGCTTGCGCGCGCGGGAGGCTGCCTGTTGTCACAGCCGTGACATTTTGGTTTCCGCAAGGGCCGGACTGCCGGCTTTGAGCCCGCAGGACCGTGTGATAGGAAGCGCAGCGATCGGCGGGCCGGGCCTTCGGTGCGGGCCGTCGTTCGTGTCCGCGGCAGGACTGCTCACAGGGTGCCGCTCAAGGCAGAAGAAACAAATGTTGGGTGATACGGGGACGATGGTCGAGCGCCAGTCTAGCTTCAGTTACGAGGAACTGCTCGCGTGCGGGCGCGGTGAGCTTTTCGGACCGGGCAATGCCCAGCTTCCTGCGCCGCCCATGCTCATGTTCGATCGCATCACCGAGATTTCGGAGACCGGCGGCCCGAACGGCAAGGGGCATGTGCGTGCCGAGCTCGACGTCAATCCGGACCTCTGGTTCTTCGCCTGTCACTTCATCGGCGACCCGGTGATGCCCGGCTGCCTCGGCCTTGATGCGCTGTGGCAGCTCGTCGGCTTCCATCTCGGCTGGCTCGGCGCACCGGGGCGCGGGCGCGCGCTCGGCGCCGGGGAGATCAAGTTCTCCGGCCAGGTGCTGCCGACAGTCAAGAAGGTGGTCTACGGCATCGACTTCAAGCGCGTGATGCGCTCGAAGCTGGTGCTGGGCATCGCCGATGGCTGGCTGGAAGCCGATGGCGAAGTCATCTATCGCGCCGGCGACCTGAAGGTCGGCCTGTTCCAGTCCTGACGGACGGACCTTGCGGAGCGCCGTGCGCGGCGCCATCTCGCCTGCTTTGAAGGAAAGGAAGCCTATGCGCCGCGTTGTCGTAACCGGAATGGGCATCGTCTCGTCGATCGGCAACTCCACCCAGGAGGTGCTGGCGTCGCTGCGCGAGGGCAAGAGCGGCATCACCCGCTCGCAGAGCTATGTCGACCTCGGCTTCCGCAGCCAGGTCTATGGCGCGCCCGATCTCGACGCGAGCGCCATCGTCGACCGCCGCGCCATGCGCTTCCACGGCGGCGGCACCGCCTGGAACCATGTGGCGATGGAGCAGGCCATCCGCGACGCCGGCCTTGAGGAACATGAAATCTCCAACGAGCGCACCGGTCTCGTCATGGGTTCGGGCGGCTCCTCCACCCGCACCATCGTCGAAGCCGCCGACATCACCCGCAAGAACGGCAGCCCCAAGCGCGTCGGCCCCTTCGCGGTGCCGAAGGCGATGGGCTCCACCGCCTCGGCCACGCTCTCGACCTGGTTCAAGATCAAGGGCGCGAGCTATTCCATCTCCGCCGCCTGCGCCACCACCAATATCTGCATCGGCAACGCCGCCGAGCAGATCATGTGGGGCAAGCAGGACGTCATGTTCGCCGGCGGCTGCGAGGACCTCGACTGGACCCTGTCGGATCTGTTCGACGCCATGGGCGCCATGTCCTCCGACTATAATGACCGCCCCTCGGTCGCCTCCCGCCCCTATGACAAGAACCGCGACGGCTTCGTCATCTCCGGCGGCGCCGGCGTGCTGGTTCTGGAAGAGCTGGAGCACGCCAAGGCCCGCGGCGCGCGCATCTATGCCGAGATCGTCGGCTATGGCGCGAGCTCGGACGGCGCCGACATGGTCGCCCCCTCCGGCGAGGGCGCGGCCCGCGCCATGCAGCTGGCGCTGAAGGGCCAAGGCGCACCGATCGACTACATCAACCCGCACGCCACCTCGACCCCGATCGGCGACCTCAAGGAAATCGAGGCGATCCGCGCCGTGTTCGGCGACAAGTGCCCGCCCATCTCGGCCACCAAGTCGCTCACCGGCCACTCGCAGGGCGCCACCGGCGTGCACGAGGCGATCTATTCGATCCTGATGATGCAGAACGGCTTCATCGCCGCGAGCGCCCATATCGACGAGATCGACCCGGCCTTCGCCGACATGCCGATCGTGCGCGAGCGCCTGGACAATGTGAAGCTCGGCCGGGTGCTCTCGAACGGCTTCGGTTTCGGCGGCACCAATGCCGTGCTGGTGCTTCAGCACCCGGAAGCGGCCTGACCGGCCCCGATCGGAAGGGACAACGACCATGAGCCTGATGCAGGGCAAACGCGGCCTCGTCATGGGTGTCGCGAATGATCACTCCATCGCCTGGGGCATCGCCAAGACGCTGGCCGGCCAGGGCGCCGAACTTGCCTTCACCTTTCAGGGCGAGGCGCTGGGCCGGCGCGTGAAGCCGCTGGCGGAAAGCCTCGGCAGCGACACGGTGTTGGCTTGCGACGTCGAGGATATTGCCTCGGTCGACGCCACCTTCGAGGCGCTGAAGGCCAAGTGGGGAGGCATCGACTTCCTCGTCCACGCCATCGGCTTCTCCGACAAGAACGAGTTGAAGGGCCGCTACGCCGACACCACCCGCGCCAACTTCACGCGCACCATGGTGATCTCCTGCTTCTCTTTCACCGAGCTTGCCAAGCGGGCGGCGGCGATCATGCCGAATGGCGGCTCGCTGATCACCCTGACCTATGGCGGCTCGACCCGCGTCATGCCGAACTACAACGTCATGGGCGTGGCCAAGGCGGCGCTGGAGGCGAGCGTGCGCTATCTCGCCGCCGATTACGGTCCGCAGGGCATCCGCGTGAACGCCATCTCCGCTGGCCCGATCCGCACCCTGGCGGGCGCGGGCATCACCGACGCGCGGCTGATGTTCAACTACCAGAAGCGCCACGCACCGCTACGCCGCACCGTCACCATCGACGAGGTCGGCGGCTCCGCGCTCTATCTGCTTTCCGACCTGTCGACCGGCGTGACCGGCGAGGTTCACTTCGTCGATTCGGGCTACAACATCATCTCGATGCCGCACCCCGATGCGCTGAAGACCATAGAGGATGCCGAGGAACGCGCCGCCAGCGGCGACGTCGCGGCGGAGTAGGCGGGCCGACGGCCCTGATCTGGCACCTTGATGTTGCCTGACGCTGCCCTAAACTTACCTTGGGACATGGGTCCCAAGCGGCGACGTTGCCCTCGGACGGTCGCGGCGGTCGAACGGGTAGGCGCATGGCCGGGCAAACGGACGACGGCTACCTCTCCAGCTGGCTAGTCTCGGTCCGTGAAGGGCCGGATCGGCCCGGCATGATGAAGCGCATGCTGGAAGTGATCCGCCGGCACCTCCGCATGGAAGTGGCGTACATCTCGGAGTTCGTCGGCAACCGTGCCGTTTTCCGCGATGTCGACGCGCCTGGCCTGGAGGCCATGATTAAGGTCGGCGATTCCGTTTCGCTCGACGATGTCTATTGCCGGCACATTCTCGCGGGTCGCTTGCCCGAATTCATGCCGGATACTGCGGCCGAACCGACCGCCGTGGCGCTGCCCATCACGCAGGCCCTGCCGATCGGCAAGCATCTCAGCGTGCCGATACATTTGAAGGACGGCAGCGTCTACGGCATGTTCTGCTGCCTCGGCCCCCATGCCGATCACACGCTGCGCCAGCGTGACATGCAGATGATGAGGGCGTTCGCCGAACTTGCCTCGTTCGAGATCGAACGCTCCCTGACCGTTCAGCGAACCTTCGACGAAAAGCGCACCCGCGTGAGGAAAGCCATCGACGAGCAGCAAATCTCGATCGTCTACCAGCCGATCTGGCATGTGGCGACGGGGCGCCCGCTCGGGTTGGAATGCCTGTCGCGCTTTTCGGCGCCTCCCTCGCGCCCGCCGAATGAATGGTTCGCCGAAGCCGCCGAGGCCGGGCTCGCAATCGAACTTGAGGTGGCGGCGATCAAGCTGGCGCTGTCGTCGCTGCCGTGCTTTCCGCCCGAGGCCTATCTCACCGTGAACGCGTCGCCGGCGACGATACTGAGCCCCGAGTTGAGCGCGCTCCTCGCCGCGCTGCCGGTGGAACGGATCGTCATCGAGCTGACCGAGCACGAGATGGTGGAGAATTACAACGAGATCATTGCCGCCCTGCAGCCGTTCAGGACGCGCGGGCTGCGGCTTGCCGTGGACGATGCCGGCACCGGATATTCGAGCCTGCAGCACATCCTGTATCTGCGCCCGGACCTCATCAAGCTCGACATGAACCTGACGCGCAATATCGATCTCGACCCCTCGCGCCGCGCGCTTGCATCGGCCCTGGTCAAGTTCGCCCGCGAGACCAACAGCCGGATTATCGCCGAAGGCGTCGAGACAGAGGCCGAGCTCGTGACGCTGCGCCAGCTCGGGATCGAGAAGGTTCAGGGCTATCTTCTCGGCCGCCCCGAACCCCTCGCTGCCGCGATGCAGATCTTCCAGACCGACAACAGGGCCGCCTAGGCGGCCCCGTTCTCACGCCCTGAGAGCGATCCGGTACTCATGCGCGGGGTACACGCCGAGAATGCGCACTTCCTTGGAGAAGAACGACAGTTCCTCCAGCGCCAGCTTCAGCGCGCGGTCGTCCGGATGCCCGTCGACATCGGCATAGAACTGGGTGGCAAAGAACTCGCCGTCGAGCTGGTAGGATTCCAGCTTGGTCATGTTCACGCCATTGGTCGCGAAACCGCCCAGCGCCTTGTAGAGCGCGGCCGGCACGTTGCGCACGCGGAACACGAAGGTCGTGACCGTCGGGCCATTATCAGCCGGCGCCCAATCGCCTTCGCGCGCAAGGATGATGAAGCGCGTGGTGTTGTGCGAATCGTCCTCGATATTCTCGGCGATGATGTCGAGACCATAGATCTCGGCGGCAAGGCGCGAGGCGATGGCCGCCCGCGTCGGGTCGCCCGATTCCGCCACCAGCCGCGCCGCTCCAGCCGTATCGACGCCGACAACGGCCTTCAGCCCCAGCTTGCGGATCATGTTGCGGCACTGGCCGAGCGCCATGACATGGCTCTCGGCCGTCTTCACCGTCGCCAGCGAGGCGCCCGGCACCGCCATCAACTGATGCGACAGCGGCAGGAAGAACTCGCCGATGATGGTGAGCCCCGAGGTCGGCATCAGATGATGGATGTCGGCGACACGCCCGGCGATCGAGTTCTCGATCGGGATCATGCCGAGATCGGCCTCGCCGTTCTTCAGCGCCGCGAAGGCATCCTCGAAGGTGGCGCACGGCACCGCCTCATAGTCGGGGAAGACCTCGCGGCAGGCTATGTGCGAATTGGCGCCCGGCTCGCCCTGAAAGACGACGGTGCGGCGGGTGGTCATAGGCTGTTTCCTTCAGCTTCGTGCGCGAGCAGCTCGCGCGCCCGCTCCAGATCTTCCGGCGTGTCGACGCCGAGCGGCACGGTATCGACAACGGCGACGTCGATGCGCATGCCCGCCTCCAGCGCGCGCAGCTGCTCCAGCTTTTCGCGGCTCTCCAGCGGCGAGGGCGGCAGCGCGACGAAGCGCTCCAGCGCGGCGCGGCGATAGGCATACAGGCCGATATGATGGAACAGCGGTCCCTCGCCATAGGGAGCGCTCGCGCGGGTGAAATAGAGCGCGCGCAGATGTGTCGGCGCCAGCGGGCTGCCGACGGCCTTCACCACGTTCGGATTGGTGCGCTCCGCCTCCACCGTGATCTCGGCAGCCAGCGTGCCGATGTCGACAGCCGGGTTGTCGAGCAGGTCGAGCGCCGCGCGGATCAGCGCCGGATCGATTGTCGGCAGGTCGCCCTGCACGTTGACGATGCGGGTGGCGCGGCCTTCCGGGTCGACATGGCCCAGCGCCTCGAAGATTCGGTCGGACCCCGAGGCATGATCGGATCGGGTCATCACGACGTCGAATCCGGCTGCCGTCACGGCGTCGCGCACGCCTTCATCGTCGGTCGCGACCACGACGCGGCCGATCTCTGCCGCGGCGGAACGCCGCGCCACCTCGACGATCATCGGGCGCCCGCCGACATCGGCGAGCGGCTTTCCCGGCAGCCGTGTGGAGGCCATGCGGGCTGGAATAAGAATAAGTACGTCCTGAGAGGACATCGACGCGCCTTCACGTAAGGTCCCGCGCTCGCCCGACCGCCGCCTCGGATGGCGAAAAGTGGCAACCGCGGCGCGCTTATACGGGTTGCACGTCAACCGTCAAAATGATTAGTTCCGCCGCGCGATTGGCGGCTGCGTCAAGCGGCTGCTACATTCGACAGGGGGCACCGGCGGACCGGCCGGAGGGGACGCCGCCCCCGGACTTTAGGGAGCGATAATTTCGATGGACAGCTTCGAGCTGAACAAGATTGCTGGTGCGGTTCTGGGCGTGCTGACCTTCACGCTCGGCCTGAACGTGTTCGCCGACATCCTGTTTTCCAGCCACGCGCCGGAGAAGCCGGGCTTCGAGATCGCCGTGCAGGAAGGCGGCAGCGGCGCGGCCCAGGCGGCAGCGCCGGCCGATGTGCCGATCGCCCAGCTTCTCGCCGCCGCGAGCGCCGAGAAGGGCGCCGCCGTCGCCAAGAAGTGCGCGGCCTGCCACAATTTCCAGGAAGGCGCCGGCGCCAAGGTCGGCCCGGATCTCTACGGCATCGTCGGCCGCCCGGTCGCCAGCGCCGAGGGCTTCGCTTATTCGGCCGCGCTGAAGGCGCATGGCGGCAACTGGACCTTCGAGGACCTCTCGGACTTCATCAAGAATCCGAAGGCCGACATTCCCGGTACCGCGATGGGCTTCGCCGGCATCGCGAAGGAAACCGAGCGGGCCGATTTGCTGGTTTATCTCAATACGTTGTCGCATAGCCCGCAGCCGCTGCCCCAGCCCGGTGCCGCGCCTGCTGCGGCGCCCGCGCCGGCCAATTGACGGCGAGGCGGCACGCCGCCTCCTCCCTGCGTAATTCACGTTTCCGTCAGGCCGGCGGCGCTTTGCGCCCCGGCCTTATTCTTTTCGGAACGTAACTGTTCATAATCCCCGCCATCGGCTGCAACACGCCCGGAAAGATCGGCAGCAGCAGCTGCCTGGTCTCGAGAAGGATGCCTGCATGAACACCCGCCTCGCCGCTTGCCGCCCCGCCTTTCGCCTCGGCGCCGCCCTCGTCGGGCTCTGCCTGCTGGCGGCACCGGCGAGCGCACAGGACGCCACCAGCGCGGCGTCCGGCAAGCGCCAGTGGCATCACGGCCTCTCGCTGCTCGGTCAGCCGAAATACCCGGCGGACTTCAAGCGCTTCGACTATGTAAATCCCGATGCGCCCAAGGCCGGGCTGCTACGCCTATCCGCCGACGGCACCTTCGATTCGCTCAACGACATCATCACCCGCGGTACCCCGGCCGGCGGGTTGCAGTTGATCTACGACACGCTGATGACCCCCTCCTCCGACGAGGTGGCGACGGAATACGGCCTGCTGGCGGAAGGCGTAAGCTACCCCGCCGACTTCTCCTCGGTGACCTATCGCCTGCGCCCGGAAGCCAAATGGCATGACGGCCAGCCGATCACCGCCGACGACGTGGTCTGGTCGTTCGAACAGCTGACCAAGAACAACCCGCGCCAGGCCTATTATTACAGCCACGTCAAATCGGCGGCGGCGACCGGCGAGCGCGAGGTGACCTTCACCTTCGACCAAGCGGGCAATCGCGAGCTGCCGCAGATCGTCGGCCAGCTCCGCGTCATGCCCAAGCATTGGTGGACCGGCACCGATGCGTCCGGCAAGCCGCGCGACATCAGCCAGACCACGCTGGAGGCCCCGCTCGGCTCGGGCCCCTACAAGGTCAAGCAGGTGGTGCCCGGCCGTACCATCTCCTTCGAGAGGGTGCCGGACTATTGGGGCCGGGACCTGCCGGTCAGCATCGGCACCAACAATTTCGCCGAGCAGCGTTACGAGTATTTCCGCGACAGCACGGTCGAGCTCGAAGCCTTCAAGGGCGACCAGTACGACTTCCGCGTCGAGACCTCGGCCAAGGACTGGGCCACCGCCTATGATTTCCCGGCGGTGAAGCAGGGCAAGGTGATCCTGGAGGAGTTCCCCAACCGCGCCTCCGGCGCCATGCAGGCCTTCATCCCCAATCTGCGGCGCGACAAGTTCCAGGACCAGCGGGTGCGCCGCGCGCTCAATCTGGCGCTCGACTTCGACGGCATGAACCGCACGCTGTTCTTCGGCCAGTACAAGCGCACATCGAGCTATTTCCAGAACACCGAGCTCGCCTCCTCCGGCCTGCCCCAGGGCCGTGAGCTGGAAATTCTGGAGAGCGTGAAGGACAAGATCCCCGCGAGTGTCTTCACCACACCCTACACCAACCCGGAAACCTGGAGCGAGGGCCTGCGGCGCGGCAATCTGCGCGAAGCGGCGAACCTGCTGCGCCAGGCCGGCTATGAGATCAAGGGCGGCAAGCTGGTGAACGCCAAGGGCGAACCCTTCACCATCGAGTTCCTGCTGTCCAATCCGGCCTTCGAGCGCATCGTCCTGTTCTACAAGCCCTCGCTGGAGCGGCTCGGCATCACCGTCACGGTGCGGCAGGTCGACACCTCGCAATATATCAATCGCCTGCGCGCCCGCGATTACGACATGATCGTCGCCGGCTGGGCCCAGTCGCTCTCGCCCGGCAACGAGCAGCGCGACTTCTGGGGCTCGAATGCCGCCGACCGCGAAGGCTCCAGCAACTATGCCGGCATCAAGGATCCCGGCGTCGACGCGCTGATCGAGAAGGTGATCTACGCCAGGGACCGCGACGAACTGATCGCCGCCACCCATGCGCTCGACCGCGTGCTGCTGGCGCACGACTATGTCGTGCCGAGCTGGAACTACCCCAACACGCGCACCGCGCGCTGGAACCGCTTCGGCCGTCCGGAGAAGCTGCCTGAATATTCCTTCGGCTTCCCCGACATCTGGTGGTGGGACGCCGCCAAGGCCGCGCAGACGGGTGGCACGCAGTGATTGGCCGCCTCTCCCGTCGGTCGGTTCTCTCGCTCGCGGCCGGCAGCGCCGCTGCGCTTGCCATGTCCCGCCGCAGCCTCGCGCAGACCGCCTCGGCGAGCGCTCCCGAAGCACACGGCCTCTCCGCCTTCGGCGACCTGAAATACCCCGCCGACTTCACGCATTTCGACTATGTCGACCCGGCGACGCCAAAGGGCGGCACCTTCTCGCAGGTCGGGCCGACGGCGGCGTACAACCAGTCGTTCCAGACCTTCAATTCGCTCAACGGCTACATCCTGAAGGGCGATGGCGCGCAGGGCATCGACCTCATCTTCGACAAGCTGATGGTGCGCGCCTTCGACGAGCCGGACGCGGTCTACGGGCTGGTCGCCCGGAGCGTCGCCATCTCAGCCGACGGCACGCTCTACCGCTTCCGCCTGCGCCCGGAAGCGCGCTTCCACGACGGCACGGCGCTCACCGCAGAAGACGTCGCCTTCTCGCTCAATATCCTGAAGGAAAAGGGCCATCCCGTCATCGTGCAGAGCCTGCGCGACATGGAAAGCGCCGAGCCGGAGGGTGCCGACATCCTCGCCGTGCGCTTCACCCCGACGCGGGCGCGCGACGTGCCGCTGTTCGTCGCCTCGCTGCCGATCTTCTCCAAGGCCTATTACGGCACCACCCCCTTCGACGAGAGCACGCTGGAGCCGCCGCTGGGCTCGGGGCCCTACAAGGTCGGCCGCTTCGAGCCGGGCCGCTACATCGCCTATGAGCGCGTCGTTGACTACTGGGCGGCCGGCCTGCCGGTGAACGCCGGAGTGAACAATTTCGACACGCTCCGCTACGAGTATTTCCGCGACCGCGAGGTCGGTTTCGAGGGCTTCAAGGCGAAGGCCTATCTGTTCCGGCAGGAATTCACCGCCCGCACCTGGGCGACCGGCTACAATTTTCCCGCGCTGCGCGATGGTCGCGTGAAGCAGGTGGTGCTGCCGGACAAAACGCCCTCGGGCGCGCAGGGCTGGTTCCTCAACACCCGCCGCCCGCAATTCACTGACCCGCGCGTCCGCGAGGCGCTGTCCTACGCCTTCGATTTCCAGTGGACTAACAAGAACCTGATGTTCGACGCCTACAAGCGCACGAGCTCGTTCTTCGAGAATTCCGACCTCAAGGCGGAAGGTCCGGCCGGGCCGGCGGAGATCGCCGTGATCGAACAACTCGGCGACAAGCTCACGCCGCAGGAGATCGCCGCGCTGAAGGGCGAGCCGTGGTCGCCGCCGGTCTCCGACGGCTCCGGGCAGGACCGTACCCTGCTGCGCAAGGCCACGCAGCTTCTCAAGGAGGCGGGTTGGCACATCCAGAACGGCCGGCTGACCGACCCGCAGGGCACGGCGCTTACCATCGAGTTCCTCGACGACGAGAACGGGCTGGAGCGCCACACCGCCCCTTTCATCAAGAACCTGAAGCTGCTCGGTATCGAGGCGAATTTCCGCCTCGTCGATTCCCCGCAATATCAGCGCCGGCTGAACGATTTCGATTTCGATGCCACGGTGCGGCGCTTCTCGGTCTCCACCGTGCCGGGCGAGTCTCTACGCAGCTATTTCGGCTCGCGTGCGGCGGCGACGCCGGGCTCCAGCAACCTGTCGGGCATAGCCGATCCGGTGGTGGATCTGCTCATAGACAAGGTGATCGCCGCCGACACGCGCGACAAGCTGCGCACCGCCTGCCACGTGCTCGACCGCCGGCTGCGGGCGGGGCGCTACTGGGTGCCGCAATGGTATTCGGGCGAGTCCCGCATCGCCTATTGGGACGAGTTCAGCTGGCCGGCTGCGCCGCGACCTGTCTTTGATCGGGCGATCCCGCTCATCTGGTCGGCGCGCATGAAGTCTGCGGGGTAAAGTCTTCGCGCGTGGCGACGGAACGACCTGACAAGACGTTAAGTTGACGCGGTAACGCCCGACCGCCACCTTGTGCGCCGCGGCTGGCAAAGCCCGGCGGAGGAAGCCTCAACGCATGCTCGCCTACATCGTCCGACGCCTCGCCCTGATGGTGCCGACCATCATCGGCATCATGCTGATCTCCTTCGCGGTGGTGCAGTTCGCGCCGGGCGGGCCCGTCGAGCGCGTCATCGCCCAGATCACCGGCGAGGGCACCGACGCCACAGCCCGCATCTCCGGCGGCAGCGGCGGCGATTTCGGAGGCGCCGGACAGGGAGCGCCGGCTGGCGATCCCACCGCCTCGAAGTATCGCGGCGCGCAGGGCCTCGACCCCGCCTTCGTGAAGGAGCTGGAGAAGCAGTTCGGCTTCGACAAGCCGGCGCATGAGCGCTTCCTGAAGATGATCTGGGACTATGCCCGCTTCGACTTCGGCCGCTCCTATTTCCGCGACATTTCGGTCATCGACCTCATCATCGAGAAGATGCCGGTCTCCATCTCGCTCGGCCTGTGGATGACGCTGATCACCTACGCCATCTCCATCCCGCTCGGCATTGCGAAGGCGGTGCGCGACGGCTCGCGCTTCGATGTGTGGACCTCGGCGATCATCATCATCGGCTACGCCATACCGAGCTTCCTGTTCGCGATCCTGCTCATCATCCTGTTCGCCGGCGGCTCGTTCTTCTCCTGGTTCCCGTTGCGGGGGCTGACTTCCGACAACTGGGACCAGCTCTCGCTGGGAGCCAAGATCCTCGACTATTTCTGGCACCTCGCCTTGCCGATCATCTCCATGGTTCTGGGCGCCTTCGCCACCATGGCGCTGCTGACCAAGAACTCGTTCCTCGACGAGATCCGCAAGCAATACGTCGTCACCGCGCGGATGAAGGGGCTATCAGAACGCTCGGTGCTGTACCGCCATGTGTTCCGCAACGCGATGCTGATCATCATCGCCGGCTTTCCCAGCGCCTTCGTTGCCGCGTTCTTCTCCGGCTCGCTCCTGATCGAGACCATCTTCTCGCTCGACGGGCTCGGCCTCCTCGGCTTCGAGAGCGTGCTGAACCGCGACTACCCCGTGGTGTTCGCCAATCTCTACATCTTCTCACTGGTCGGGCTGCTGGTGAACCTCATCTCCGACCTCACCTACACCTGGGTCGATCCGCGCATCGACTTCGACACGCGGGACGTCTGAAGATGGACGCCGCCAGCACCGCCCTGCCTCCGACCAACCCGACCGGCACCCCTGCGGAGGCGCCGCGGCGCCCCCTTCTGTCGCCGATCAACCAGCGCCGCTGGATCAATTTCAAGCGCAACCGGCGCGGTTGGTGGAGCTTCTGGATCTTCGCCGTGCTGTTCGTGCTGACACTGGGTGCCGAGTTCATCGCCAACGACAAGCCGTTCCTGGTCGAATATGACGGCGGCTACTACTTCCCCGGCCTTGTCGCCTATCCCGAGACCACCTTCGGCGGCGACTTCGAGACCGAGGCGGATTATCGCGATCCCTATCTCAAGCAGTTGATCGCCGAGAAGGGCGGGTGGATGGTCTGGCCGCCGATCCGCTACAGCTATTCGACGCACAACCTCGATCTGCCGACCCCCGCCCCCTCCCCGCCGACCTGGATGCTCACCAATGCGCAATGCGCACCGGTGGCGGAAAAGCTCGGCCATCCCGGCGCGGGATGCGCCGCGCTGGAATGGAACTGGCTCGGCACCGACGACCAGGGCCGCGATGTGCTGGCCCGCCTCATCTACGGCTTCCGCCTGTCAGTACTGTTCGGCCTGATCCTGACGATTATTTCCTCCGCCATCGGCGTCGCCGCCGGCGCGGTGCAGGGTTATTTCGGCGGCTGGACCGACCTGATCTTCCAACGCTTCATCGAAATATGGACGTCGATTCCGGCCCTCTACCTGCTGCTGATCATCTCTTCCATCCTCGCCCCCGGCTTCTGGGTGCTGCTCGGCATCCTGCTGCTGTTCTCCTGGGTGTCGCTCGTGGGACTGGTGCGCGCCGAATTCCTGCGCGCGCGCAATTTCGAATATGTGCAGGCGGCGCGGGCGCTCGGCGTGTCGAACGCCGTCATCATGTGGCGGCACATGCTGCCCAACGCGATGGTGGCGACATTGACCATGCTGCCCTTCATCGTCTCCTCCTCGGTGATGACGCTGACGGCGCTGGACTTTCTCGGCTTCGGCCTGCCCCCCGGTTCGCCCTCGCTGGGTGAGCTGCTGGCGCAGGGCAAGTCGAACGTGCAGGCCCCCTGGCTCGGCCTCACCGGCTTCTTCACCGTCGCCATCATGCTGAGCCTGCTGATCTTCATCGGCGAAGCGGTGCGCGACGCCTTTGACCCGAGGAAGACTTTCCAGTGAGCGCGGCGCCGGTGCACGATACTCCACCCCTCCTCTCCATCGAGGATCTGTCCGTCGCCTTCACGCAGGGTGAGCGGACGACGCTCGCGGTCGATCATGTCTCGTTCCAGGTCCGGCGCGGCGAGACGCTCGCGCTCGTCGGCGAGTCCGGCTCCGGCAAGTCCGTCACCGCGCTCTCCATCCTCAAGCTGCTGCAATATCCTGCCGCCAGCCACCCCTCCGGCCGCGTGATCTTCGACGGGCAGGACCTCATGAGGCTGTCCGAACGCGGCCTTCGCAGCGTGCGCGGCAACGACATCACCATGGTGTTCCAGGAACCCATGTCCTCGCTCAATCCGCTGCACACGGTGGAGCAGCAGATCGGCGAAATCCTGTTCCTGCACAGGGGTATGAGCGGGCCGGCGGCGCGCGCGCGGGTGATCGAGCTGCTGACCGAGGTCGGCATTCCCGAGCCGGAGACACGGCTCGGCTCCTACCCGCACCAGCTCTCCGGCGGCCAGCGCCAGCGCGTAATGATCGCCATGGCGCTCGCCAACGAGCCCAAGCTGCTGATCGCCGACGAGCCGACAACCGCGCTCGACGTGACGGTGCAGGCACAGATCCTCAAACTGCTGAAGGATCTGCAACGGCGCCTCGGCATGGCCATGTTGTTCATCACCCATGACCTCGGCATCGTGCGCAAGGTGGCGGACCGGGTCTGCGTGATGAACCACGGCCGCATCGTCGAGACCGGCTCGGTGGCGGACATCTTCGCCCACCCCCAGCATGCCTATACCAAGGCGCTGATCGCCGCCCAGCCGCGCGGCAACCCGGCGATGCCGCATCCCGAGGCGCCGGTCGTGCTGGAGGCCAAGGACCTCAAGGTGTGGTTCCCGATCAAGGCCGGCGTGCTGCGCCGCACGGTCGGCAACATCAAGGCGGTGGACGGCGTCTCGGTCGCCATCCGCCGCGGCGAGACGCTCGGTGTCGTCGGCGAATCCGGCTCCGGCAAGACCACGCTGGGCCTCGCCCTGCTGCGGCTGATTTCCAGCGCCGGGCCCATCGTCTTCATGGGCAAGCCCATCGACACGCTCGGCTTCAACGAGATGCGCGCGCAGCGCAACGAGATGCAGATCGTGTTCCAGGACCCGTTCGGCTCGCTAAGCCCTCGCATGTCGATCGCCGACATCATCGGTGAAGGGCTGCGCGTGCATCGGCCTGGCCTCAGCGCCGACGAACGTGATGCGCGGGTGGTCGCCGCGCTCGAGGATGTCGGGCTGGAGCCCGAGACGCGTCACCGCTACCCCCATGAATTCTCCGGCGGCCAGCGCCAGCGCGTCGCCATTGCGCGCGCCGTGGTGCTGGAACCTTCCTTCATCGTGCTGGACGAGCCGACCAGCGCGCTGGACATGATCGTGCAGGCGCAGATCGTCGACCTCCTGCGCGACCTGCAGCAGCGCCGCGACCTCACCTACATGTTCATCAGCCACGACCTGCGCGTCGTCGCCGCGCTGGCCTCGCGCCTCATGGTGATGAAGCATGGTGTGGTGGTCGAGCAGGGCACGGCCTCAGAGCTGTTCGCCGCGCCGAAGACCGACTATACCCGCACGCTCTTCGCCGCCGCCTTCGACATGGAGACGGCGGGCGACGCTTCCCACTGACATGCCGCACGAGGCCGGATTGTGAACGAGCGCGCAGAGTTCGGCGAGATTCTCGACCGTGCCGTCGAACTGACCTTCGAGGCGCCTCGCTCGGTCGGCGACGGTTTCCGCCCCTATGAGCGCTTCGAGGTCACCATCGCCGGCGCCGGCGGCGCGCCGCTGCACCAGCGCCGCGACATATTGCGGGTCGGGCCTGTCGTCGCCGTCCTTGCCTATGATCCTGCGGCAGGCTGCTTCGTGCTGATCCGGCAGTTCCGCATCGGCGCGCATCTGGCTACCAGCAAGGGCGAGATCATCGAGCTCGCCGCCGGTCTCGTCGACCCGGGAGAAGCGATCGAACGGGCGGCGGCTCGCGAATGCCAGGAGGAGATCGGCGTGACGCCGCGGGCGCTGCTGCCGATGCTCACCTTCCTGCCGAGCCCTGGCGTGAGTGACGAGTTCGCTACGCTGTTCCTCGGCCTCATCGATTCCACCGAGGTACCCGCCGAGGCCGGCGAGCCCGGCGAAACCGAACACACCCGCCCGCTGCTGGTGACCGTCGAGGAGGCGCTCCGCGCCCTCGCCACCCCGTTTCCGGGCACGATCGGCAACGCCTTCGTCCTCCTCGCTCTGCAATGGTTCGCGCTGAACCGCGACAAGGTCGAGGCCTTCATCAGCCGGCAGGGCTGAGACGTCCGGCGGCACCGGCTGCCGATCGGGGAAGGGCTGGAGCGGGCGAAGGGAATCGAACCCTCGTATGCAGCTTGGGAAGCCCCGGCACCGCGTGAGCTATACATATCCACGTTCCCTATCGCCGCAAGACGAAAGGGACGCAGTTGGAAGTCGGATCCGACCATACGGACCGTGCGATAATCGATGCCGTCTTCCCCGAAGGCCGGGAGACGGCTTCGATTTCGCCTGTGCCAGCGGGAAAGCGAGGGCGGCGCTCTCGGGCGTCGACGGTATCACACGCTACGGGCTGGCTGGAGGACTGCGCCCGGGACGATCGAGGCAAGCCCTTCGGCAACCTGGCGAATGCGGCTCATGCGCTGCGCAGCGATCCAGCTATCTCCGGCATCTTCTCCTATGACGCATTCCGAGCTTCGCTGATGCTCGAAAGTCCGGTGCCGGCGCCGGGCAAAGGCCACGTGCTCCCTGATGACGACTTCGTCCCGCGCCAGGTGTGCGACAACGACGTGAACCGGCTGCAGGAGTACTTGCAGTATGCCGGTCTAGGTCGCCTGGGCAAGGATACGACCTATCAGGCGGTCGATATCCGAGCGCATGAGCGAAGCTACCATCCCGTGCGCGACTACGTCGAAAGCCTTCGCTGGGATGACACGCCGCGCGTAGCGACATGGTTGCAGACCTATCTCGGCTGCGAGCCGACGCTCTACACGTCGCAGATCGGCGGCATGTTCCTGATCGCGATGGTGGCCCGCATCTTCGAGCCGGGCTGCAAGGCGGACTACATGCTCGTGCTGGAAGGGCCGCAGGGTGCGATGAAGTCATCCGCCTGTAGAATCCTCGGCGGCGACTGGTTTTCCGACAACATGCCGGACGTCACCAGCGGCAAGGACGCCAGTCTGCACCTGCGCGGTAAGTGGCTGATCGAGATCGCCGAAATGTCGGCTCTCAGCAAGGCGGAGGACGCCATCCTCAAGGCCTTCCTGACCCGCTCTGTGGAACGCTTCCGACCGCCCTATGGCCGCATAGAGGTGGATCAGCCGCGCCAATGCGTCTTCATCGGCACGACGAACAAGGCGACCTATCTGCGCGACGAAACGGGCGGGCGCCGCTATTGGCCAGTGAAGGTCGGCACCATCGATCCCAACGCGCTGCTGCGCGACCGCGACCAGCTCATTGCCGAGGCCTACCAGCTCTATCTGCAAGGTCGCCGATGGTGGCCAACAGCGGATTTCGAGCGCGAGCACATCAAACCGGAGCAGGAGGCGCGTTTCGAAACGGACGCCTGGGAAGAGACACTGCGGCAATGGCTCGTCGGCCAACAGCGGGTCACCATCAGCAACGCCGCGACGCTCGGCCTAGGAATGGACATGTCGCGCATCGGCACCGCCGATCAGCGCCGCATCATCGCCTGTCTTGACCGGCTCGGTTGGGGGCCAAGCGCGAAGCGCGGGACCGGCGGAATCCGCTGGTACGTCCCGAAGGGAAGTGCATCATGAGCACGCGCACGATGTCCCCGATTAGTGACGCAGTGACGGACAGTGACGCACGCGCCCCTATAAACCCTATACACCACACTCGCGCGCATGATGACGGGCGCGAGCGCGTGGGTGACGCGCGCACGCGCATTCCCTTTATAGGCACAGTGCGTCACTGTCCGTCACTGCGTCACTGGACAGTAGAAGCAAGCGGGGAATGGGGTTCGAGGCTGGAAGAGCTGGCGAACCGTGTTCGCCGCCTCGTCCCCTCGCATCGTAACCCCGAGGCCTTCCACGAAGCGAAGTCCGAGATCGAGGCCGAGCTGCGGCACCTGGCGCGGGTCCTCCCCCAGCCTAGGCGCACGGGTCCGGCGCGACGCGAGACTTTGCCAGACGGACCCGTTTTAGCCGCTAAACTTCCCGGCTTGAGGAAGGGTTGAGGATGCAGGATTTGCATAGCTCATCCCTTTTCGGTGATGCCGGCGGTAAGCCGGCGGAAACCCTGTCCAAGAAGGGTTTCGCTGAATTGCTCGGCGTCTCGCCTGGGCGGGTGTCGCAGCTCATCACCGCCGGCCTTCCCGTCGAGCCCAACCAGCGCATCCATGTCGGGCGCGGTACGGCCTGGGTAGCTGCGAACGTCGACCCGAACCGCCGCCGTGCGTCGGTCGATAGCGTGACGCCCTCGCCTGCCCTGCTGTCGTCTCGTGCGGTGCGCGACGCCGCCGAGGCCGAGATCGCCCGGCTGAAGGCGGAGAAGATGGGACGCCATGTCATCGACCGTGCGGCGGCGCTGCGCACGATCGAGAACCGCGCCCGCCTCGAGCGGGACGCCTGGCTCGGCTGGGTGAACCGTGCGGCACCGGAGATCGCCTCCAGCTCCGGGGCGGACCTCGCCGCCGTCGTCGCCGTGCTCGACCGCCTTGTGCGCTCCCAGCTGGTCACGTTGGCCGACATGCCGCTGGAGGGTATTCCCCATGACTGACCTCGCCGAGCTCACCACTGAGCTGGTCGACACGGCCTGGCGGCGTGGGCTGCGGCCCGAACTGCAGATGACCGTGACCGAATGGGCCGATGCAAACCGCACACTGCCGGGCACCAATGCCGAGCCGGGGCCGTGGCGCACCAGCCGCGTGCCCTACCTCGCCGAGATCATGAATTGCCTTTCCACCTCGTCGGCAATCGAACGAGTGGTGTTGATGAAGGGGGCACAGACCGGCGGCACGGAAGCCGGCCTGAACGCCATCGGCTATTGGATCGCCCATGCGCCGGGCCTAATCCTCGCCGTGTGGCCCTCGCTCGACATGGTGCGCCGAAACTCGCGCACCCGCATCGAGCCGCTGATCGAGGGCACGCCAGCGCTGCGCAGCCGCATCGCTCCCGCCCGCGCGAAAGATCCCGGCAATACGGTCGGCCTGAAGGAGTTTCCCGGCGGCGCTCTGATCATGACCGGCGCCAACTCGGCGACCGGCCTGCGCTCGACGCCGGCGCGCTATCTCGTGCTCGACGAGGTGGACGCCTTCCCCGCTGATGCCGATGGCGAAGGCGATCCGGTGGCGCTCGCCGTGCAGCGCACCGTGACCTTTCGCGGCAGGCGCAAGATCTTCCTCATCTCAACGCCGACAGAGGCCGGCGTGTCGCGGATCGAAAAGGCCTATGCCGAGAGCGACCAGCGGCGCTACTTCGTGCCCTGCCCGCATTGCAGCACGCACCAGGCACTCACCTGGCGCGGCGTTACCTGGCCGGACGGCGAGCCGCGCAAGGCCTTCTATGCCTGCGAGGCCTGCGGCGGCGTGATCGAGGAAGCCGACAAGCCGGCCATGCTGGCAAAAGGCGAGTGGCGCCCCACGGCCGAGGGCGACGGCCTCACCGCCGGCTTCCACCTCTCCGCCCTGTATTCGCCGTTTGAGAGCTGGGGCGAGATCGCCGTCGACTTCCACGCCTCGAAACGCGACCCCGCGCGGCTGAAGACGTGGACCAACCTGAAGCTTGGCGAGCCGTTCGAGGATCGCGATATGGCGCCACTGGCGCCGGATGCTCTCGCCGCCCGCGGCATCGCCTGCGACGTGCCGTGGACCGAGTTGCTGCCGGAAGACGTTGCCGTCATCACCGCCGGCGTCGACACGCAAGACGATCGCATCGAGGTGGAGTTCGTCGGCTGGGGCCGCGGCGAAGCGAGCTGGTCGCTCGACTATGAGATCATCCACGGCGACACCTCGAGGCCGGAAGTCTGGGCCGCGCTCGATCGGCTGCTCGCCCGGCGTTTCCGGCATCCGAAGGCCATCCCCGATCTTCCCGTGCTCGCCGCTGCCGTCGATTCCGGCGGGCATCGCACCGACATGGTGATGACCTTCTCCGCCGAGCGGCTGAACCGGCGCATATGGGCGATCAAGGGACGCGGTGGCCCTGGCGTGCCGCCGTGGCCGAAGCGCCCGCCCAAGCCGCGCATAGCGCACCTGGCGCCGGTCCATATCGTCGGCGTCGACACCCTCAAGCACGGGCTGCTCTCGCGGCTACGGATCGACGATGGCGGCGCCGGGGCCTGCCACTGGCCGGCCGAGCGCGACTATCATTGGTTTACCGGCCTCGTCGCCGAGCGCCCTGTGCGGCGCTACCTCAAAGGCGTCGCCCGCATCGAATGGGTGCCGGATCCCGGCGTGCGGAACGAGCCGCTTGATTGCCGCGTGTACGCGACTGCGGCGCTGCACGGCCTGTTTGCCGCGGGCCTCTCCCTCTCCGACGCCGCGACCAAGATCGCTGCCGCGCCGATGGCAAGCGTTGCGATCTCTGCCCCCTCCCCAGAACCGAAAGCACGGAGCGTGCTGCGCTCGAAGTGGCTTTCCGGCCACTGAACCCGAAAGGACATGCACCATGGCCCGCGAAATCGAAGCCAAACTGAAAATCTCCGCCCAAGACCGCACAGCGAAAGCCTTCGCCGCCGTCGAAGCGCGGATCAAGAGAGCCCAACGCGTGGCGGACGAGGCGGCCCGCAAGTCTGCCCAAATCGCCAGGGTCGAAAAAGCAGCCGCCCGGCATCAGGCGGTCGCGGCTGGACTTAGCCGCGCCGGCGGGCTGGCGGCCGGCGCGCTCGGCGGCATTGGCGCTGCGGCGGCGATCAAGAGCTTCGCCGCGCTTGAGCGACAGATGACGCGTGTAGGCCTGGCGGCAGGCGCCACCGACGCCGAAACGAAAGAGGCGACCAAGCAGATCGCCAAGATGTCGATGGATCTCGCCCTGCCGCTCGATCAAGCCTATGCCGGCCTCGACGCACTGGTTGCCACGGGCAAGAGCCTGCCGGAGGCCATGGCCTTCCTTCCGTCCATTCTCACGACGGCGCAGGCGAGTGGAGCGGCCACCGACGAACTATCGACTTCGGCGAACGCGCTGGGAACCTCGTTCAAGGTGGCAGGCAGCGAGATGCAGCGCGCCTTCGACATGCTGGTGGCCGGCGGGCAGCTCGGCCAGTTCGAACTGAAGGACATGGCACAGTACCTGCCGAGCCTGACGGCGTCCGCCGCCAAGCTCGGCTTTACCGGGCTGGAAGGCACCAGCAAGCTGGTCGCCATGCTGCAAACCGTGCGGCAGGTGTCCGGCGATTCGAGCGAGGCGGCAACGGCGGTCGGCGATGCGATCGAGAAGACGCTCTCCCCGACCGTGGCGAACGCCTTCAAGAAGCGCGGCATTGATATCGGCAGGGTGCTGGAAGATGCGGCGAAGAAGGGCCAGAACCAGTTCGAAGCCGTGATCGACGTGCTGCGCAGAATGACCAACGGCATGAGCGACACGCAGCGAAACATGCTCATCTCGTCCATCTACACTGACAAGGAAGCCCGGCGGGCCGTGACTGCCATGCTCACCCTTACCGATGCCTATCAGGGCTATGTCGACGCGGTGAACAACTCGGCCGGCACCACCGAGGCGAACCTCAAGCGCGTGTTGGCCGACTCGCAGACCAGGGTCGACCGCCTCAGCAATTCGCTCAAGGAGCTCACCAACGCGGCCGGCGGGTTCCTTGACGGCCTCGGCGTTACCGGCGGGGCGGAAGGGCTGGCCGAAGGCCTCAACAATCTCAACGAAATGCGACAGCGGGAACTCGACTTCTTCACGGCCGTGGAGAAGGGCAAGGAAGGCATGTCGGCATGGGAGCGACTGAAGTTCAACATGTCGTCTTCGCCCGAGGAGGTTCGAGCGATGGCGATCAAGGGCGGCTGGAAGCCAAACCCTGAAGATGTTGCGGCAACGGCGCAACGCCATCAAGCCGCAGCCGCTGGCTCGATCATCGACTATGAGAACGGCCTGTTTCCGCAGGTGCCCGGTGAGCTCGAACGACTCTACCAGGCGCATGCCGAAGCCGAGGCGAAGCGCTATGGGGCGGCTATCGACGCGGGTTCGTTCACGCCGCCTCTCTGGCTGCAGAAGCTGGAGGCGGCGAATTGGGGGAACATCACGGATCTTGCGACAGGCGTGCCGCTGCCTGCCGCCAATCCGCTTCGTACCGTGCCCCTGCCGCCCGCCAATCCGCTTCGCCCGGCCGGCGCCCCCCTGCGCTTCAACGAAGCTGTTCCCGGCGGCTCTGTCTTCGAGGACGGACACTCGGACCTACTGGCAAGCCCGGCACCGTCGCCCGGTCGCGGAGACAACTGGATACCGGCGCCGCCGCCGATCGAAAGCATCGACAGCCATTCAGTTGATCGACTACGCGCCGCCATGGACGGCGCCGGCGACTCCGTGAAGAGCGGCGGTGCCGATGCAGCGACCGCAATCCTTGACGCCATGCGTACCGGCGTCGGGTTGCTTGAGCGTGCCGCGGACCGGCTGAAACAAAGCCTCACCAGCGGCGCGGCAGCGGTTTCCTCCGCCAAGGTGCAGGTTCAGGTGCCAGCAGCGCGGACGACGCCGAACGCCAATCTGGGGCAATCCATGCCGAATGCGGGGCGGCTACCGGAGTCGAACTGATTAGGATCTGAGTGGTCGAACTGATGTATTTAGGAATGTAGACAGCTACGATTATGTCTCCGGTTGCTGAACGTGCAGGGTCGATCTGGCCACAACTCAAGTATTTATAGACTTTTTAACTCGCCTTCGACTAGCATTCGACAGATGTATCTGTTGAGGAAGTTCACCGAGAATGGGTTGAGACGTGCCCTAAGCCCAACCAAGAGAGCCTGACAGGCGCAGTGCCGAAACCCAAAATTTTGGGACGGTTCTTTTGCCCCCTTGCGTATTATTTAAAGTCGTATGAAATTTGTATAAATTCGTAGGTGGGGCAGAAGCATGCATATTTCTCTTGAGGACGCGGCGTATCTTACTCGATCGATATCGCAAGGAAACGGCCTACTCGTCCTCGGCGCTGGCGCATCGGCCACCTGCTCCAACTCTTCGGGATTTCCAGTTAACAGCCCGTTGACGAAGTCGCATTCGCCTGATTCCGTCTGAACATCGCGATTCGGACGGGGGCGTGTGAGATGGCGATGCGGCGGGAGACCGGGTCTCAGGGTGATCTGGTCGTGACATGGGCTGAGA